>CANRFR010000073.1 GCA_947629945.1 uncultured Clostridia bacterium | reverse complement strand
CGAGTAAGTTTTAACGTCGTCGTCCTCGCCGTCCTCGTAGGAAGAGGACAACTCGTTCCACTTTTTCATATCCGCGGCATTTGAAACGTCTCTCGCTATACGCGCGTTGACTTCTTCATCCGAGCGCTGTTTTGCCGCGCGGTCCGGAAAGTTGTCATCGTCGCCGACAACGGGCTTTTTGCGGTCGGCGGCTTTGGAAACGTCTGCGGCAAGCCGCGCTTCGAACTCGCTTTCGGTGCGCTGCCGAGCGCTTTTTACAGGTTCCTTTTGTTTGCCCGGGCCTATGGAGTTTATCACTTCCGTTACGCTCATATCGGGCTTGTAGTCGGAAGTTTTCTGCCGGCCCGCTTTTATTAACTTATCTATTTCATCGCTTTCTCCCAGAATATCGGTCACGCTTTCAACCCGCTTTGTTTTGGGAGCCTGTTTCGCGGTACGCGAGCTTTCGATTTCTTTGAGAATGTCGTCAATGCTGTATTTTTCTTCCGCCATCTTCATCTCTCCTTAATATATTCCAAAAACTTTAGGCAACACCGCACAAAGACCGCGCTTCGCGCTTTGTCGTCCGCTTGCTTGCATATTTTCCGTCATCTTGCACAAATCTTCCTTGACGGGCGTCAGCCCGTCTGCGTCAGATTTGTACAATCTGCCAAAAAATCTGCGGCGCAATCGAACGACAATCTCTGTGCGGTATTGCCTTTACTTCTTATTGTTTCTCTGTCTTACGACTTCATACATCAATATTCCCGCCGAGACGGACGCGTTCAGCGAGTTAACTTTGCCGTTCATCGGCAGACTTAACACTGCGTCGCAGTTTTCTCTCACCAAGCGCCCCAGCCCGAAGCCCTCCGAGCCTACGACTATCGCAGTGCCGCCCGAAAAGTCCGTTTTGTCGTAGGGCTGACCGTCCGCTTCCATTCCGTAGACCCAGATGTTGTGCTTTTTCAGAGTTTTTATCGTATCAACAAGATTTGAAACGCGCGCAACCTTTATCCAAGCCGCCGCGCCCGCGCTTGTCTTGAATACGGTGGAGTTAAGCGAGGCGGAGCGCCGTTTCGGGATGATAATGCCGTCCGCGCCCGACGCTTCTGCCGTTCTGATTATTGCGCCGAGGTTATGCGGGTCGGCTATTTCGTCTGCTATTATTATAAACGGAGCCGAGCCCTTTTTTTTGGATGTTTCCAAAATATCGTTCAAGTCGGCGTATTCCGCCGCGCAAAGCTCCGCCGCCACGCCGCCGTGCTTATCCGTGCCGCACATAGCGCTGAGCTTTTCGCCGCTCACGTCTTTCACAACGATTCCGCGCTTTTTTGCTTCGGAAATTATTTTTCCGAGCGCCGCTCCTTTTTGCGCGAACAGCGTATCTATCTCCGCACCGGAGTTAAGCGCCTCAAAAACGGCGTTTTTGCCGTATATCGTTTGCCGTTCCGTGTTGTTTTCCATATCAATATTCCTCATTACATTATACTCATACATTTTTTATTATACCATATCTCGAAGATTATTTCAATATAAATTGTCTATCCGAAAGTGAAAATTTAGGAAAATTTATTGATGTTCAGCATTGCAATTTCCACAAATATGTGATACAATATAGTATGTACTATGTAAAGTTGACGGTTGAAAGCCAACGGCAGACTGTGCGCTTTCAACCGAAAAGGGTGGTGGTTGTCATATTCAGCAAAATAAACAGCGCGGGACTTTTTGGGTTGAACGCGTTTCCTGTAACGGTGGAGGCAAGCGTTTCGGGCGGTCAGCCAAGCTTTGATATAGTCGGAATGCCAGATGTGGCGGTTCAGGAGAGCAAAGCGCGGATACGTTCGGTGTTGGGACAAATAGGCTGCGCTTTACCGGGTGGTAAATTCACGGTGAATTTAGCTCCCGCGAGCGTACGCAAAACGGGCGCTATGTTCGACCTGCCGATAACGGCGGCTCTTTTGAAGCTGAACAACGTAATAACCGCCGACGTCGATGACGCGGCGTTTATCGGTGAACTTTCGTTGGACGGTACGCTGGCTCCCGTGAACGGAGTGTTGAGTATGGTAATAGAAGCGGCGAAAAACGGCATAAAACGCGTGTTTTTGCCCGTTTCTAACGCGAAAGAAGCGTCGGTTGCGGATAACATCACGATATATGGCGCGGAGCATATAAAGCAGATAATAGATTTTTTGCGCACGGGTGTGGGACTTTCGCCCGAACCGCGCTACATACCCGGCGAGGATAACTTCGTTTTCACGGATGATTTCGCTCACGTGATGGGGCAGTTCGCCGCGAAAAAGGCGATAGAGGTTGCGGCGGCGGGTTCTCACAATATTCTAATGCTGGGACCTCCCGGCACGGGAAAATCAATGCTTGCAAAGCGTATACCGTCGATACTTCCGAAAATAACGTTTGAGGAAAGCATCGAAACCACGCAGATACATTCGATAGCGGGAATAATTGACCCTCATGAGCCGCTTGTCACGCGCCGACCGTTCCGTTCGGTGAGCCATACCGCAAGCAGCGTGGGACTTGTGGGCGGCGGCAGCATACCGCGCCCCGGCGAGATATCGTTGGCGCATAACGGCGTGCTTTTTCTCGATGAATTGCCCGAATTTGACAGAAAAGTTCTTGAAACTTTAAGACAGCCGCTCGAAAACGGCGACATCACGATTTCCAGAGCAAGCGGTTCGGTGAATTATCCATGCGACGTGATGTTGGTTGCGGCGATGAATCCGTGTCCGTGCGGAAATTTCGGAAATCCGAAAAAGAAATGCACCTGCTCTCCAAATCAGGTAAATGCTTATCTTCACAAGATATCTCAACCCGTTTTGGATAGAATAGACATTCAGATAGAAGTAAGTCCCGTGGAATACGAGGACTTGTCCGAGCGCAAGCCGCAAGAACCGTCCGCGGCGATAGCCGAGCGAGTTCAAAAAGCGCGCGACATTCAAGCGGAGCGCTTTAAGGGTACGGGGATAAAATCCAACAGCCGCATTACAAGCGACATAATTTCGGAAGTCTGCCGGCTTTCCGCGCCCGCCGAGGATATGCTCAAACGCGCGTTCGATAAGCTGGGGCTTTCCGCGAGAGCCTACGACAGAATACTGAAAGTCGCGAGAACCTGCGCCGACCTCGACGGCTCAAAAGATATCGAAAAGAACCACATTTCTCAAGCGATAAGCTTCAGAAGTCTTGACAGAAAATACTGGAACAAATAATTAGAGAAACTCTTTATACATTGCGAATTTTTGGAGATGATATTATGAAAAGAAGCTGCGGAGTGCTTATGCACATAACTTCGCTGCCCTCGCCTTACGGCATAGGAACGCTCGGAGCGGACGCGGAGAAGTTCGCGGACTGGCTGCAAAAGGCGGGAATGAGCTGGTGGCAGGTGCTGCCCGTCGGACCCACGGGCTATGGCGATTCGCCGTATCAGCCGTTCTCGTCGTTCGCGGGCAACCCGTTTCTTATTGACTTAGACGAACTTTGCGGCAATGAACTGCTCACCAAAGCGGAGTGTGAAGCCGTAGATTTCGGCGCAGACCCCGAATATACCGACTACGACAGAATTGCCAAGACCCGCGACGATTTACTGCACCGCGCTTTCGCGAAATTTACCGATGACGTGGGCTATACGTCCTTTTGCCGAGAAGAAGCAGAGTGGTTGGACGATTACGCGCTGTTTACGGCGCTGAAAAAGCGTTTCGGCGGAAAATCGTGGTACAACTGGGACGACGATATCCGTTTCAGAAGCGCGGGAGCTATGGCTCGCTATAAAGACGAGTTAAAGGAAGATATCCGCTATGTAAAGTGGTGTCAGTACATCTTTTTCCGTCAATGGACGCGCTTTCACGGGGCTTGCACGGCGAAAGGCATAAAGATTATCGGCGATATCCCGATTTACGTCAGCCCCGACAGCTCCGACGTTTGGGCGCACCCCGACTTATTTGAACTTGACGACCGTCTTTATCCGAGACGCGTTGCGGGAGTGCCGCCCGATTATTTCTCAAAAACGGGACAACTCTGGGGCAATCCGCTCTATAATTGGCGGCGAATGAGAGAAACAGGTTACGATTGGTGGATAAAACGCGTGAAAAAATCCGCGCTGATGTACGATATGCTGCGAATAGACCATTTCCGCGCGTTCGACACATATTGGGCGGTGCCGTTCGGCGAAAAAACCGCGATAAACGGCAAGTGGGAGCACGGTCCCGGAATGGAACTGTTTAACGCGATAAAAGCCAATCTCGGCAACGTCAATATCATTGCCGAGGATTTGGGCGAGATATTCGACAGCGTTAAAAAGCTGCTTTACGATTCGGGATTTCCCGGAATGCGAATATTGCAGTTCGGCTTTAACGACAAGTACAGCGACAACGATCATTTGCCGCACCGTTATCCGCAAAATTCCGTGTGCTATACGGGCACTCACGACAACGCGACCATAATGCAGTGGTACGCCGAAGCGGACGCGAAAAGCAAAGCTATGGCGAATACGTATCTCGGCAAAAAGCCTTTTGAGAAATTCAACCGCCGCGCGATAAGAGCGTGTTATGCGTCACCCTCGAATTTGACGATAATACCCATGCAGGACATTCTCGGTCTGGGGAAAGCCGCGCGAATGAATGTGCCCTCAACTCTCGGCGGCAACTGGAGCTGGCGCATGAAGAAGAAAGCGCTGAAAGATTCCGACGCAAAGAAGCTGCGCGCTCTTGCGGAGCGTTATCTTCGCAAATCGAAAGGCGATAAGGAATGACGGACGCGACTAAGGCTCTTCACAGTGAATTTTCTAAAACGATTCATCATAAATTTATGAAAGCCATTGAGGAATATAAACTGCTGAAACGCGGCGACAAGGTTTGCATATGCATATCGGGCGGTAAGGATTCAATGCTGCTGGGGCTGCTTTTCCGCGAGTACGAAAGGCACGGCGCTGTACCGATTGAAGTTAAGTATTTGGTGATGGATCCCGGATATTCCGCAGAGAATTTCGAGCTTATTAAGCAGAATGCCGAGCGGTTGGATATTCCCGTAGATACGTTCGTGACGGAGATCTTTAAGCACACCGAGCGTATAGACCGTGATCCGTGTTTTCTTTGCGCGAAAATGCGCCGCGGACATCTCTACAATAAGGCGCGGGAAATGGGCTGCAACAAAATAGCGCTGGGGCATCATTTTGACGACGTTATCGAGAGCATACTTATGGGTATGATATACGGCGGTCAGGCGCAGACGATGTTACCGAAGCTCAAAGCGCAAAATTACGCGGGAATGGAACTCATAAGACCGCTGTACCTTATTCGCGAACGAGACATAATCAAGTGGCGCGACTATTGCGAACTGGAGTTTTTGCAGTGCGCCTGCCGAATAACACAGCGCGAGGAGGGTTCCAAGCGCAAACTGATAAAGCGGCTGATAGCGCGGCTTGCCGAGGATAATCCGCAGATAGAGCAGAATATTTTCCGAAGCGTCTGCAATGTGCGGCTCGACAGGCTCATTTCCTATAAAGACTTCAATGGAGAAATACATAGTTTTTTGGACGGTTATGATGATTGATTTGGATTATATTGAAGCCCGGGCTTTTGACGGAGCACTGGGAACAAAATGCACCGAAAACGGTACGACGTTCCGCTGCCTTTACGACTGCGGCGGCGGGCTTTTAAAATGCGCCGCAATGCGGAATAAGAACGGCGTTTTTGAATGCCGAGTAAAAGGCGACCTTGACGGCGTTTACTACAAATTTGCGGTAACACGTAACGGCGAGACTGTTGAGACTGCCGATCCTTATGCGAAAAGCGTTACGGCGGACGGCAAATTTTCGATAGCGGTGAATATGCGCCGTCACGCGCCAAAGGGTTGGACGAACGACAAGCCGATATCGTTTTCCGACCCCGAAAATGCGGTTATCTGCGAACTTTCGGTGCGCGATTTTTCAATGGACGAACGCGCGAGTTTTAAAAATAAAGGAAAATTTGCGGCGTTTGGCGAACAAAAGCCGCAAAATTCTCACCGCGCCGTTATAGGATTGTCGTATATCCAAAAGCTGGGAGCAACGCACATTCAGCTTATGCCCGTTTTCGATTTCGATTTGGACGGCGGCGAGTACAATTGGGGCTACAATCCGCGTTTTTATAACGCGCCGAGCGCTTTGTATTCGCAAGAGGACGGCGTTTTTGAACTTCGCGCTCTTGTTATGGCGGCGCATAAAAAGGGTTTGGGGGTAGTTGCGGACGTGGTTTACAATCACGTTTACGACGTTGAAAGTTCCGCGTTTGAAAGGCTTTTACCGGGCTATTTTTTCAGAACCGATGAGAACGGAAAACTGTCGAACGGTTCGGGGTGCGGAAACGAATTTGCTTCCGAGCGCAAAATGGCGCGCAAGTTCATTGTGGACAGCCTAAGTTTTCTGGCGCGGGAATACCATCTTGACGGTTTCCGCTTCGACCTTATGGGACTTCTCGATATCGAAACCTTGCGCGAAGCGGAGAGCGTTCTGCGCGGAATAAATCCCGACATTCTCCTTTACGGCGAGGGTTGGACGGGCGGCGCTTCACCGCTTGACGAAAAATGCCGCGCCGTTCTTGCAAATGCCCGTGAACTGCCGAATTTCGCGTTTTTTAACGACAGACTTCGCGACGCGCTCAAAGGTTCGGTGTTCAGCGCCGAGGATCGCGGTTATGTGAACGGAGCGGCGGACGATTGGCGTTACGAACAGATAAAAGCCGCGCTTTCGGGCGAATATCCCGACGATTTTTGGACCGACGACGCGTTACAGATATTAAATTACGTTGAGTGTCACGACAATTACACGCTGTTCGACAAGCTGAACATTTCGCTTGACGCCCAGAGCATTGAGCGCGTAATCCAAGCGGAAAAAATGGCGGCGGCGATAATTTTTTTTTCGCGGGGAACGGCGTTTTTGCAGTTGGGGCAGGAGTTTTTACGTACAAAAAACGGTTTGCCAAATACTTACAATTCTCCTGACAGCGTAAATTCCGTAAAGTGGGATATGGCGACGGAAAACCGCGATATCGCAGAGTATTATTGCGGCTTGATAGCGATAAGAAAGCATTTTCTTCCCGAATTCGGCGAACGAGTTTTCGAGAAAACGGGCGGCGGATTTATAATGACCGCGGGAGATTTCGTGCTGATAATTTCGCCGACCAACGAGAATATCTCTCCCGATCTCGGCGGAGTTTTTAAGGTCTTTGCCGATAAGGAACGCGCTTCGGATAAGCCGCTTTACACAGCCAAACGATTGTTCTGCGCGGGAAATTCGATATTGCTTGCACGGAAAAACAAATAGGAGAATTAAAAATGAGAGAGCAAATAACGGCTTTGCGCCGCGAGATGAAGCGGCGCGGGATATCGGCATACATTGTCCTCACCGAGGATTTCCACGGCTCGGAGTACGTCGGGGCGCATTTCAAGCTTCGCGAGTATTTAAGCGGTTTTACCGGTTCGGCGGGAACGCTTGTCGTTACGGAAAACGAAGCGGCTCTTTGGACAGACGGTCGCTACTTCATTCAAGCGGCGGCGGAGCTTGCGGACAGCGGTATTGATTTAATGAAGCAAGGTGAGACTGAAACTCCGACTATTGAAAAATTTCTGAACGAAAAAATGTCCGAAAATTCCGTCCTCGGTTTTGACGGCAGAGCCGTGAACGCGGCTTTTGCGCGGCGCTTGCAAACCGCTTTACGTTCCAAATGCATTGAACTCAAAACGGACGAGGATTTGGGCGGTTTGGTTTGGGAGAACCGTCCGCCGCTTTCAAAGCAGCCCGTTTTTGAGCTTTCGGAAAATGTCTGCGGACAAACAAGAACCGAAAAGCTGGCAAAGATACGCGAAAAAATGAAAGAGCAAAACACCGATTGCCTTGCGCTCTCCGCTTTGGATGAGATAGCTTGGACGCTTAATTTGCGCGGCGGCGACGTGAACTATAATCCGGTTTTTCTGGCGTTTATGCTGATTTTTCGGGATTTTCGGGATAGGGTTCGGCTGTTTGCGGAGCATTCGATTTTCTCTTCCGACATTACGGAAAAGCTCCAAAACGACGGAGTGGAAATTCTTCCGTATGACGATATTTATTCCGCGCTTGAAGAGCTGCAAGGCACGGTTTGGGCAGACCCCAAAGCCGTGAATTTCCGCTTTTGGAATTCTCCGAAAAACGCGAAAATCATTCCCAAAACAAGCCCCGTCGAGCTTATGAAAGCGTGCAAAAACGAGGTCGAGATAAACGCCGAAAGAGCCGCTCACATTAAGGACGGAGTAGCCGTTACGCGCTTTATGAAGTGGCTGAAAACCGCTGTCAAGAGCGAACGGATAACGGAAATTTCCGCCGCCGAAAAACTTGAAGAATTTCGTAAACGGGGAGAGGGATATCTCGGGCAAAGTTTCGAGCCGATAATGGCTTACGCGGAACATGGCGCGATAGTTCACTATTCCGCGACAGAAGAGACGAACGCAGAATTAAAGCCGTGCGGACTGCTCTTATCCGATACGGGAGGACATTACTCGGAGGGCACGACCGATATTACAAGAACGTTTGTTTTGGGAGAAGTTACGGACGAGGAAAAACGCGCGTTCACGCTGGTGTTAGCCGCGCATTTGGAACTTCTCGGCGCGGTGTTCCCGAAAGGAGTTCGAGGTTCGACTTTGGACGCTCTCGCGCGGAAACCGTTGTGGCGGCACGGACTTGATTTCAATCACGGAACGGGTCACGGCGTGGGCTTTTTGCTGAACGTTCACGAGGGACCTCAGCGCATTTCGTGGAGAGCCGTAAACGACGCTCCGCTTTGTGAGGGAATGATAACTTCGGACGAACCCGGGCTGTATTTCGAGGACAAATTCGGCATACGTCACGAGAGCCTTGTGCTGTGCAAAAAAGCGGAGTATGACGGTTTCCTGTGCTTTGAGCCGCTTACGTGCGTGCCGTTCGACCCGTGCGGCATTGACAAAAAATATCTCACCGAGCCGCAGATAGCCTATTTCAACGAGTATCAAGCGTGGGTTTGTGAAACGCTTTCGCCGCTTCTTTCCGAGGACGAGCGCGAGTGGCTAAAAGATTTAACAAAAGCGATCTAATATGAGTTACGAAATTCAAAGCAATAAGCTAATTAAAGTTACGGGCGATGGCTCGGACGTTTTCAAAGTGCCCGACAGCGTGAGAATAATCGGCGAGAGCGCGTTTAAGGGAACGAATTTCAAGCGCGTGATTTTGCCGAAAAGCGTCACGAAAATTGAAGATTTTGCTTTCGATAGTTGTAAGAATTTGGAAGAAATCAACTTGCGGAACATTTACGAATTTGGCAAGGGCGCATTTTATTGTTGCGGACTAAAATCCGTTGAGGTGCGCGCTCCGATAATTTCGCAAAGTCTTTTTTGGAACTGCGGCAATCTCTCGCGGGCGGAGCTGTACGGCACTCGGGAAATCAAAAGATGGGCATTTTTTCACACAAACAATTTGGTGAATTTGGAGTTGCCGCAAACGCTTGTAAAAATCGGCGACCACGCATTTTCGGCGTCGGGGGCAAGGCATATAAAAGTGCCGAAAAACGTCCGCAGCATCGAGAAATACGCGTTCAGCGACTGTTTTCATATTAACGTTTACAAAAGCACTTCGTCGCGTAATCTTTGGGGCGGAAAGTCCCCGTTTATTGCAAGCGTTCTTGACGATAACGAGCCCGACAACAACGATTTGCGGGAAGATTTTTATATTTACTCAAAACGTTATGAACAAATTGCAAAATGTGTAGACGATTGCGGTGTTTTTCATTCGGAACGGTATGACGAGATAATTTTCCGTTCGGATGACATTGACGAGGAAGACATTCACGACCGCGTTATCGCAATGCTTATGCGCCTGCCGGGAATTTATAACCTGCATTATCCCGAGTTCCGTGAGCATTATTCCGCGTTTCTCGCTTATTTTGACGTGCATAAACCCGCTTCGGCAAAGGCTTTGCTTGACTTCGACAAGGAAAAGTTTTTGAGGCTTTTGGAGTTGGCGGTTGACGAGAAAACTTTCCCCGAACTGCTGAATTACGCTATAGAAAAAGGCAACCCCGAGATCACGGCTGAGATTTTGAAGTACAAAAACGAACATTTCCCGAACTTAACCGATAAATTTGATTTGAAATAATTAAACGCTCCTCGCGCCGAGGAGCGTTTGTGTATTATTTTTCGGCTGTGAAACGCGGCTTACGCTTTCATACGCTTCTTGTAATCCGCTTTGATATCTTCAAGCGCCTTAGCGTCTTCTACGCGCTTAGCCTTGGCTTCGTTCTGAATATTCTGAACCTCGTCGATACCGTTGACGATAGTCTGCCACGTCTGCTGGAGAGTTTCCACCTTAATGGAGGACGAAGCGCTCATCTGCGCTATCATCTTGGATTGCTCCACGGTGTTCTGCGCGTTCTTGATAAGCAGCTCGTTGGTTTTTTCGTCGAGCGCTTTCATACTCTCCGCCTGTATTCTCTGGCGCTTGAGCATAATAGCCTGTGCGAGCGACTGCTTGAATACAGGCATTGTGATGATAAACGCGGAGTTTATCTTGCGCACGAGGTTAAGGTTGGAGTACTCCATCGTTTTCAGCATGGGAACGGTCTGGAGCGCAACGTTCTCCGCGATTTTCAGATCCATAACGCGCTGGTCGAGCATTTCGCGCATTTGCTGCAGGTTCGACAGATCCATACGGATAGTGCCGTCATCGGGGTTTGCGGCTACTTTCTGTTCGTAATCCGCGATGAATTGGTCAAGCTCCTTAACGCCTTGCTCGCCCGCCATAATATACTTTACAAGAAGCTGATAGTAGCCGATGTTAGCGTCGTACATATTGTCGAGCTTGGTGTTCGCCTGTTCGATCTCGGTTTCGTAGCCTTTGAGCTGAACGTAGATCTTGTCGATCTCCTTGCCCATAGTGTCATACTTGTTGAGTATTTTCTCGATGTTCTTTTTCAGCCTTCCGAAAAGCCCCGGCTTGTCCTCCAGTTCCTTTGCGTCAAACTGATCCATAATAGCCGCGAGGTTTTTCAGCATAACGCCCGTGTCGTTTATCTGCTGAATGCTCATCGAATTGAGCACCTGATCGGAAGCCGCCGAAATCTGCTCCGCTGCTTCCGCGCCGAATTTTACGATAGTGTTCGGGTCGTTTACGTTTATCGTAGATACCAGCTTGTCTATTTCCTCCGGGGAAGCAGCCAACTGCTGCTTGATCTCCTCTTGCTTTACAACGATGTTGAAGTTCTTTGCTTCTTCGATTTTTTTGTCCAGTACTACCGCCGTAGGACTCGCCGCTGCGGCAGTTTCAACGGTTGCGCCTTCCGCCTGAATCTCGGGCTGCGGCTGAGCCGCAGCCGCGCCGGGTGTGAATTGTAATCCCATAGTAGATATCCTCCTAAGTGTGATCATCTGAACAGCTTACCGAAAAAGCCTCCGCTTTTCTTACCCGAGGGTATTTTAAATTTCGGCACTTCTGTTTGATATACGAATTGATTTAGTATATGTTCTTCAAACGCGTCGTTCGACACGAATGTTTCGATGTTTTTATAGCCCGTAGGCGTGTAGATAAGCACGTCAAAGCCTATTATGCTGCACAAAACCGTCTGTATGCACTCCGACAGCGTGAAAGTGTCCTCAATGGCGTCAATATAGATAAGTTTCGGTATGGCGCGCGTAAAGTCGAACTTTTGAATAAGCTGCAAAAGCTCCTTTGAGAGGTTCATTCCGAAGTGCAGCACTGCGCACATCAGGTCGTCGCCCTGAAGTTTTATAAAGTTGCTCGACACCGTTTCCTGAAGCTTATAGAACAGCATATCCTGTATTCTGTCGGGCAGATAGCTGTATTTGTTCAGCGTGGAGTTCTTGAGTTTTTCAGTGTCTATCTCGCCGTTGCGGTAGAACTGTCGATAAACGGACAAGTCCTCGGCTGCGTTTTCGCTTGGATTGGGCTTTTTGACAACCAGTATTGTTTCGGGGGTGAGTTTTGACCTCACGTCCTCCCAATACGCATTCATATTGCCGTCCTCCACGCCGCTTATTTTTGCGAAGATGTTCGGCACGGAAACAAGGTTGCCGGACGTCGTAAAGCCTGTCCTGAACCGCGCCTCTTGATTCCACAAAATGCTTATTTCTTCAAACGTGGTTTTTAAGGTAACGCTCTGGCTGTTTGGAAATTGGAAACTTCTGTAAATTCCCGTGTCGCCGCCGTAAAGCATCGTGTCGAGGTCACGTTCGGCGTTGTAGGCAACGGTCGCGACTTTCGTCTTGATAGCTTTGGTGGGATAAGCGCCGCTTTCCTTGCTTTGCGGCAGCTCGAAAATCTGCATTGAGCCGTTTAAATTTTTGTCCACCGCCGTTTTCAAATTAGTCTTGTTAGGCGAGATGTAGATCGTATCAAATCCGCACTGCGTCATAAAATTCAGAAAATACATTTCGCTTTGCGAGATATCTCCGTAATACAATATCACGGGAATATCCTCGTACTGTACCGCGTACTTACGCGCTTGCGTGCAGCGGTAAAGCCACGTTATAAATTTGTTTCCGTAATTCAGCACAACGGTCTGATTGCCCGTGTTGAGTTCGTTCAACATCTCCCGCAGAACTTTTTGTGCAAGAGCCGTGCGAGTGCTGTCTCCCCTCAGGTTAATTTGCATAGCCAAAGCGTCTATCATTTCGGCTGTGCTGCTTCTTGGCACGCTGCCCATCGCCTTGACTTCGTCGGCGTTGGGGTTCTCAAGCGTTTTCTCGATGAATATAAGCTGCTTTTTCAGCCCCGCGAAGCTCTCCTTAAATTTTACGAGCATATTTGTGTAGACCGTTTCGTCCTC
>CANRFR010000072.1 GCA_947629945.1 uncultured Clostridia bacterium | reverse complement strand
AACGTGTGAAGCGGGCGGCTTCGCGAAATGCGGCTCGGGCGGCATTGCCACAAAAGCCGACAATTGGGAGTGCCACAAAACATTTTTCGTTATCGAACGTATAAACGACCACATTATCAGCGTGGAAATGAGGTGATAAAATGGACAGCACGGTGATTTGCGCGATGATATCGCTGCTCGGCACACTTGGCGGGTCGCTCGGGGGAATTTTGGTAAGTTCGAAGCTGACGACTTACAGGCTTCAGCAGCTTGAAAACAAGGTTGCGGAGCATAACAATTTTGCGCGACGTATGCCCGTTGTGGAGGAACAGATTAAAGAAATTTCAAATCGAGTGGACGATCTTGAGGAATTTCACAAAGGACATTGAGTGGAGGTACTATGAAAATCGATTGGAAACGAAAGCTCACAAGCCGTAAGCTTTGGGTAAGTATCGCGGGATTTGTCGCGGGGCTTGTAGTAATTTTCGGCGGCTCACAGGAGTCAGCCGATAAAATAAGCGGCGCTGTTTTGAGCGGCGCGGCGGTCGTCGGGTATGTACTCGGCGAGGGTTTAGCGGACGGAGCAAACAAGGAGGAATAATTATGAGCGTAAAACTTAAAGGTATTGATGTTTGCGGATATCAAGGCAAAATCGACTTTAAAAAAGTTAAAGCAAGCGGCGTGGACTTTGTTATCGTTAAGGCGGGTTACTCCACATCGACTGTAGACACGTGGGAAAATAACTTCGCCAATGCGAAAAACAACGGCTTAAAAGTCGGTGCGTATTGGTACAGTTACGCGCAGTCAATAGAACAAGGTGTTGAAGAAGCGCAAGCGTTTATCAAAGCGCTTAAAGGCAAGCAATTGGATTTCCCCGTTTATCTCGACCTTGAGGAAAAATCCCAATTTGACAAGGGTAAAGGGTTCTGCACTCAACTTGTTGAAGCGTTCTGCGGAGAACTTGAAAAGGCGGGATACTACGCGGGAGTTTATTGCTCTACATATTGGTACACCAATTTCGTAGACGAAAAAGTCCGCGAGAAGCGCCCCGCGTGGATCGCGGATTATCGCAGCGAGTGCGGCTACTCGGGAACTTACGGCATTTGGCAGTATGACGCGGCGAGTGTTGAGGGCGTTCAAAACGACTGCGACCGCGATTGGGGTTATGTTGACTACTCGGAATACATTAAAGAACACAGTTTAAACGGCTACTCCAAGACCGCAGACCTCAATACTGTTAAGAAAACCGTAGATGAACTGGCTCACGAGGTCATCAACGGACTTTGGGGCAACGGTCAGGAGCGCAAGGACAGGCTCTCGGCGGCGGGGTATTCTTATGACGACGTTCAAAAGCGAGTCAACGAGATACTTTATCCTCAGAAAAAGTCTGTCAATGAGATTGCCGCCGAGGTAGTTCAAGGCAAATGGGGCAATGGCGATGAGCGCTGCAAAAAACTCACAGACGCGGGGTATAATTACGAGCAAGTTCAGCGCCGCGTTAATCAGATGATATACAAGTAAAATTTACGGCTGTCCGTGTATGCGGGCAGCCTATTTTTCGGGAAAACCAAAAGTATATTTTCTTGAGTTTCTCGCCGGTGTGTTGTATACTTATTAAAAATACTTTTGGAGATAATTATTATGGAATATAAAAAGATGTTTGGCGAAACAGTGCGCGCTGCGCGCAAGAAGCAAGGCATAACTCAAAAGGAGCTCGCCCAGACCGTCGGCATAACTCCGACATACTGCCGCTGCATTGAAAAGGGTAAATACTCTCCAACGTGGATCATCTGGTTGAAGATCTGCACGGTGCTCGATATTGATATACAGAAGCTCGCGGAGCAGTACATAAAGCCCGAGATCAGAGAGATTGGACAATACTTGGGAGTAAAGATTTGAGCAGGGGTATTTGTATGGGATTCGGGTGCAATGCCGCGGTCTTGCTTTTCGCAAGTAAAAGAATTTTAACGCAGTCCTTGACAGAATATGCCTAAAAGACGCGTTCAATATATTCAATGAATACACGCTCTTAAAATCGGAATTGTTTTCACCGGTTCGCTGCGGGATTTTGATTTAATCGGCGTTTCCATAAAAATGCTCAATAATAATACGGATTTTTCGATTTTTGGAGGAAAACTTTTTTACAAACTAACTAACCTCGTTTCTGTTTCGGAAATGGGGTTTTTGTTTAGGGAAGCCATTATATATGTCAGAGCTTGCGGCAATGCCTTTCAAGGTTGCTTGGCGGGTGTTTTTGTCGGATTGTTACTTAAAATGCTTAACGGAAGTGCGCTTCATTAAATATAAAAGTTGTTTTGACTTTAAGACGCCCTTTAATCAAAAACTTTTGAGTCGTTTACCATAAGAGCGTAAAAAATTTTTCAACAACCTATTTACATTTTAAAAAATATATGTTATAATATAAAAATAGTATAAACTATTTCATTACGGAAAGGACAAAAGTATGGCAAATTCAATATTGATCACCGGCGGTGCCGCAAGTGGTAAAGCAAGATTCGCGGTGACGAGTTTCGCGGCGTTTGACTATGTCCTCTATTTAAGAGTGGGGGATGAAATATCCTCGGACGTCACTAACCGTATCGATTACGGTACGAAAAAAAACGGGGTGGAATGGGATGTAGTTCACAAACAGACTCTTAAGCCTTCGGAAGAGGTAACAGATCATAAGTTTATGATCTTTGACAGCATTTCGGCATATACAAGACTTGTTATGAGAGATATGTGCTCTGATGAGAGCGACTTGAACGACGACCTCAAAAAGCAGATCGAAAAGCGTATCATTGACGAGCTGACGGTAATGCGTGATAAAGTGCTTGAAAATAACGGCAGTATCATTATTATTACACTTGAAACGGGTTTTTCTGTCATTCCGTCGGAACGCGGTCAGGCAGCTTACCGTGAAATACTGGGGCGCATAAATCAACGTATCGCCAATTCAAGCGATGAGGCATACTTTTCCGCAAGCGGTATTCAGTTTAAAATACGGTAAACCGATGAAAGTATGTGATTTGTCCGGTTATTAAAGCTTAAAAGTAAGGAGTTAAAGTTATGACATTTGAAGAATTTATAATGCAAGCACGGGAATTGAACGCTTCGGATATTCATTTGACCGTAGGCGCGCCGACAGTTATACGCGTAAACGGCGAGCTTCAAAGATATCAACAGCTTTCCGATCAGGTCGTTCACCGCACGATCGTTTCGATTCTGTCGGCAGAACAGGAAAAGGCGCTTACTGATGGTAAGGATATCGACTTTTCGTTCGAGCTGAAAAATGGTGCCAGACAGCGTGTAAACGTGTTCCACCAAGAGGGCAAGCTGGCGTGTTCGATACGTCTGCTGAATTCCGAGATTCCCAGACTTGACAAGTTGGGTATGCCGCCGGCTGTCTTGGAGCTTGCGAAGAAGCGCAAGGGTTTGGTGCTTGTTACCGGACCTACGGGCGCGGGCAAATCCACAACGCTTGCCGCGATGATACAACATATCAACGAAACGCGCGCTTGTCATATAATCACAATCGAGGATCCTATCGAGTATCGTTACAAGCGGGATAAAGCGACTATTCACCAGCGAGAGATCGGACGCGACGTGCTGTCTTTCGATTATGCGCTGAGAAGCGCTCTGCGTGAGGATCCGGACGTTATACTTATCGGCGAGATGAGAGATTACGAGACAATTATGTTGGCGCTTACCGCAGCCGAGACCGGACACCTTGTTTTCGGAACTTTGCACACGTCCTCTGCGGCGCAGACGGTTGACCGTATCATTGATGTGTGCCCCGTTCAATCTAAAGAGCAGGTTCGTTCTCAGCTTGCCAATATGATACAGGGCGTTCTTGCGCAGACGCTCGTGCCGCTTCAGGACGGAAAGGGAAGATGTGCGGCTGTTGAGGTTCTGCTCGGTACCGACGCTATCAAGAATCTTATCCGCTCCAACAAGGTAGCTCAGATGGAAACGGCCATGCAAGGCGCTACGCAGCAAGGTATGTGCACTATCATAGACGCTCTCGCGAAGCTTTACTTGAGCGGCAGGATATCCTATCAGACCGCTCTTGAATATTCCAACAACCCCACCGAAATGGAGAAAAAGCTCCACGGTTGATAACCGCAGCTAAAAAAGGCGACGTCAAGTTGAATGGCTTGACGCCGCCTTTTTTTTGTTAAATATAAATCTCCTGTTTTTCAACAGCCATCCGATTCCTGTTCATTTCGTTGACAGCGCTTCTTTGATCTTGAGATATTGTTTGAAAATATCGTCCTCCGAAAGCGTGCGGTTGGCGGGACTTGTTGAGGGCAAGCAGATATCGCGCTTTAGTTTCGGAAAAAACCGCTCATAAAGCGCGTGAGCTTTCTTTCCCGTGGTGAAAACAGCTTCAATGCGGCATTTCGCGAAAATAAGCGGCAAGTCGTTCGGGGAAGCGTTAGTTATGGAACTGTCCGCCGCGCCTTGGATATCGCAGCTTGCAAGTACGTCCCATAGCGCAATGTTTCGCCGCAGACAAAGCTCTCGCCGTTCGGAAACGTTTTTCGGGAACGGTTCGTCCAAAACGTTCGACATAATTTTCCAGAACCTGTTTTGCGGGTGCATATAGTAGAATCCCAATTCTCGGGATTTCGGCGAGGGCATTGTGCCGAGTATCAGAACGCGGGAGCGCTCGTCAAAAACCGGCGGCAGCTCATGCAGAACGCGCTCAGAATTCATAGTCCACACTTACGGAGTTCGTGCGTATCGTTTTGCAGAACTCGGAAACGGCAACGTGCAGCGGATTTGTGCTGTAGGACTTTAACGCTTCAAGGCTGTCAAATTCCGACACCAAAACCGCGTCATAGCTGCGCTCGGACGGGTTGACGTTTACGCCGACTTCCATAGCGCGTATTTCGGGAATCTGCCCTTTTAAAGCCAACAGTCTCTCGCGGAAAAGCAGCATATTCTCGCGTTCGCCCTCTTTAAATTTCCACATAACGATGTGCTTTATCATAATAAAAAATCCTTTCCCGATCTCACCATGCGGTAACGCTGTTTTTTTGCAATCAACGTTACAGACTGTCACCCCTTATTTGCTTTGTCAACGGCTTGTCGGCTACCTTTTGAGGATCTCCGTACAGACCGTCAAATTAAAAAATCAGTCGTCAACGGCGTTGATTGCGTTCACGGTTTCCTCGTAATCCTTTTTAACGACCTCGAAAAGTTCGGCGGCGTTTGCCGCGGGAGTATCGGTGTTTCGCAAAGCCTCCGTCAATTCCGACGATGAGTTTTGCAGCTTGTTAAATCCCAGATTAAGGCACAGCCCTTTGAGCGTGTGCACCATTCTGAAAGCGGTAGCTATGTCTCCGTTTTGGAATGATGTGACAAGTTCGGTATAGGTGGGGTCGGCGGGAAATTTTTTCACGAATTTCGCGAGCATCGATTCTTTGCCGCACATTCTTTTTACGGCGCTGTCGTAATCCGCGCCTATACTGTTATAACATTCATGTAAGTTCATTGAAATCCACTTCTTTCATTATTCCGTATTCGCTTTCGGCGGGCACAAGTTTTCCAATCACTCCCGTGTAGCGCTGCGGCTCGGAAACAGTGAACGCCGCGCGGCAGATAAGCTTGTACACGTTGTGGTTCGCATTGGAAGAACAGCTTATGTCGTCATCCGAAGCGTCGGTTATTCTGAATATATTAGACGAAGCCTGCTCGTTTGGCTTTGTGTCCTCTATAATATGAAAATTATACTGAACAATCGGATTTTCGGGCGGCAAAGAGCGGAACTTCGCTTTAAGTTCACGTAGTTTTTCCTTTCCGAAAATTGCTATAAGTTCTTCATTGTGAACGGGGTCGATAATGGTCTCGCTCACGCCGAGCACCTTCGCGGCATTTGCCGATACAGTAAGCATTTTGGATTTGGTGGTATACTCAAACGAACAGCCGCCGGTAATGCCCTCGAAGAAGCGGTTTTTCATTTTTTCGTACTCCAACAAGTGAAGCAGTCTGTTCGAGGAATAGAGCGCGTCGCTTTTAAGCAAATCCGACGCGAATTCGCGCACATCGTAATCAGTTTGGGGATTTGTGCTGCCCTCTTTAACAAGCCGCATACTCTCGGAGGCAATGTTAAGGCACTCGATAAGCAGTGGATTGAACTGTCCGCATTCGCCTTTGGTTATCATCTCCAAAGCCGTCGCGTGGGAAAACGCTTTTTTGTAGCAGCGTTCCGAAGTCAGCGCGTCGTAAACGTCCGCCAAAGACACCACCTGAGCGCCTATCGGGATATCGTCTCCCGTGAGACCGTCGGGATATCCTCTGCCGTCCCAGCGTTCGTGATGCCAGCGCGCTATTGCGTAAGCCATTTTAACAAGCGGTTCTTCCTTATGGAACGGCAGATCCGCCAGCATTTGCGAACCTACCGCCGAGTGCGACTTCATTATTTTGAATTCCTCATCGGTAAGTCTGCCGGGCTTGTTCAGTATTTCATCGGGAATGCATATTTTTCCCACATCGTGAAGAGCGGCTGTTTTGGTGATAAGCGAGATATTGTCACTGTCGATGTCGTATTTGTCTGTTAATTCCACAAGCTGTTTTAAGAGTATCTCGGTGTAATTCTGAACATGAATTACGTGCAAACCGCTCTCGTTGTTGCGGAACTCGACGATATGCGCCAGAATATCTATCATCAGGCGTGAATCTTTCTCTCTTTCGTAGAATTGATCGGCAACCAGTCCGGCAAGCTTCTTTTGCTTCGAGTAGAGATTTATTACGTTTCGGCAGCGCTTTTGAACGATAAGTTGATCGAACGGACGGCAGATATATTCGGTAACGCCAAGCTCGTAGGCGCTGTGTACTACGTCGGAGGAGTTTTCCGCGCTTACCATAATTACGGGCAGGTCGTTGAGCCAGCCGTTCTTTTCCATGACTTCCAACACTTCCATGCCATTCATTTCGGGCATAACCATATCCAACAGCACAAGCGAGAAACTCGTGATGTTTTCGTTCAATATTGCGACAGCCTCCTTGCCGTTCGCCGCTTCAACGATGTTATACTCGGAACCGAGCATATCGGAAAGTATTTCTCGGTTCATATCGGAATCGTCAACTATCAATATCCTTTCCATACTCATACTCCAAGGAAGCCGACGGGCTCCTTGTTCTCCTTTCGTTACTTTAGTAAACAGACAATTTGCTAATACATATTCATTATAGCACTTTTGCTTGGATTTGTCAACTATATAAGTGCGCGGTTTGCGTTTTTATTTTCTGCCGACATTGCGAAACAGCGGCACATTATCACTCCGAGCGCTTTTTATAAAGAAAAAAACGACTTTTCGGGTTTTCCGAAAAAATCATATTGATTTTTTTAAGTAAATATGTTATAATTTATATATATGTTTTTTTACGAGGTGAGTTTATGCGGCTTTTGAATATCGGGTTCGGCAACGCCGTAAATTCCGACAGGATAGTAGCTGTTGTAAGTCCGGAGGCGGCGCCCGTAAAGCGCGTCGTTCAGACTGCGAAAGACAGCGGCACCGCCATTGACGCTACCTGCGGGCGAAAAACGCGCTCCGTTATTATCTGCGACAGCGGGCATATCGTCTTGTCGGCTTTGCGCCCGGAGTCGCTTGTCGGCAAAGCCGAGGACAAGACCGAGGAAAGCTGATTTTAAAGAGGTGTTGTATTATGGCTGACGGTTCACTTTTTGTTGTGTCCGCGCCCGCGGGTTGCGGCAAGGATACTATTTTGAACGAACTGTTCAAAAAGACGGACGCCGCGGGCTACGCTGTGTCGGCGACTACGCGTGCTCCGCGCGAGGGCGAGGTGGACGGCGTTCACTATTGCTTTTTGACGCGACCCGAGTTTGAGGAAAAGATAAAAAGCGGAGAGGTGCTTGAATACACGGATTACTGCGGCAACTATTACGGAACGCTTCGTAAAAGCGTCCGCGATGTGTTGGATAGCGGCAAGGACGCGATTCTGAAGATCGAGGTCGAGGGTGCGATGAATATTAAAAAGCAGTTCCCCGAGGCAGTGCTGGTGTTCATTCTGCCGCCGAGCTGGGAGATACTGGAAAAACGTCTGCGCGATCGCGGCACCGAGACCGAGGATAAAATTATCGAGCGTACGCGCCAAGCGCGCGCGGAAGTCGCGTTTGCGAAGAATTACGATTATCTTATCGTGAACGACGACCTTTCGGCAGCCGTGGACGATTTGCTCAGTATTTTGAAAGCCGAGAGACTGCGCCGTGTGAATAACGCCGCGCTGCTTCAAAAGTTCGACGGTTGAATTATGTCCGATTTTGAAACCGCTCCGCTTTACGCGCGGATTGCCGTGGAAAATACGCTTTACGCGTTCGATATGCTTTACTCGTATGAAATACCTCAAAGTCTTTGCGGTAAGGTGTCTGCGGGGCAGCGTGTTGTAGTGCCGTTCGGACGCGGTAACAAAAAGCGCGTCGGGCTGGTGTTCGAGGTATCCGAGAACAAGCCCGAGACGAAAATCAAGCCGGTGGACGGCGTCGTTGACGAAAAGCCCGTCATTTCCGCGGAACTGCTCAAGCTTTGCGTTTGGCTGAAAGAAAACACGTTTTGCACTTATTTTGACGCGTTTCGGACGATCTTGCCGCCGGGACTGGGGTATTCGCTGAAAACGTTGTATTCGCTTACGGAGGGGTTTTCCGGCGAACTTTCCGAAAAGGAAACCGAGCTGCTTGAGCAGTTGCGGAAAGCCGACAAGGGAACGTTCTCCGCGCTTATCGCGGAATATCCCGCAGCGGTTAAGCGCCTTTGCGAAAAGGGCGCGCTCGTTGAGCAGACCGCAGCGCGCCGACGCGTCGGCGATGAAAGCGTGCGAATGGTGCGCGTCGTTGAAGAATATGACGAGAGCCTGAAGCTCACGCCGAAGCAGAGATCCGTTGTTGAGTTTCTAACGGAGGTCGGCGCGGCAAGCGTACACGAGACTTGTTACGCGTGCGCGGTGACGGAAGCGGTCGTGAAGCGGTTAGTGGAGAAAAGCGTTCTGGAGATGTTCGACAATGTGATATTCCGCACGGACGTCTCCGAGGAAGCTTCGGAAAGCCCCGAAAGTATTGTTTTTTCCGAAAAACAGCAAAAGGTGTTTGACGGCATATTGGAGCTGATGAACGTTCCCGAGCCGCGGTGCGCGCTGCTGCGTGGTGTGACGGGAAGCGGTAAGACGAGCGTTTTCATAAGGCTGATAAACGAGACGCTCAAAGCGGGCAAGTCCGCGCTTATGCTGGTGCCCGAGATATCGCTCACTCCGCAGATGGTCGGGAAATTCAGGCGGCTTTTCGGCAGCGAGACGGCGCTTATGCACAGTTCGCTGTCGTTGGGTGAGCGCGCCGACGAGTACCGCAGAATACGCGAAGGCAAGGCGCATATAGTTATCGGTACACGCAGCGCGGTCTTTGCGCCCGTGGAGAACCTCGGACTAATTGTTATTGACGAAGAGGGCGAGGGAACTTATAAGTCCGAAAGTTCGCCGCGCTATCACGCTCGGGATGTTGCCAAGCAGCGCTGCTTCGCGCAGAACGCGCTGCTGCTGCTTGCCAGCGCCACTCCGTCGTTGGAAAGCAGCTATAACGCGAGCGAGCGCCGCTACAAGCTTTTCGAGATTAATGAGCGTTACAACAACGCGGCGCTTCCCGACGTTTACATTATAAATATGCAGGAAGAACGGCAAAACGGCAATATGTCAACGTTCTCGATGCCGCTTCTGGGTGAACTGGAAGAGAACCTGAAACGCGGCGAACAATCGATTTTACTGCTTAACAGGCGCGGCTATCATACGTCCGTGCGCTGTCTTACGTGCGGAAAGCCTTTGGAATGTCCGTTTTGTTCAATGCCGATGACTTATCATAAGGTGAACGACAGCGTGATATGCCATTACTGCGGCTATTCGCGGCGGTTGGACAAGGTATGTCCGTCCTGTGGAGGAAAATATTTTAATATGAAAGGCGAGGGCACCCAGCTTATCGAGGACGAGCTTTCCGAGATGCTGCCCGACGCGCGGATACTCCGAATGGACGCGGACACCACTTCAACGAAAAATTCCTACGAGCGCAATTTTACGGCGTTCGGCAACGGGGATTACGATATAATGGTAGGTACGCAGATGATAGCGAAAGGTCTGGATTTTCCCAACGTTACGCTGGTGGGCGTTCTGAAAACGGATAATTTGCTGTACGCCGCGGATTTTCGTGCTTACGAGCGGACGTTCTCGCTTATAACTCAAGTTGTCGGCAGAGCGGGACGCAGCGGAAAAAAAGGCAGAGCGCTTATCCAGACGTTCAGCCCTGAGCATTATGTGATAAATCTCGCGGCGGCACAGAACTATCCCGAATTCTACAGACAGGAGATAGAACTTAGAGAAGCGCAGTTTTATCCGCCGTTCTGCGATGTGGTGACGTTCGGATTTTCGTGCGTGGATAACGGTCGGTGCAGAACTGCCGCGAAGCAGTTCGCCGGAATGCTCTGCGATAACGCCAAGCCGTTTGGCGGGCGAGTACCTTTGCGTATTTTGGGACCCGCGCAGAACGTCGTGGGTAAGATAAACGGACGGTACAGATGGAAATTGTTGGTAAAATGTAAAAACAGCGCGTCGCTGAGAGCGGTGGTGGATAAAACGCTTAAAGCGGCGTACTCCGATGAATTATTTAAAAACGTAAGCTTTTACGCCGATATAAACGGGAACATAGATTGAGAAAGGGACAAAAAATGGCAATGAGAGAGATATTGAAATTCGGGGAGGACGTTCTTAGAAAAAAGTGCAGACCCGTAACGAAATTTGACGACAGGCTCGGCGAACTGCTGGACGATTTGGGCGAAACGCTTCTGGCGTCGGACGGCGTGGGGCTTGCCGCGCCTCAGGTAGGAATACTCCGCAGAGTTTGCGTGGTGAATATTCGCGATAAGCGCGGTACTATCGAGCTTGTGAACCCCGAGATTATTGCGGAATCGGGGAATCAGGTCGGGAACGAGGGCTGCCTTTCCGCTCCGAACGAGTGGTGCGAGGTGGAGCGCCCGAATAAGGTGACGGTGAAAGCGTTCGACAGGCACGGAAAAGAGTTCACGATAAAGGGCGAGGAGCTTGCCGCGAGAGCGTTCTGTCACGAAATCGACCATTTGGACGGCATTTTGTTTACGGATAGAGTAAAGCCGCTTCTGCCGAACAGAAAAGAGGGGAATAAGCTTTGATACTCGATATTCTGCAATTCGGCGATCCCGTGCTGCGGCAGCAGTGCACCGAGGTCACCGAGTTTGATAAGGAATTGTGGCGGCTGCTGGACGATATGTACGAAACTATGCAAAAGGCGGACGGAATCGGTCTTGCCGCGCCGCAGGTCGGCGTTCTGAAGCGCGTTGTAGTGATAGACGTGGACAACGGTCGGATAGAGCTTGTAAATCCCGTTATAACGTCAATGCACGGCGCTCAATACGAGCCGGAGGGGTGTCTTTCCTATTCGGGAAAGCGCGGCGTGGTAAAACGCCCGAAGTATGTTAGGGGGCGCGCGCAAAATCGGTTCGGAAAGCCCGTTAAGTTTCGGGGGAGGGAACTTCTCGCGCGGGCGTTCTGCCACGAGATTGACCATTTGAACGGGATACTTTATGAGGATAAAGTGCTGGAGTGGGTCGAGGACGAAGAGGACGGCGTAAACGAATAAAATTAAATATGGTCGTGCAGCGCATAAATTTCAAAAAGTAAGATTTAGAAAATAGGATACGGTTGTGTAGCGCATAAATTTCAAAAAGTGTCGACCTATAGCAATCCACGAAAATAACGCAACAGTTTAATTAAACGTTATAATACGAGTCGGGGGCTTAAAAGCACTAATGTTGCCTTAATTGTGTGGATTGCTATAAGCGAAGCGTAGGGAGACCGGTCTTGACTTTGAAGCGCAAGGAGCGAAGCGACTGAGCATTCAAAGTCAAGATTTTGAAATTTTTTAAAAATAGCGCATAAATTTCAAAAAGTGTCGACCGAAGCGTAGCGTAGGGAGACCGGTCTTGAGTTTGAAGCGCAACGGAGCGCGAAGCGCGTAGTGAGCATTCAAACTCAAGATTTTGAAATTTTTTTAAATAAGGAGCTAAAATGAAGATTGTTTTTATGGGTACCCCGAAGTTTTCGGTTTTAAGCGCGGAAACGCTGCGAACAGTCGGTCATGAGATGTGCGCAGTGTTCACACAGCCCGATAAGCCGAAAAATCGAGGAAAGAAAATCGAGATTTCGCCCGTTAAAGAGTGGGCGATGAAATATGATATCCCGGTGTATCAGCCAAAGTCGCTGAGAAAGGGAGAGGACGCGGAGCAGAGCCTGAAAGTACTGCGAAAGATAGCTCCCGACGCTATTGTAGTTGTGGCTTACGGGCAGATACTGCCAAAGGAGATACTGGAGCTGCCGAAATATGGGTGTATAAACGTTCACGCGTCTATATTGCCGAAGTATCGCGGAGCGGCGCCTATTCAAAGGGCTATTCAGGACGGCTGCCATGAATCGGGAGTTACCACTATGAAAATGGACGAGGGTCTCGATACGGGCGATTATATTATGCGCCGCACAACGGAAATCACCGACGATATGACGGGCACGGAGCTTTCGGAGCTGCTTTCGAGAAGCGGCGCGAACCTTATAGCCGAGACGCTTTGTATGTTTGAAAACAACACCGCGCAGTGTTGGTCGCAGGAATACTGCGATACGCCGTCCTACGCGGAAAAGATAACGAAGGAAGAGCTGAGGGTCGATTTCTCGAAACCCGCCGAGTTCGTCTACAACACTATCCGCGCTATGGCGGACGAGCCTTGCTGTTACACGTTTCTTGACGGCAAGCGCATAAAAATATTCAGAGCGCGTATGAGCGGCGAG
>CANRFR010000071.1 GCA_947629945.1 uncultured Clostridia bacterium | reverse complement strand
GATACGCGGCTACGGTTGGTGCGGCTGCGACGGCACGGTTTTTCTGAATAGGGGAGAGCTTACGCCGGAAGAGAAAAGACTCGGATTCACCAATCTTCTTCCTAACGAGGAAGCCGATTGGGAAACGCATGAAACTCCCGATGAGGAGTACGTTATAGAACTTGCGGCGGCGTGGGGTATCGACCCCGGCTTCTCTCAAAAGAACTATCCCAGAGGTCTTGGTTATATATGCAGATGATTTTGGGGTGTTAGGATGATTGAGGTTATTTACAAGGACGGTTCTTTCAAGGCAAAAGGAACGTTCTCGCTGGGCATTGCGGGAGTATTCGCAAACGAGGATTTCGACGGCGAAACCATTATGTTCGATGAAGATCTGATCGATTATATAGAAGACCGTGATGAATTTTTCGTTGAGCCGCTGCTGCCGTTTATAAAGTCGAACGACCCGAACGAGATCGCGAAAAATCTCGCCGAGTACTACAACCAAAAGGAGCGCGAGATAGCCGAGAACGAAAAGCAGATAAACAGTAATATTTTATACCGTCTTTTCAGCGATATGGAGGCTTGTAGTTATCCTTTCTGGGAGATAAAAGAGGCGGTTTTGCCGGGTTACCTTGAAAAGTACGGCGAGGACGATTATTATGACGTGGTTTATTGTCATAATGACGATGGTATAGACAGCTTGTCCGGTTATTTTGAAGATAATCCGAACAACGGCACTACCGAAAAACCCGACGTTGAAGCGATGATACGCAAGCTGTATCCGATGTTCAATTTGGACGGTTTTATCAGGTCGTTTGAGCCGGAGAGCCTTTATTTTGAGGGCAGAGATATCTCATTTCAGTTTAGCGACGGCTGGGGAGCGCGGCTTGCCTGCGCCGCTTATGATAGGCTGGACGAAAATTTTAAGTTTACCGATTGGCATAACCATTAAATGAAAGATCAATATATTGACCGTACCAAGGTATGGTATAAATACAGAACAAAAGAATTCAGGAGGAAAAAATGGATAAGACAATTGAAAAGCAGCTTATGATAGACGCTGCCAAGGTGAGAATCGGTATTATTGAGGGAATACACGAGGCTAAAGCGGGGCATCCGGGCGGTTCGCTGTCTTGTGCGGATTTGCTTACGTACCTGTACACTCATCGTATTAATGTCGACCCGCAGAACCCGGACGACCCCAACCGCGACCGTCTTGTGATGTCGAAAGGACACGGTGCGCCCGCACTTTATGCGGCTCTTGCTTTGCGTGGATTTTTTCCTATGGAGGAAATGAAAACTCTCCGCAAGATAGGTTCGCGACTGCAAGGTCACCCGGATATCAAGACGCCGGGCGTGGATATGAGCACGGGTTCGCTTGGTCAGGGAATTTCGGCGGCGTGCGGTATGGCGCTTTCCGCGAAAGTGTCCTGTGATCCGTACAAGGTATACGCGGTGCTCGGCGACGGCGAAATACAGGAGGGCGAGGTCTGGGAAGCGGCGATGTTCGCGTCTCATTATCAGCTTGACAATCTTGTGGCAATCATAGATAACAACGGTTTGCAGATAGACGGCAAGGTAAGCGAGGTTATGTCGCCGTACCCCATTGACGAGAAGTTCGAGGCTTTCGGCTGGCACGTAATAAACATCAATGGACACGATTTCGGCGAAATGGAAAAGGCGTTCAACGAGGCTGAAACCGTAATTCAGAAGCCCACTGTGATAGTTATGCGCTCCACAAAGGGCAAGGGCGTTTCGTATATGGAAAACGTTGTGGATTGGCACGGAAAAGCTCCCAACGATGAGCAATACGAGACCGCTATAAGCGAGCTTAAGGCGTATTTGGCAGAGCTTGAGAAATAATTACAGTGTTTGTCCCGTGCAGCGGGGGGAATACAAATAAAAAGGAGACATAACTATGGAAAATAAAGCAACTCGTGAGGGCTATGGAGAGGGCTTGTGCGCTCTTGCGGAGGTACGCCCCGACCTTATGGTGTTGGACGCGGATTTGGCGGCGGCAACTAAGACAAGTATATTCAAGAAAAAGTATCCCGAAAAGCATTTCGACTGCGGTATTGCCGAGGCGAATATGATGGGCGTCGCAGCGGGTATCGCGACTACGGGAAAGCTTGTTTTCGCAAGCTCTTTCGCAATGTTTGCGGCGGGCAGAGCGTTCGAGATCATCAGAAACTCGATCTGCTATCCGAATTTGAACGTGAAAATAGGCGCTACGCACGCGGGCATTTCCGTTGGCGAGGACGGCGCAACGCATCAGTGCAACGAGGACATTGCGCTTATGCGCGCTATTCCGAATATGACTGTGATAAATCCCGCGGATTATGTCGAGGCGAAAGCCGCGGTTCTCGCAATGGCGGACTATGAGGGACCTACCTATATGCGTTTCGGACGTCTTGCCGTGCCGATTTACAACGATGAGTCAACTTATAAGTTTGAAGTCGGAAAGGGAATTACGATAAAGGACGGCAAGGACGTTACGATTTTCGCGACCGGTCTTATGGTAGCCGAGGCTATGGAAGCGGCAAACGCGCTTCACGAGCAAGGAATTGACGCGCGAATTATCAACATTCACACGATTAAGCCCATAGACCGAGACATTATAGTAAAAGCTGCCAAGGAAACCGGCAAAATAATCACTGTTGAGGAACACAGCGTAATAGGCGGTTTAGGCTCGGCAGTCGGCGATGTAGTTCTTGAGGAGTGCCCGGTGCCCGTTATCAAACTCGGAATAAAGGACGTTTTCGGTCACAGCGGTCCCGCAAAGGACTTGTTAAAAGAGTACGGGCTTTGCGCGGAGAATATCGTCGCAGTCACAAAAGCAACGCTCGGTAAGTAATCGTCGGTATACGCTCATTACAAACGGTAACTCTCGTTCGTCGGGGAGTACAGCCGCACCTGTTTAAATAACAGGCAGATTTAACGGAGAAAGTATGGTAAGAGAATTAGTCCACGACCCGATATTTTTGGCGCAGAAATCGGAAAAAGCCGATGAAAGCGATTTGCAGACCGCTCAAGATCTGTTGGACACGATAGCCGCCCACAAAGATACCTGTGTGGGAATGGCGGCGAATATGATCGGAGTGAAAAGACGCGTTATCGTGTTCGTAAACGATAAAGGTCGCCCTGACGGCGGCGCTTATGAAATAATGTTTAACCCCGAGATAGTAAAGAAGTCGGGAGCGTATAAAACTTCCGAGGGCTGTCTGTCCTTGCTGGGAGAGCCGCGCTCCGTAACGCGATATGAGAGCATTAAAGTAAAGTTCCAAAATAGCGGGTTCAAGGAACGTTTTAAAACGTTCACAGGGTTTACTGCGCAGATAATCCAACACGAGATAGATCATTGCAACGGAATTTTAATTTGAAGAAATTTCCCCGATGTCCAAAATGACAGCGGGGAATTTTTCGCTTAACAGAGCCAAACGCAACTAAAGTCAACCGGCGGTTTACAAATTGAAAGCCGTTGGTTGGTGGAGTGTAAACGGGGAAAATGATATAATAAACTTAAGGAAGCCCTGATTAAATCGGATGCGCGCATCTTGCTTGCATATTTTCCGTCATCTTGCACAAATTTTCCTTGACGGGCATCAGCCCGTCGGCGTCAAATTTGCACAATCTGACAAAAAATCTGCTGCGCAATCTGCACACCCCGATTTAATCAGCACTTCCTTAACGGCAGAAAATATGCCGAATAAATTTTGAGGTGATATTATGATTTTAGCTGATAAGCTGTTACAGCTTAGAAAAAAGAGCGGAATGTCGCAAGAGGAGCTAGCCGAGAAGATGAATGTTTCGCGGCAGGCAGTGTCTAAGTGGGAGGGCGCACAGAGTATCCCCGACTTAGAGAAAATACTTCAGCTTTCCGAACTTTACGGTGTTACAACCGATTACCTATTAAAAGACGAAATGGAATTGGAAGAATTTGTCGGCAAGGACGAGCCGACCGTGCGTAAGGTAACATTGGAACAGGCAAATGAGTATATGTCACTTAGAAAAACCGCGTCTGTGCGAATCGCGGTTGGGGTATTCCTATGTATTTTGTCGGTGATACCTTTGATTATACTCGGCGGCGCGACAACGATAGTGCCACCGCCTGTTTCCGAAAACGCGGCGGGCGTTATAGGCATTTCGATTTTGCTTGTTCTGGCAGCGATAGCAATAGGAATATTCATTTATACGGGTTCGCAAAGCGAAAAGTACGAGTTCCTCGAAAAAGAGCCGTTTGACGTTGAATACGGCGTTGAGGGTGCTGTTAAGGAGCGTCAAAAGGCATACCGTTCAACTTATGTAAAGCTGAACATAATCGGTACGGTTTTGTGCGTGTTGTCGCCTATTGCGCTGTTTGTTGGAGCAATTGATGAGAAAAACGAGTTTTTTTGTACAGTAATGCTCGGCGTAATGTTGTTTATAGCGGGCGCGGGAGTGTTTTGCTTTGTTTTCGCGGGAGTGAGAAACGCCGCTATGGATAAGCTGTTGAAAATCGGCGATTATTCCCCAAAAAGTAAGCCTTCCCCCTTAAAAAGAGCCGTTTCCACGATATATTGGCTTGTCGCGGTTGCGGCGGCTATGCTCTGGTTATTCCTCGATAAGAGTGATAATTCGTATTTCTGGGTGATTTTCCCCGTTGCGGGAGTTCTGTTTCCCGCTGTGCTTGGAATTTGTGCTCTTGCGGAGCGTAAAAAATAATTTATCTATTGACAATTACCTCCAAGAGTTGTATAATAAAACAAGCGACTGATTAACAACTACATTAAAGAGAGGTAAATTATATGGGAAGACCAATGGGCGGCAGTTCCGGCGGTTCGGGAAGAAGCTCGGGCGGCGGAGGATTTCGTCCGTCAAGACCCTCCGGCAGTTCCGGCGGAGGAAGACCGATGGGGGGCGGCTCTCATAGCGACAGACCAAGGCACGACGCTCCCCGAGGCAGAGGTCCGAGTGGCTATGACAGACTTCCGCGCGGCGGCATACCCGGTTACGGCGCTCCGCCGCCTCCGCCACCGAGACGAGATTACGGTTATGGCAGAGGTTACAATAGACCGCCGCGCAAGTCGGGGTGCGTAACGAATATATTCGCGACGGTCGTTGCGGGAATTATTGTGGTTTTCGCAGCGTTAAGCGTATTCAGCCGCAGCTTTTTAAGCTGCGTTACCTGCGGAAAATGCGGAAACGACAGAAACAACAGCGGCTACAACGATCCTGCGGAGCCGGGAAATAACAATAATGCCGTTCAGAATGTTGTTAAGGTGACAAAAAACAAGCCGTCCGTTAAGTTCAAGTCGGACTGCGTTGTTGATGAGACGGGCTGGTTTGAAGATACCAAAGCCCTTGGTCGTAATCTGGAGTTCGTTTATGAAAAACTGGGAATTCAGCCGTATGTGGTATTTGTGAAATACAATTCAAGCTATGCCACCGACGAAAAGCGTCAGGAGTATTGCGACAAGTGGTATGACGAGCACATAAAGGACGAGGACACATTCCTTGCGATGTATTTTTCCGAGAAAGGCGAGGATGAGGTCGGACTGTTCAAGTTCTGTATCGGTGAAAAGGCGAAAACCGTCGGCGACAAGATAACGGGCTTATTTGAACAGGGAATTAACGAGTATTGGTTCAATGAAAATCTTTCGCTTGACGAGGTGATTTCTTCGGCGTTTAAGTATACGTCAAATCACGTTATAGTGCAGTAAAATCGACCGCGGTATTTAATGCCGCGGTTTTTGTTATAAGTATAGATTCAGAGTTTTCTCCAATTCCGCCTTGAATTCCTCAACGAAGTCCTCGGGCGAGATCACTCGCACCCAACTTCCGAGCGACAGCAGATAGGTAAGTATTCCCGTGCCGTAGACCTCGGCTTCGATAAGCGCGATTTGCTTGTTCGGGTGGTAATTTCGCAGACTTTTCGTGCGGATATCCTCTGAGTTTTCGGTGAGATCGCCGCGTTTTATATCAAGAACGACCGCCGTCGGCAGCCTGTCCAGAACCGCTTGAAGCGACGGACCGCAAAACTCGAACCGAATTTTCCGACATTTTCCCGGGTACATAAATTGAATTTTTTTTCGCAGCGCGCCCTCGTCAAAGTCAAATTTGCGTGGGATATTGAAATGCGCTCGGTGCTCGGTCAGCCCGAGAATTCTGTCGACTCGGAAGTAGATCGGCTTGAAATTTTCGTCGTCCGCGCGGAAAGCGATAAGGTAAAAATAATATTCGCTGAACATTACGGATACGGGTCGAAGTCGGTGTGTGACGCGTTCGCGCGACATTTTCAGATAGTCGATTGAGATCTCGGTACGCAAACGAATGTCGCAAGCCAACGTCCAGAGCCGCTCGATAACGCTTTCGCAATCACATTTTACTTCGCAGTAGTGATATTTTTCTTTTGAGATAAGCGATTCGAGAAGCTGCCGATCATTTGCCGACGTAAAGCGTTTAAGTTTTCCGATGATAGTCAGCAGTTCTTGTTTGGAAAGCGCTCTGGAGCCTATCAGAATTTTGGTAAGCGCCAGAAGTTCGCTGTCGCGTAAAAAGTCGTCTACTCGCAATGTGTAGCATTTTTCGCTTCTTGAGTAGACAAGTTCCGCGTGACCCGAAAGCTCACGGTCGTCGTCCAGAAACGCGCGTATCTCGTTGATGTCGCGCGCTACGCTTTTTACCGACACTCCGAAATCGTTAGCAAGTTTGGCGGCAGTGAGTTTTTCGCCGCGCAGTCCGCGCAGAAATATGTTTAAAATTCGCTCGATCTTTTCCATAAAATATCACCAATTTAGATTTTAACGCGTGAAAAACAAAAAGTCAAGTATAGAACAAACGGTATTCTCCCCGACGTAAGTGAGGGAGAATACCGATAAAATCATATAAGTCACGCTTTTTCAGATCATTGAAAGCAGATTCGCTCGGCGTTCAGCCGTTATTTTCCGAGTTTCGTACCTGAACGAAGTGCCAAGCGTCGCGGCACATATCCTCGATACCCAGCTCCGCTTTCCAGCCAAGTTCTTTTTCGGCAAGAGTCGGGTCGGAGTAGCAAGCCGCAGCGTCTCCGGGTCTGCGGGGACCTATCGTGTAGCCCAAATCAATGTTGTTTACGCGTTGGAACGTGTCCAGAATTTCCTTGACGGAGTACCCGTGACCCGTTCCGAGATTGTACGCGGGGCAGCCGTTTTCAAGTTCGCGGGCTTTCTTGACCGCCGCCACGTGTCCTTTTGCGAGATCGACCACGTGAATGTAGTCGCGAATACACGTTCCGTCGGGAGTGGGGTAGTCCGCGCCCGTAATTTGAAGAATATCGCGCTTACCCATAGCCTTGTCCAATACAAGCGGCATAAGATTGTTGGGGATACCGTTCGGATCCTCGCCGATAAGACCGCTTTTGTGTGCGCCAACGGGATTAAAGTAGCGCAGCAAAATGAATGTCCACTGCGGGTTTGCGGCGTACATTTCGCGGCAAAGGTTCTCGATAATGAGCTTTGTGGAGCCGTAAGGATTTATTGCGGACAGCGGAAAATCCTCGTAAACGGGCACTTTTTCGGGATAGCCGTAAACCGTTGCCGAAGAGCTGAACACGAATTTCGTAACGCCGTATTTTTTCATTGTTTCCAGAATATTAAACGTACCGCGCAGGTTGTTGGAATAGTATTTCAGCGGGTGCTTCACGCTTTCGGGCACGCACTTGTAGCCCGCAAAGTGAATGACCTGTTCGATGTCGTTTTCGCTGAATATTTTATCGACTTCCGCCATTTCAAGCATATCCGCCTCGTAGAATTTAAAATCCTTGCCGGTTATCTTACGGATGCCATCCAAAGCCTTGGGGTTTGAATTATAGAAATTGTCGAAAACAACGATATCTTCACCCGCGTTGAGCAGCTCAACACAGGTGTGGGAGCCGATAAAGCCCGCTCCGCCGCTTACCAAAACAGCCATAATGATACCTCCCAAAAAACACAGAAATAATATATATTTATTTTATCACAAAAAAACGAATTTGTCAATTGTTTTTCCGAAATCTTTAAAAAATTATTGGTAATTGCCAAAAAATATCAAAATATCTCGAACTTTCGGCTAATTTGAGCCGTATCGCCCAAAATACCCCTTGAAATTCGCGTGGGTTTATGTTATAATGTAATTTGAGTTATTGTGCGGGTTGGAAAATTATTGTAATTTCGCAAAGCCAGTACGCATAGAATAATGTGTGATCAATAATGAAAGGACGCGGCTTTCGCGGCGGTGTGGAAAAATGGCAAAACAAAAAATAGCGGTGCTTTTCGGGGGCGCTTCAAGCGAGCACGAGATATCGCTTATCTCGGCGTATTCGGTGCTTACTAATATCCCCAAAGAAAAGTATGACGTAGTTTGCATAGGGATAACAAAAAAAGGTCATTGGATGTATTATCCGGGCGAGTATGAAAATATTAAGAACGGAACTTGGGAAAACAATCCCGATTGCTGCACCGCGCTGATTAGCCCCGACAGGATCCATAAGGGAATTATAGTTATCGGTGATAACGACGTTTATCTGCGCAAGGTGGACGCTGTTTTTCCCGTGCTGCACGGCGCGAACGGCGAGGACGGCTCGATACAGGGGCTTTGTCAGCTCGCGGGACTTCCTTGCGTGGGCTGCGATATGACTTCCTCGGCGATATGTATGGACAAGTCGATAACTCATACGGTGCTGGACACGGCGGGTATCAGAACCGCGCGTTACCTCACGCTTATGCGCAATACAATAAGCGGCTTGGATGAGATGTGCGTTTCCGTTGAGGAAAAGCTCGGTTATCCCGTTTACGTAAAGCCGTCAAGCGCGGGTTCAAGCGTGGGCGTTTCAAGAGCCGCGAACCGCGAGGAGCTTAAGGACGGTTTGAAAAAGGCGTTCGCGCACGGCGATAAGGTGGTTGTCGAGGAAGAGATAATCGGCAAAGAGGTTGAGTGCGCGGTATTGGGCAACGGCGGCACCGACCTTCTCGCAAGCGTTCCCGGTCAGATAACTCCCGCCGAGGGCTTTTACGATTACGACGCGAAGTATAAAAACGGCACGTCGGTGCTGGATATCCCCGCAAAGATAACCGATGAGGAAATGCACGCGCTCCGCGATATCGCAATGAAGGCGTATCGGGCGTGCGGCTGCCGCGGAATGTCGCGCGTTGACTTTTTTGTAACGGATAACGGCATTATACTCAACGAGATAAACACCATTCCGGGATTTACGCCGATAAGTATGTATCCTAAGCTTATGGAAAATATGGGAATTACATATCCCGCACTGCTGGATAAGCTGATACAGCTTACCTCCGACCAAAACGACAACTAAGCGGGAAGTAAAAAAGAGGTAAAAATGGAGAATTGTTCTATTACTTTGAACATCAAACAAACCGTCGACGGTATGACTGACGAATCCGAGCTTTACACCCGCGGCGAGTTTCGCTTGCATAAAGGCGCGTATTATATAGATTACGATGAAAGCGAGGCTACAGGCTTTCAAGGAAGCCACGCGCAGCTCTGCGTTGAAAAAGGCATAATGACAATGACGCGCACAGGCTCGACGTTCTCGAATTTGGTGTTCGAGAACGGCGTGCGGCACTTTTGCCATTACGGAACGGAATACGGCGAATGTATGGTTGGGATAACCACGCAGGAGTTAAGCAATAGGCTCAATGAAAACGGCGGCACGGTTCATTTGCGCTATTCCGTGGACGTAAACGCGGGGCTTATGACGGAAAACGAAATAACAATAAATGTCAAAATGTGAGGGACGTGAAAAAAATGTATTTTAACGCTGTAAACGGCGCGAAAGCCGAGATAAAGGACATAATAATGAACGCGATGAGCAAGCTGGTAAGCGATGGAAAAATCGCCGCAGAGCCGCTGCCCGCGTTTCAGGTGACAATCCCTAACGACAGTGCGCACGGCGATTTTTCGGCGAACGCCGCACTGGTGAGCGCAAAGGCTCTCAAAACCAATCCGAGAGCGCTCGCGCAGCAGATAGTGGACGCGGCTGTGCTCGACGGAACGAGCTTCGATAAGATAGAGCTGGCGGGACCCGGCTTTTTGAACTTTTTTTTAGGTAAAAAGTGGTTCGGGGGAGTGGTCGAGAACGTTTTAAAGCTGGGCGCGGACTATGGCAAAACCGACTTGGGCGCGGGCAAGCGCGTTTTGGTGGAGTTCGTTTCCGCGAACCCCACGGGCCCTATGCACATAGGCAACGCGCGCGGCGGCGCTATCGGTGATTGTCTCGCGTCGCTGCTTCAGACCGCGGGCTATCAGGCCGACAGAGAATTTTACATCAACGACGCGGGCAATCAGGTCGCGAAATTCGGCAAAAGCCTGTCGCTGCGCTATATGCAGATTTGCTCGGAAGCGGGGCAGCGGCTCGTTTCGGAGTGCGGCGATATGGAAAAGTTTACAATGGCTGTCTATTCCGATACCGAAACGTTCCCGATGCCCGAGGACGTTTACTTGGGTCAGGATATTATCGAGCACGCGAAGAATTACTACGATATCAACGGCGGCGTTTTGGCGGACAAGCTGGAGGAGGAGCGCGCGAAAGCTCTTACGGACTACGCTTTGCCGCTTAACGAGGCGCGTCTTGAGACCGATCTTTTGAAATACAGAATAAAATACGACAATTGGTTTAAGGAAAGTTCGCTGCACGAAAGCGGCGCGGTGAACGAGGTCATTGAACACTTGAAAGCGGGCGGTCACACTTATGAGCAGGACGGCGCTCTTTGGCTGAAAGCCACGGAATTGGGCGGCGAGCAGGATTTCGTTTTGCTGCGCTCAAACGGCTTTCCGACTTACATTGTGCCCGATATTGCGTACCATTACAATAAATTGATAACTCGCGGTTACGACAAGGCTATTGATGTTCTCGGAGCCGACCACCACGGTTATGTAAAGCGGATGCGTATTTGCTTAAAGGCGATGGGTATTGATGAAAAGCGTCTTGACGTTGTTATGTGTCAAATGGTGAATTTGGTTCGCGAGGGCGAGGTTGTAAAGCTCTCGAAGCGCTCGGGCAAGGCGATAACGCTGTCGACGCTTCTCGACGAGGTGCCGATAGACGAGGCGCGTTTCTTCTTCAACTTGAGAAGCGCCGACACTCATCTTGATTTCGATTTGGACTTGGCGGTTGAGGAAAGTTCGAAAAATCCCGTGTTCTACGTGCAGTACGCCCACGCGAGAATTTGCCGGGTTCTGGAGAAAATGGCTGACGGCGGAGCGAAATATGCCGGCGGCTCGACTGAGTTCTCCGAGGAGGCGGAGCTTGCGCTTATCCGCAAGATAGCGGAGCTGCCCGAGCTTGTGAACGAAGCGGCAAGCGAATACAGCCCGTTCAAAATGACAAAATATGTATATGAGTTCGCGCAGATATTTCATAAATTTTACGATTCCTGCCCGATAAAGGACGCGGAGGAAAGCGTGAAGCTGTCAAGAATGGCGCTGTGCGAAGCGTCGAAAACCGTCATAGCGAATGTACTGGCGATGTTGAAAATTGAAGCTCCCGAAAAAATGTAATTATTTTTACAGCTAACATATCGTCACCACGCAAAGCGCGGTGAATAACACTACAGATTTGATTTCAATAGTATTCTCGGAGGACAAAAGAAAAGATGTTTAAGCAAGAAAAGAAATATTATCAGAAAGCGTTTTTCGTGACGATGACAATGGCTTTCGTAATGTTTATCCCGTTCGTGATAATAGACGGCGGCTATTTCATATTCTACGGCGATTACAACGCGCAGCAAATACCGTTTTTCAAACAGTGCGTCGAAGCCGTTCATAACGGTACGATGGGCTGGGATTGGAAGACCGACTTGGGCGCGAACTTTTTCGGAAGTTACACGTATTACACGCTGGGAAGCCCGTTCTTTTGGTTTATGTGCCTGTTCCCCTCAAGCTTCGCGCCGTATCTTATGATGCCGCTGCTGTGCGTTAAATTCGGACTTTTCGGACTTTTCGCGTTTATTTACATCAGAAGATTTGTAACAAAGCCGCAAAGCGCGCTAATCGGAGGTATACTCTACGCGTTTTCGAGCTTCAATCTGTATAATGTTTTCTTCCAGTTCCAAGACGCGATGATCTGGTTTCCGCTGCTTCTGATAGGCTTGGAGGAAGCCGTGGTAAACAAACGCAGAGGCGTATTCGCGCTTGCAATGGCGATAAATTGCCTTGCCAACTACTTCTTCTTCATTCAGGAATGTATTTTTCTTGTACTTTATTTTCTTGTGCGCTATGCTTGCGATAAACGCTTCAATATCAACTTTAAAGACTTTCTGTGTCTCGCGTTCGAGTGTATCGCGGGAGTTCTTGTCGCGGGAGTGCTGTTTTTCCCATCGATTTATCAAGTTCTGGACGTTCCTCGTTCAAGAAGTTCCCTCGCGGATTGGGATTTCCTGTTTTTCGGCAGCGAACAGCGTTACGGTTTATTGTTGGAGAGCTTCTTCTTTCCGCCAGAGATCGCCGCGCGCAACAAGATGTTCGAGAACGCAAACGCAAAGTGGTCAAGCGTGGCTCTATATCTGCCGTTGTTCTCGATGTCGGGTGTGATCGCGTTCTTTAAGAGCCAAAAAAAGCACTGGGTAAAGCCGCTTCTGCTTATCTGCCTGCTGTTCGCGTTTGTGCCGGGACTTAACTCCGCGTTTACGCTTTTCAATAATAACTATTATACACGTTGGTTCTATATGCCCGAGCTTATTTGCTGTCTCGCTACGGCTTATGTCATCGAGCATAAGGAGTTTGACTTCGCATACGGAGTCAAGGCGACCGCTGCCGCAACCGCGATAATCGGCGGTCTGGCGCTGCTTGCGCCGTTCACCAAGGAGACGACCAACGTTGACGGCACTAAGACGAAAACCGTTATACCGCGCTTTTTTAAGATAGATTATTGGCCTTTGTGGGTGGCT
>CANRFR010000070.1 GCA_947629945.1 uncultured Clostridia bacterium | reverse complement strand
CTATTATTTTTGCTTTTTTCATAAACTTTCATCACTGCTTTTGGCTTTGTGTTGCATTTACTTTTGCATTTGACGTTGCAGCACCCTTGTCAACTAAAAACAAAGAGAAAAAACGCGACCCCGAAACCCATTCCACGAAAAAAGGAAACCAATGACATTTCGGTTACAAAGCGCATATCGGTGTCGATAAAGAGACAGATTTGGCGCATACGGTCAAGACAACGGCGGCAAAAGCAGATGATGTTACCATGACTTCGGAATTATTAACGGGCGAAAAAACGAGATATACGGTGACAGCGGTTACACTGGTGCGGCGTTGCCTTAACTAAATTATTCCAAAGAATAAAACTTATTCAAACTTCCATAATAATTTTACAGCGAAAAGCTGTATTACCTTTGAAAGGAAGTATTATTATGGGAACCGAATTTGCAAACAAGCACATTGGCTGTACTATCCACAATTGTGCAAATCATTGCAGCTGCGATGATTACTGCTCTCTTGACAAGATAGAGGTCGGCACTCACGAATCAAACCCCACCAAGGTGGCATGCACCGATTGCCTCTCGTTCAAGGCTAAGTCCGGCTGCGAGTGCAAGTAATTTATTTGTAAATTAAGCGATGTCGTTACGGCTCTTCGTTTTTGAAGCGGAGAGCCGTTTTGCGTTTGAAAGTTCTGCCGCAGTATTCTTTGGTAAGCGCGATTACCTTAGGCGAGAGAATAAGAACCGATATAAGATTCGGTATAGCCATAAGTCCGTTGAGCATATCGGATATGCCCCACGCCGCCGACATATTTACGCATGCTCCCACGACAGAAAACGCAATAAATATCACGCAAAACGGTTTTCGAACTTTTTCTCCGAACAGGAACGCCGCCGCCTCGCTGCCGAAATAACTCCAGCCGATAACCGTGGAGAACGAGAACATTACAACAAGAACGCTCAGCACCATTCCCGCGGGCTTGCCGAATTTCGCGGTAAACGCGCACTCGGCAAGTCCCACGCCGCGCAGCGGTTCGATTTTCGCCGATACTATCCGACCGCCGCGCTCTTCGCCGCGGATAGTCATAATGTTGGAATAGGTGAGTTCCGAAGCAATCTCCGCGTGAAGCTCTTCACCGTGAACGCCGTAAACCGTAAGGCTTTCCGGGAGTTCAACGCCGTCAGTGATAAGTCCGTTGCTCTTGGTGAGTTTAAAGTACTGCGTCTCGGAGGTCACGGCGGGTATTTCGGCGGAGATATCGGGTCTTGCTCCGCTTACCAGCAGCACAAGCGCAGTTAAGGAGCACATAACTATCGTGTCGAAAAAAATCTCAAAAACGCTCCACATTCCGCAAACCACGGGTTCTTTAATGCTGCTCTGCGTATGCGAAAAAACGCTCGTTCCAAGCCCCGCTTCATTTGAGAACACTCCGCGCTTAAAGCCCATGGAAACCGCCGTTTTTACTGCCGCCCCAGCGATCCCTCCGCCAATCTGCCGCATACCAAACGCCGAACTTATTATCATATCAAACGCTTTGGGAATATTTTCGCCGCTGCTTATCAAAATGTATAAGCACCCCACAATATAAAACCCCGACATCAACGGCACAAGCTTCGAGGTCACCGAGGAAATGCGTTTAACGCCGCCGAAAACGATAACCGCCGCCAATACCGCCAGTACTGTTCCGGTAACGAGCGGCGGTATGGAAAAACTCGTTTTAACAGCTTCGGCGGCAGAGTTCATTTGCGCTGCGTTTCCCATTCCGAAACCCGCCAGAACGCACAACAAAGCGTAAGTTACCGATAAGGGAACAGCGAGAAACCGTGTTTTAGGGTTTTCCGAAAGTCCGCTTTTTATGTACTGCATAGCCCCGCCCTTGTATCCGTTTTTTGTTTTTTTTCGGTAGTATAACCCCAGAACGTTTTCCGCAAAGCCCGTCATCATACCGAAAAAAGCGCTGACCCACATCCAGAAAACCGCTCCCGCGCCGCCGATAGACAGTGCCGTTGATACTCCCGCGATGTTTCCCGTGCCGAGCGTCGCGGCAAGCGCCTGACACATTGCCGCGAACGGAGAAACGCCGTCTCCGTTTACTTTTCCGCGGGAGAAAACCGTGCTTTTCAGAATTGTTGGGAAACGCCGAGCCTGAAAAAATCCCGTCCTGACCGTGAAAAATATACCCGTAAAAAGCATAAGGCATAGCATTGGCGCTCCCCATACAAAATTGTCGTTTATCGACGCTATAATTTCCAAAAAAATCACCCCTTGTCCCAATTTTATGCGGACAAGGGGTGTTTAATTACGGTCGGTTAAGATGATTTCCTGTTTTTCGCGAACGTGTGGGTTTTGACTCGCTTACGGGCGCTGACCGCTTCTTTTCTTTTTCGTTAGGCTGCGGCTTGACGGTTTCCTCAAACGACGCTGGCATCGCTTTGCCCGCATCGTCGGCATGCTGCAAATAGTCGTCCGAAAGCTCTTCGGTATCCGCTTCGTAAATCTCGGTCTCGCCGGGAAGATTCTTTTTCTTCAGCTTGTTCTTTACAAGGTCCGCGAACATCATATAGATTACCGCGAACACCGGCGCGCCCAACAGCATTCCGGGAATACCGAACATTGCGCCGCCGACGGTGATTGAGATAAGCACCCATATAGCGGGAAGTCCCATAGTCTCGCCGAAAAGCAACGGCTTGATGACGTTTCCGTCAAGCTGCTGGAGCACAAGTACGAATATCACGAACCAGATAACTTTCGGCGGGTCAACGAGCAGTATCAGTAAGCCGCATGGGATAGCTCCCAAAAACGGACCGAAAAACGGAATGAGATTTGTTACCGCGCAAACTACCGCGATAAGCATTTGATACGGCATTCCCATCGCGAACATACCTATCATCATAAATACCAGTATGATAAGGGAATCCACGAGGTTGGAGATAACGTATTTTTTGAAAATGTCGTTGCTGCGTGAACAACCGCGCAGAAAGCCTTGAGCGCGCGCGGGTTTTAAGAACGCGCAGACTATCTTCTTCATCTGCGCCATAAGCCGTTCCTTGCTGAACAGCAGATAAATGGCGATTATAAAACCCAGCACGAAGTTTTTAAGACCGACAAGGATACTTCCGATAAATCCCGAAAGATTGCCGATGATGTCTTTCGTCATGGGTTCCAAAGAGACTGCGATTTTGGACAGCAGGTCCTGAAAGCTTTTTATCTCCTTGAAGATCGACTCCATCACCTCGGGCTTGCTTTCAAAAACGTTCGTCACCCACGTATCGATTTTCTGAATGTAGCCGTCCATATTTTCCGCGAGCGTCACGATACTCTTTGAAACGTTCGGCACGATGGCAATACAGATACCCGTTATTATAGCGAGAAAGATAACGAACGTAAGTATCAGCGAAACGCTTCGGGCGATCAGCTTTCGTCTGCGAACCCTTTTTTCTATCGGCGCAGAGTGCTTTTCAAGCGTTTTAACGACCGCTTTGTCGCCGACGGACGACTGAGCGAGTTTGCGAACGACGATGTTCTGTTCCAGCGGCGTCTGCGCTTTGTATTTACCGAAAATCTTGTTTTCAAGCCACATCATCAAGGGATTGAGAATGTACGCGATGATGATGCCGCAGATTATCGGAGCGCCGATGTTTCCCACCCACGAGAACGTGTCCTTTAAGGTATCAAAGTTGTACGTCAGCTTCACGAACAACACCGCGATGATTATTACCGTTATGGCGTATGCCGCTATGGTATTATATTTTCTGTTCCAATTTACTTTCATAATTTTCACCCCGCCGAATTTTTTTGAAATGAATTCCGAAATTTTAGTTAGAATGGGAGATGTTTCCAAAAACCGCGTTTATGCTTTGCATAGGGCATAGCGGCGTTTTGGGAACGCCTTTATCTATATTTTACCACTTTTTTCAGTGTTTGTCAACCATTATAATTATTGACGGGATATTATCTCTTTAAACTACGTAATCAGAGCGATAAGCAGCGCGAAGATAAGTTTGTTGTCGCACTTTTCGTGCGACAGTATCAAAATAAGCGCGAGAATAAGCAATGCGTCGCCGTCGAGAGAGCTTCTGCGGACGGACTTCGGCGGAGCTTTGTCCGCGGCGGTTTTTTCGGCGGGACGTTCGATTTTTTCGTTCACGCGCGTATCGCGGCTTTTCTGCTCGTAAAGCGAGGATTGTGTTGTGCTCCAGACCGTAAGATCACCTCCGTTACATAAGCTTGCCCAGCAAGCCGCTGTCTTTTAAGACGGGCAGCAGCGAAAACAGTTTCATAAGCCGTATCGCAGAATCTATTTTTGCGCGGTTTTCCTCTCGCAGCAGCGGTTTTAAAGCAAGCAGAAAGCGTTCGTTGTCGTCGGGCTGATTAAGCGTTTCAAACAGCGAGAGCATTTTTATCAGCATTTCGGGATCCAATCCCGAAAACAGTCCCTCCGATTTTTCCGAACTGTCTACGCTGCCGTTTTTGCCGCTGCCGCCGCTCTTGTCGCTTTCCTCGTCATCCTCCGACAGTGCGCGGAGCAGCTCCTCAATATTATCCATACGCCGCTCCTTTCCCCGTCTGTCGGTCGTTTATTTTTCGTTCAGCATACGCATGATGTCCTGTGGATTTGAAGCGTTTTTGAGCTTGTTTACCAGCTCCTTGTTCGACAAGACCGCGCGCAGCTTCGCCTTGTCTGATTTTGAGAGATTCGCCGAAAGCGCCTTGACGTCGCCCTGCTCGAGCGTTTGGCGCAGCTTTTCGGGCGAGGTTCCAAGCTTTTGGCTTGCCGAGTTTATCAGATTTTCAAAGTTCTTTTCGTTCATAATGAAAGCCTCCCTTAAATAAACTATGTTAAATTTAACTAAAAATTTCCAAAACCCCTTTATTTTTTTGAAATTTTGTGATATAATTAAATCACGAACAGCATTTCCCCTCACAAAACGGAGGATAATTTGCTGTAAATCAACAGCAGCCTTGTCTGCGGAAAGGCGTAAAATTATGAAAATTTTAGTCGTGGCGGATACTCACAAAAACTTTCAGGTGCTTGATCTTTGCGTAAAGAAAAACCCGGACGCGGATATTATCATACATCTTGGCGACGGAGAGCACGAGTTTGCCGATATTCAGGCGATGTATCCGCAAAAGGCGATGATATATGTCGGCGGAAACTGCGATTTCGGAAATCACGAGCTTACTCACGTCGCGAAAGTCGGCGGCTATAAGATATTCTGCTGTCACGGGCACACTTTGGGTGTTCATGACGGCTTGGAATATCTGGCGGCGACCGCAAAGAAGAACGACTGTAAGATAGCGCTTTACGGTCACACTCATCTTTACAAGACCGCGCAGATAGACGGCGTTTTCGTGATGAACCCGGGCAGTCTCGATTCTCCGAGAAACCGCAACAAGCCCACTTTCGGCATTATCGAGCTGTCGCCCGAGGGAAAGATAAAGATGAACATTATGGCAATGGAAACGAAGGCGCAATAAAATATGGAAAACGCGATATATCTGGACGAGGTGGATTCCACCAACAGTTATATAAAACGTCGTTTGGCAAATAACGACGGATTTGCGGACGGCTGCGCCGTGACCGCGCGGCTTCAGACTGCGGGGCGCGGTCGGCTCGGTCACGATTGGGCGGCGAATGAGGATATGCTTCCGCTTTCAATTCTGTTCAAAGACCCGCCCGAACGCGAGAATCTGACCGCCCGCGTGGGTCTTGCGGTCTGCGAGGCTATCGAGAGCTGTTATGACGGCGGAACGTTCGATGCCGCGCCCGTTGCCGGGATAAAATGGGCTAACGATATAATCATAGCTTCACGCAAGGTCTGTGGTATTTTATGCGAGAGCGTCTTTTTTGGTGACTGCGCGAACGTCATTGTCGGCATAGGCGTGAACGTTTCGCAAAGCGCGGACTTTTTTGAAACGGCGGACTTGCCGCACGCGGCTTCTCTGCTTATGCTTACGGGAATTGCTCCAGAGCGCGAGCGGCTGTTCGAGAATATAGTTGAGCGCGTGAAATTTCGCGCCGCAATGCCGTTTGCGGAATGTTACGGCGAATACAAGCGCCGTGTTTTGAACTTGGGTCGGCAAGTGAAGATAATTTCTCCGATAGGAGAACGCGTCGCCGAGGCTGTTGACGTTGCTCCTAACGGCTTTCTGGTCTGCCGCGATGAGAGCGGCGTATTTGAGGTAAACTCGGGCGAGGTCTCGGTGCGCGGCATTGACGGGTATTTATGAGGTACTTATGATAGAAAACGAATTTAAGATAATGCTCACCGAGGAACAATACAAAAACTTACTGAGCCAGTACGATTTTAAAACCATAGTGCAGACTAACCACTACTTTGATACGGACGACTTGCAAATGTCCGAGCGCCACATAACCGTGCGCGTTCGTGAGTTGGACGGAAAATTCTACCTGCAAATGAAGCTGCCGACTTCGGTGAACTTCTCTCGCGTGGAATTGTCGGAGGAGCTTCCGGAGCTGCCCGAAACGCTTTCGGGTTCTCGGTTAAAGTCGCTTTCGGGCGAGGAATGTTCGGATGTGAAGCGGCTCGGTGCGCTTACGACAACGCGCTCCGTTTGGAAATTCGACGGCGGCGAGGTCGACGTTGACAAAAGCGAATATTTCGGCAAAACCGACTACGAGTTGGAGATAGAGTTCACCGATGAAGAAGCCGCGCGCGGTGTTTTCGGCGAAATTTCGCAAAAGCTGGGAATTTCGCAAAAAACGGACGTATGTACGGGAAAAATACGCAGATTCCTGGAAGAATTCAAGAAACAGAATTCGTGAAATTGCACAAATTTCAGTGCTGAAAATTGACAAATGCGGCATTGAAATTCGGTGGCGGATGTGGTATAATTATAATACTATATGTTAAAGACGATAAACGGCAAGAGTACCCGAAAAAGCGGTGCACAGAGAGCCGCGCGGCGGTGAAAGCGCGGAGACGGCGTTTGGGGAAGTGCGGCTGTTTCGGTCAAAAACCACGTCGGCGCGGGGAATTTAGAGCTTGTGTTCATAGGATTTGTGCGTGGATTTTCGAGCAGATTTTATCGCTGACAAGGCAAAATTTCGCGGGCTTGTTGTCACAAGTCAAGAAATTTTAACGCAGTCAGCGGTAAAATCTGCCGAAAAGACGCGTACAATATCCTATGAATACATGCTCTATCAGTATACGCGCACGTTTTCCGCGTTAAGGAGCAAGAGGGGCGCTGTGTAAAAAGCGCCCGAAGCGAAGTGGAACAGCGTTTTATGACGCCTTCGCGCTATTTTGGCGCGGGGGCTTTTTTGTTTGGGGGTAAGGTATGTTTGATAAGCTAAAAGCGGAGATAGAATCGATAAAAGCCCGAGATCCCGCGGTGCGCTCAACGTGGGAGGTGCTTTTCCTTTATCCGTCGTTCAAGGCGATAAGAAGCTATCGCAGAGCGCATTGGTTTCATACGCACGGGCATACGTTCATTGCAAGGTGGATCTCGCAGCGTTCGCGCCACAAAACGGGAATTGAGATACACCCGGGCGCGAAAATCGGAAAGGGCTTGTTTATAGACCACGGCGCGGGCGTAGTTATCGGCGAAACGACCGAGATAGGCGACAACTGTACGCTTTATCAAAACGTGACGCTCGGCGGTACGGGCAAGGACGTGGGCAAGCGCCATCCGACTCTTGGAAACAACGTTATGGTTGGCGCGGGCGCGAGGGTTCTCGGACCGTTCAAGATAGGCGACAACTCCAAAATTGCCGCCAATGCGGTCGTTTTAGAGGAGGTTCCTCCCAACTGTACAGCCGTCGGCGTACCCGCACGGGTAGTCCGCCGCGACGGAGTGAAAGTAAACAACGGCGATCTCGACCAGATACATATTCCCGACCCCGTAAGTCAGCTTATTTGCAGACAGCAAATGTATATTGATAAGCTGACCGCCGAGGTCGATAAGCTAAAGACGCAGATACAAGAACTTAAGGAGGATAAATAATGCAGATATACAACACGATGACCCGAAAAAAGGAAGAACTCAAACCCATAACCGACGGCTCCGTCAAAATTTACTGCTGCGGTCCTACGGTCTATAACCTTATTCATATAGGAAACGCGCGCGCTCTGTGCGTTTTCGATACTTTGCGCCGCTATCTGGAATTTCGCGGCTATAAGGTTTTTTATGTACAGAATTTTACCGACGTTGACGACAAGATAATTAAAAAAGCCAACGAACTCGGCAAGACAGCCGCGGAGGTATCCGAGAACGCAATCAAGGAATATTTCGTTGACGCGGACGGCTTGAACGTCCGCCGCGCCGACATTCACCCGAAAGTCACCGAGTGTATGGATATCATAATCGATATCGTGAAAACGCTTGTTGACAAGGGCTTCGCTTACGAGGTTGACGGCGACGTTTATTTTGAGGTGTCGAAGTTTCCCGAATACGGCAAGCTTTCTCATCAGCCGCTGGACGATCTTAAAGCGGGAGCGCGTATCGAGGTCGGCGAAAAAAAACGCGACCCTATGGACTTTGCCGTCTGGAAAGCCGCAAAGCCCGGCGAGCCTTATTGGGATTCGCCGTTCGGCAAGGGAAGACCCGGCTGGCATATTGAGTGTTCGGCGATGAGCCGCCATTTTATCGGCGACACCATCGACATTCACGGCGGCGGCGCGGATCTTATCTTCCCGCACCATGAAAACGAGATCGCGCAGAGCGAGTGCGCTACGGGCTGCACTCTCGCCAATATCTGGATGCACAACGGAATGTTGAACGTGGACAACAAGAAAATGTCGAAGTCGGCGGGTAACTTCTTTTTAGTTCGCGATATGGCGGCGAAATTTGGCTACGAGCCTATCCGCTTTATGCTGCTTTCGGTGCAGTACAGAGGTCAGCTTAACTATACGCTTGAGGTGATCGAGAGCTGCAAAGCGGCTCTGGAGCGGCTATATAACTGCCGCGACGCTATGAAACGAGTTCTTAACACGGCTAAAGACGGCGAAGCAAGCGGGCAGACTCTCGAAAACGTAAAGCAAGCCCGCGCCGACTTCATCAAGGCAATGGACGACGACCTCAATACCGCGGACGGTATCGCCGCTGTTTTCGAGCTTGTACGTAAAATAAATACCGCGCTTGCCGATAAAAACGTCACAAAGGGAGATATTTCCGTGTATTTTGACGAATTTACGGCATTGACAAACGTACTCGGTTTGTTGTATAATAATAGTGAGGAAGAAATTCCCGAGGAGATAACCCGGCTTATCGAGCAGAGAAAAGCCGCGCGCAAGGCAAAGGATTTCGCGCTGGCGGATAAGCTCCGCGACGAGATAACCGCCAAGGGTTACATCGTAGAGGAAACGCGGCAGGGTACTGTCGTAAAAAAAGCGTAACGATTGCGAGGACTTATTTTGAGATTTTTGAAAAGGATCATTGCGGCGGTATTGGCTGCCGTCTCTATAACAACGCTTTCGGGGTGCAGACAGTCCAAGCCCGAAAACGGCATGATGAGTTATGACTTCAAAGAGATGAATGTTGATTTCATTCAGCTTGCTCCGCCAAAAGCCGGGGATAAAATTGCGATAATCGACACGGATTACGGCGAGGTACGCGTGGTTTTATATGAAGACTACGCTCCAAAGACCGTGGAGAATTTCATAAAGAACGCCGAAGAGGGGATATACGATGATATGTCCGTGAAAGGCGTTCGTAACGACGTTTACTTCCTGACAGGCGGTTGGGAAGATAAAAAAGGCAACTACACGGGGCGCAACAACAACGACGAACTTATCACAAACGAATATTCCGTCGATTTGTGGCCGTTTGCTGGGGCGCTTATGGGCTTTTCCGATAAGGCGGGGTGCTCGGACGCGCGTTGGTTTATCGTGAATAACGACGCAGATACCCTCACCGTGGACGCAATAAACGAACTTAAGGACAGCGTAAGGGATCGCGAGGACGCTATCGAGCGCGAAAAAGTTCTTAAAATGTTTGATACGTTTTATGAAACAGGTGGATTTTTCGGCCTGGCGGGTGAGAACACGGTTTTCGGGCAGACTTATCTCGGACTTGACGTTGTGCAGAAGCTCACGCAGATACCCGCCAACGACGAAGACCAAGCTACCAAGGACGTAAAGATAAAGAGCGTAAAGATCTCGGAGTTCAAAGAGGGCGACAAGACCGATGAATATCCGCGTCCACACATTCACGAAAAGGAAGAATTGGACGCAGACACGGGTGAAAGCAGTGAAGCCGAGTCAAACGGTGAAAGCTCCGAATAAAACTCGAAAGGAACGAAAAAATGAAGATAAAGAACAGAGCGCTGTGCAGCGCGCTTGCGGCGGTTATGCTGTTTAGCGGGTGCAGCGAAAAGAATACGAGCAGTATGTCGCAGACCGAATCGGCGGCGAACACGGCGAACTTTGATGGCAATATGAAAGACGTAACTCCCAAAAGCGGCGATCTTATCGCGACTTTTGAGATAGAAGGCTATGACGGCGCGATAAAGGCGGTGCTTTTCCCCGAGGTTGCGCCCGTTGGCGTAGAGAATTTTCAAAAGCTCTGCGACGCGGGATTTTATAAGGGTTTGAAGATTCACCGCGTTTTGAAGGGATTTATGTTTCAAGGCGGCAGCGCGAACGGCGACGGCACGGGCGGCGACGCTTTGGTGAACGGCGGAAAGTTCTCCATTGAGACTGCTGAGAATGCCCGTCATTTCTATGGAGCGCTTTGCTATGCCAATGCGGGTCCGGATAACAATTCCACGCAGTTTTATATAGTGAACAACAAGCAGACTAATATCGACGATACCGTCAGCGGCTTGAATGACCAAGTTTCACAATGCGACGACTTGATAAAACAATTTAAGGCGGCGGGGCAGGATGACGCTGTTACGTATTACGAGAGCACGAAGAAAAGAATTTCCGAAACGGCAGATAAGCTCGACGGGTTCAGCGCGGAGGTAAAGGCGCGTTACGGCGAGAAAGGCGGCGCTCCCACTCTTGACGGCGATTACACCGTTTTCGGACAGGTCTACGAGGGATTCGATGTTATCGACAAGCTTTCGGACGCCGAGGTTGCGGATAACGGCGGCGGAGAAGTCAGCAAACCCGTTAAGGATATTATCATAAAGAATGTTACCGTTTCGACTTTTGAATGATAAGGGGTGCGAATATGAAACTTAAAAACGCGTTGTTAAGCGGTATTCTGGCGGCGGTATGCTGTTTTGGTCTTACGGGCTGCAAGGAAAAAGCGTCGCAAGGTAATACGGATGAGGAAATTACTTTTAAGGGCGGCGACAAAATTGCCGAGATAACCATAGAGAACTACGGTACGATTACAGCGAAGCTTTTCCCCGAGATCGCGCCTACCGCGGTGAAGAATTTTGAATTGCTTGTCGAGAAAGGCTATTATGACGGCTTGAAAATACATCGCGTGGCGAAAGATATGTGTATTCAGGGCGGTTCTCTGCATGGTGACGGTACAGGCGGAACGGCGCTTGTGGACGAAAGCGGTATTTTCCCGATAGAGACAGGCGAGGAAGCGCGTAATTTCTATGGCGCGCTGGGCTATGCCGCCGATGAAACCGGCTCAAACGATGTTCAGTTTTATATAGTAAACAATAAACAGCCTGTGGACATCACGCAGTATTCCGCCGACCTTATCAGAAACGAAGCCTCGACAGTTGCCGAGCAGGAGGAGGGTCTGGAAGATACAGACCCCGTGCTCGACCAGCTTAAGTATCAAGAGAGTTGCTATACCAATCTTGCGGATATGATAGGCAATGCTTCCGATGCGGTTAAAAAGAAATATGCCGAAAAGGGCGGCTATCCTTTGTGGGACGGCAGTTACACGGTGTTCGGACAGGTTTACGAAGGATTTGACGTGCTTGACAAGCTGTCAAGCGTAGAGGTCGTCACAAACAAGGACGGCGAGTTATCCAGACCCAAAACCGATATCATTATAGAATCCGTGAAGATAACGGAATATGTGGAGCCGGAGCCTGAACCGGAGCCGGAATCCGCGACCTCTTCAAAGTAGAAACAGCGAATATTGATTTTGAAAATAAAAAAGTCCCCCGATCGGGGGACTTTTTTATTCTTCAATGCCGACGTTTTCTTCGGCAACGCAAAATGAGAACGGAATCGCTTGAATTATATCGCATTCTCTCCGATATAGCGCGAGTTTCTCTTTCATGAGGTCAAGCTGCTCCTCGGGAATACAGAACAGAACGTCGTCGTAGCTGAGGAAGTTCGCCGGAGTAAAATCGCGGCAAAGCTCGGGCGCGGGCACTCGATAGAGCGCCAAACGTTCGTTTTTGAGGTAGTAACTTAACCAGTTGTAAAAGAAGTTCAGCAGAGCGGACGGCGGGTCGCCAATTCCGATAATAACTTTCGGATTCGCGTTGTAAAGCGCCTTGATGTCCTCGGGGTGGTAAATATCGACGAGTTTTTCGCCGTTTTTTACGGTAAAGAACTTTTTCGTTTGCGCCGAGGAATGCAGCCCGACTATAAGGAGCGGCGTGGCGAGCATTAAAACCATTCCCGCAAAACCGAGCGCCAGATTTACATATTTCCCGAGGTAGTAGGTCGCGATTGCAAGCAGCGGCACCGAAATCGCCGCCAAAACTTCCGTAAGCACGGCGTGCCCGTTTCTTCGAGCCATATTTATCGCGTTTACTTTCGCGCGTATGAAATTCTCCGTCCGAACGTCATCGTTTTGCGGAACGTCGCGTTTTTTTGAGAACCGCACGATTATCGGCGATATTGTAACGGTAAACAACGCGGCGATAAACGTAAACACCATAACGGGATAGCACCACTCGCCGAAGCTGCACAAAGCGGCGGCAACCAAAAACAGAAAGTCCGCGAGCATAATTCCCAAGACTGAATATCAAACCGTGTAAATGGCAATAATACCCATAAGAAAGTGAGGTATTTAGCATGAAAAAGACACA
>CANRFR010000069.1 GCA_947629945.1 uncultured Clostridia bacterium | reverse complement strand
TCAGCTTGGTAGAGCGCTGCGTTCGGGACGCAGAGGTCGTGGGTTCAAATCCCGTCGCCTCGACCACACAAACCGCTTTGTTAAGCCAATCGAGGCTTGCAGAGCGGTTTCGTTTTTTATATATGCCGTAACATTTTGTTACCTCATCTTTAAAGCTACTGTTTCGGTAGTTTTGAAGGGTGCACCGTTTTAGTGCGGAGGTTTTGCTCCGCCGTATTCTTTGTTTTATGCGGCTCAATTTTCGAACATAAATCCACTGTGCGCTTGGTTATGCTGATGGTAATATTCCCAAGACGGCGCCGCGTAAGGAAAACGGAGTGTTTTATGTAAAGTAGCGGTAGAATGGATAAATGCGGCACAAAGGAGGCGATTATAATGGATGAATTTCTTGAATGGCTCAAAGAGAACAAAATCAGTATTAACGGCAAATATAAAGGAAAACGGTGGGGTTCGGTCAACAAATCGGAAGACGGTATTTGGAATCTTCGTATATGCGTTCAATATGATGAATATTTAGAACCCGTTTTATCGAATGAATCTGCCGCAATGAAAGAACTGATCAAAACGCGTACAGGGCATGAGGGCTGCGGGAGGTGCATAGACGGTAAATGTGCTTTTACAGGTTTTGATTTAGTAAATCCGACTAAAGAGCAAATAGAATTAGCGAAAAGGTTAATAAAATTTAGGATCAGCGCCATTAAAGACGGGCGAATCCCGAAATGCAGTTATATAAAAAAATCGAAACAAGGTGAAGCAATCGAGCCATGTGCCGTATGTAAGGTATGTGATCCTAAATGCAAAGCTATGAAAAAATATTAAAAATGAATAAGGTCAACATACTCTATAACGAGAGCTCGAGTTTACCATAAAAAGAGACTTCTGAATTACAAAACCATATTTATATGCTTCTCGAGTACCGAAACGGTAGTTTTGAAGGATGCCCCGTTTTAGGGCGGGTGTTTTTTCTCCGCCGTATTCTTTGTTTTATGTGGCTCAATTTTTGACATAAAAAAATGACGGGACAATTTATCCCGCCATTATTTTGATCATGGGGTACGCATCTGTATCCTCATTTATGCAGGTATTCTCCGAAGCATGTAGTACCTACTAATGCTATGGCTTAAATCGGCTTTTTTGAACGAACTAAAGTTTAAATATCAAGTCACCTTATCGGCATTTTAAACCCGTCAAGCGCCATGTTCAGATAATCGTTAAATGGTTTCATTATCCGAAACAGTTCCGCTGCTTGCGTCAAAAACACCTCTGCATCGTCAACCTCGAAATCCTTTATAGGATATTCAAGATACCAGCTTTTAAATTTTAAGTATTCCGCCTGCGGATGATCTTTTTCATATCCCGAAGGAACATTTTTCAAAGACGCGCCTTGTACTTCGAAATGCTTGCTGAAATCGTGCGCATTGATAATCTTGTCCCATTCATCGCCATTTTGTGAGATGTACTCACGTATCATTGCCGTTGCGTCTTTGAACATATCAGCGAAAAGACCGCCGCCTATAAAAGACTGATCGTTGGGCTTTATCATAATATAATATCCTACAGGTATCGGCATTTTTCCCATAGAAGAAATATGGGCGCGGAAAGCGGGATTGTACGGCGATTTATCATGACTGAAGCGGGTATCTCGATTCAGCTTGAAAGTCAACTCTTTCGGAATATTGTTAATAACGCTGCTGTCAAATTCACCTATTCGAATAATAAGCGCTTGAAGCATTTTTTCAAATTCCGAATTGGCTTCCTTGTATTCGGTTTTGTGCGTGTGAAACCATTCGCGGTTATTATTTCCGCTTAATTCAGTCAGAAAGTTTAATATCTTTTTCGTGTTCACTTATAAAACCTCCTATGAGTTTCGAACAACGGAAATGCTTGTTCCGTCCAAAAAGTTCTCAATAAATTTTTTAAGACTATCGGGGGATTGATAAGTCTTGCAGAAAGAAAATTCCTGTGAGATACCGTCGATGTCCTCCATAGCCTGCTTCACCTTAACGGTTGTTTCTGGCGGTATTTGCTTAGCAGTGGTAAAATCCAAACAGTCAGGAGATATTCTGCGATTTTGAATAGCATAATTTACTCTCTTGGCACAGCGACATGTTCCGTTTCCGTATTCACCGCAGTATTCGCTTAAAAAATCCGCCATCTTTTTACGAATCCTTGAGAGTCTTTGCCGATATGCTTCCGGAGTAATGCCCAGAATATCACCCGCAATACGGCTGTCCGCCTTGAACATTGTTCCTAGAATAAAAATGCAGCGGCTCTCTGCGTCAAGACATTGCAGCATTACGTTGGTGCATGACATTTTCAGTTCCTCCGCGAGAACAGCTTTTTCGACGTCCTGCGTCAGATCGGGAACATCATCGATTTTACCGTTCAGTATGTCGTCTCCGTAATACTCGAAGCTGAGCGGAAATTTCGCGAACATATGCTTCCTGTAATTCTTAAGATGATTTACCGCAATACTGAATACCCATGTTGAAAACGTGCTCTCGCCTTTAAACGACGAAAGGTGTGTAATTATTTTCAGCAGAATATCCTGCGATGCGTCCTCCGCGTCCTGAAATGTTCCGAGCATGCGCAGTGAAAGGTTGAACACAAGATCCTGAACGCCAAGAAGGACCGTTTCAAGAGATTTTTTGTCGCCCGAAACGGCTTTGTTGATCAATTCCAACAGTTCTTCGTTTGTTAAATTATTCATGATTTTCTACCTCCTATATAATTAGACAACCGATATCGGGTTGTGTGACATGATTTTTAAAATTTTTTCTGCATCGCTTGTTACATTCAGTATAACACAAATGCTTGACTTTTTCAAGTTGAAAGATAATACGAAGTTCATATGGGAAATTGATAGCTGGATTATCAATAAGCTGCTTTTGGGATAATCCTTTTGTACCAAAATAGTAGTTTTAAAATCACCCTACTTCGCGAAACGCAAAGTAGGGGGCGTCGTATTCTTTGTTTACTGTATCCCAATTATTGAACGCGGTGGGTAACATTTCGTTATCGAGCCTCGAGTTTTAACGAATCGTTCAAACTTTCAAGCGCTCTTTCTCCGCCTTGATGTCAGACTTGACCTGCGCTATCATCGCCGCGAGTTTTTCCTCACATTCTTCTCGTGTTTTAGCGTATATGTTATGAGTTTCGCGCTTTCCATAAGCGTTTCTCGGACTATACCGCCCCTCGTAGAGGTGGTCGTTTATCATCGTCACACAGCCTGTTCCAGATTTGCGCACTTTTGGCTTGTACGGCTCGAAATCGGGTGGGGTGGTATCTACCCTTGACTGTTCCTCAGCCCTTGGAATTTCGGCTTCTATGCCGCCAATCTGGCGATCTATCTTCGCGGCTGCCTGTCGCTGCATCGTGTCGGTTATATGACTGTATATGTCAATCGTCGTTTCGGAAGAAACATGACCTATTGTTGTCGAGAGCGTTTTCACGTCCATTCCGTTTTCAAGCGCCATCGTCGCGAATGTGTGTCTGAGGTCATGAAATCTTACTTTGGGGCAGCCAGCTCGCTCCAACATAATCTGCAATCGCTTGCGGACTGCGGAAGGGTGACGAGTTTTGGTGCTGTCAAGCGGTGACGGAAATATCCATTCGGAATCCACGGTTTTCTTATATTCCGACAAGATTTGAAGAAGCGACGGCGGCAGTATTATCGTGCGTATCGACGCTTTGGTTTTTGGTTCTGAGATTATCTGCTCCCCATTGAACACATTGACTTGCCGTTCTATCCGAAGTTCTCCTGTCGTGAAGTTAAGATCGCTCCATTTTAGAGCGAGTATCTCTCCGCGGCGCATTCCCGTTCCGAGTTCAAGTAGGAAGAGTTCGTAGTAGCCTTCTTCTTTTGCTCGGTTAAGGAATCTGATGACCTCGCTCTGTGTAAGTACTTTCATCTCTCGGGATTTCTTTGGGGGCAACTTGCATCCTATCGCAGGATTGATACGGATTAAGCCCTCTTGAACCGCTTTTTCAAGAGCAGACCGACAGTTTGCGTGAATTGCCCTGATCACTCTGTCGGATAATCCTGTGCCATATGCTTCTACCCTTATTCTTCGACCACTGGATTTTGTCCGTGCATAGAACTGCTGTAAGTCGGATTGAGTTAGTTTATTCAACGGTATCATTCCTATTTCGGGTATAATGTGGCTATAAATTCTGCTTTCGTATTCAAGCCGCGTCGTTAGTCTAATGGTGTGTTTGCAGTATGTCTGATACCAGAAGTCGATCCATTCGCCGAATGGCATTTCCGAATTTATTTTTTCGGTCGGTTTTCCAAATTGAGATTTCAATTTTTCAAGTTTTTCGACACATTCAGTCTTGGTTTTCGCGGTGACGTTCTTGGTTATGGGTAATCCCTTATCATCGTAACCTACGACTACGCGACCTTCCCAACGCCCGTCTTTTCTTAACCGAAGTGTTCCTTCTCCTTGCTTTCTCCGTTTAGCCAAGTTTCATTCCCCCTATTATATCATCCATAAAATTGCCTACGATCTTCGCGGCATTTTTCTGCATATCCGTCGTGACATGAGTATAAGTATCCAATGTGAAGCTGGCGTTCGTATGTCCTAAAATTCCGGATAACGTTTTCGCATCTACTCCACCTGCGATAGCATGGGTAGCGAATGTGTGACGAAGGTCATGGAAACGTATCAGCGGCAGTTCTGCTTTTTTGAGAAGCACTTTCAAGTGCGTATAAGCACTCTGCGGATTGAGCGGTTCTTCGGGACGATAGAAGTTAGGAAATATCCAATTGCCAACAGCATTTTCTTTTCGTTTTATAAGTAAGTCTGTTGTGCTTGGTGGCAGTAGGATTTCTCGCATACCCGTTTCGGTTTTAGTTTCGCCGACGGGGAGAACTCCATTTTTAATTCTTCCTACACTACGACGTATTTTTAGTTTACCGTTCTGCTCATCGAAGTCCTCCCATCGCAGTCCGCATATCTCACCTCGGCGCAGTCCCGTTGTAAGTTCTGTATAGAAGAAATCGTGCCATTGCTTATCGGCTTTTATCACTTCCATGAATTTATTAAGCTGCTCGTCATTCAAGATTTGCTTTGCGGGATAATTGTTTTTCGGAATAGTAGTTCCGTTAGTCGGGTTGTTTACGATCAGCCGCTGCTGCATTGCTGTTTCAAGCGATTCGTGAAGTAACATATGGATTTTCCTGACCATGCTATCAGCAAGTTCAGTGCCGTGTTCTCTGTCAGCGTGAACTCGCCCGTTTTTCTTTACCGCATTATAAAATTTCTGAATCTCATTTGTGGTAAGAGTTGACAGCGGACGATTTCCCAGATAAGGTTTTATCTGATGTTCGATCAGCGATTTATACGCTGACAGCGTTCCCTCACGAACGGTGAAGATCATAAATTCGTTAATCCACTTATCGAGCCATTCGCCGAGCGTCATGTTGCAGTCTTCACTCAAATCGGCATCGCGATACATCTCAATTTTATCGTGCAGCTTTTGGGTAAGTTCCGATTGGGTTTTGGCAAGGACATATCTGTATATCGGCTCGCCGTTGTTTTTGTGACCGACTATGATCCGACCTTCCCAGCGTCCGTCATCGCGCTTGCGAACCATTCCGTCGCCTGATGGTCTGCGTTTTGCCATAACAGCACCTCCCTTGTAACCAAACAGTATACCACATCGAAACGGAATAATCCAGCACTCACATCGACAAATTTTGCCCGTCGTTTTTGACATCTTTGACAGAATGATCCGTCTTGATTCCGAGAGCGCGTTTCTTCTGTTCAATTTTAGATCTCAGCTTGGAATCAATTTGATCGTTTAGGCGTGATTGCTTTTTCTGATACGAATCGTTTATCATGCTGCCAAGCAGCTTTATCCATAAGGTGATCATATTGGTTACCTTTGAATTATAGGATACGACATCGGGATTGCTGTCCAATTCCAAAACGGCTCTTATGATAGCGTTCTTTATGCTGCGGAACTCCTTGTTGTTCTCCAACGGAATATCTGGATCGGGTTTGTCATGGTAGATAGATAATTTCTGCCGATTGATTTTATTCCACTCTGCATAAAAATCCGCGATTCGTTTATCCTTTGCAAGTTCGTTTACGATGCTATCGATTGTATTCTTTACATCTTTTCGCAAGTATCCGTATAACTTTTTGCCCTTGTGCTTTTTGAGTTGCTCGGCGAGTTGTGAGATAAGGAAAAACATATTTTCACTGCATGGAGTAGATTGGGTGGAGCATTGGAGCAGTTCTTCGATCTTTTGATTTGCTACTGCCTTTACCTCATTCCTCATCTGAGTTTGAAGTGTAAAGAGGTGATACATCTCGTTGCGAAATATATCGTTTGCAAATATGCTGTGCAAACTGTCAATCCCTTTTTTAGTTAGATAGCCGTGCTTGATATTTTCCGAATACACCACCAGATGAATGTGCGGGTGGTGTGTGGTGTTATGGAACGCAGCATACCACTTCATCTCCGAGATCGGAATTTTATGAGCTTCCGCAATTTGAATAGCGTTTCTGCGAACAAGGTCACGCCATGCGGTTGCTTTGTTATATCCGAGGCGTTCCGCGTCCTCGCGGGTCAGACTTACAACGTGCGTCCAGATAACTCCCTCGTGGTTGGCGACTTCATTACACACTTTTTCTAAATCAATCTTATCATCCGTTTGAGAGAATAGTCCGTGCTTGCCGAACTTCTCAACTCCCGGTCGCTCTGCCATATATGAGACCAACTTTTTCACGTCCTTTATCTGATCGGCGTTTCGCTCTATGACAGCGTTTATGCACTCGGTCGCTGCTCCTTTTGAACACTCGTCCATGTATTTTTGAAATTCGGGATATTCCCATATGGGTGGATACGCTTCAAGCAAATCGCAGATCAAGCTGTGCTGCTTTTGTGTTGCGGGGGAATTATCGTAACCGTTCGACAGCTTTTCTACTCCCTCGCGCGTTCCCATATATTTTATGAGATTACCCGCATTCTTGGATTTTGAATTCTTAATATATCGGCTTGTACAGATAAGTTTTGGCATTATTCATCCTCCGAGTTTTGAAAGCGCATTGCTTCTTCAAATGTGATGATACCATTATTTTCTGCAACATCTCTCGAACACATTTCCCTTAATGCGGAAATTGTATCGAGTCCAACTTCATTGAGATAAGCAATTATGTTGCTGCTGATTGCCTGTTCCACAGCTAACTTATAAATCATCGAAGAGATGTTTTTCTCTACGCTTTCGATCTCATTCTTTATCGTCTGCGCAAGTAGCGGAGCGAGAAAATTTATGCTTTTCTTCTGTCGCAGATATGCGATATAAAATTCCGTGGCTTGGCGAACAAAATCCGCCATTGAGGTTGCGTTTGCTTCGCTCATCATGTTTTGTATTTGCGCTTTAAGTTCAGAATCAAATCTGATCGCCGTTTTTTCCATTTTGCTCCTTTCCCAAGAGACCGCCTTTTGACAAGCACCTTTTTTCTTCAAAATGCTCCAAACGGTCGGCTCTGCCGTCCGATGTGATCTGTGAGGGGGCGGCTTGCCGACCCCTCGCTTTGTCCTGCTTTCAAATATTATTCGCTGTTTTTGCCCTAAATCCTGTTAGACAGCCTGTTTGTTCTGCTTTAGATTGAGTTTCTCAAACCGTTTCCTTTGCTTGTCCTCCGCGATAGTCCTGTCGAGATTTTCAAGCTGCCGTTTGTAAAAATAGTCTTTAGCTTGCTCAATCGGGAGTATCGTATAAAGCAGATTTCCGTTGAGTTTTTTGTTCTCTCTGGTGAAAACGCTGGTTTGCTGGGTGGTAATAAGTTCCCGTTCTTCAAGCCGACTGACGTATTTGCAAACCGTGTTTCTGGACATTCCGAGCGCTTTGCCTATGGTCTTGTAACTCGGATAGCATTGAAACGTTTTCCTATTCTCGCAGTATAGTAAGTAAGAGTAAACAGCTATCTCACCATAAGATAGTCCGAGGCAGAATATCTCATTAGGTAGTGGAAAGTAATCCTTGATTGGGTTACGCTTTGGGTATTTTCTATTCAATAAATCGCCTTCACTTTCCTGTCTTTTCGTCTACCCAACGCTGCAATTTCTCTTTGGGAACGACTAACCTTGAGCCTATTCTTATCGCGGGGAAATCCTTCTCGTGCATCAATTCATAGCTGCTCGATACCGATACGCCGAGCAGTTTAGCGAGGGTTTCCGCGTTCAAGAACAGTGGAAGCTCTTCATAGCTTGTGTATATTGCTTCTTTCAAACTATCGACCTCCTGTAAAATTTTAAGGACGACCAAGAACAAAACGGCTTTTCCGTTTGCTTTTGATCGTCCATATTATTTTAGCACACCGCTTGAAATTTATCAATAGTTATGCTATAATTAAATTGGGTTCTCTACTTTTCTTTTCATATTATCTATTTTTTGAAAATATTTTTTGGAGGGTTATCCGTGTTCAATTTTAAGGCTTATTTTTACGGCAATGACGTTTATATAAACGAAAAATACAGGTACAGTTCAAATGAAATTCTTATCGCTTATTTGAATGACAGATGCGTAAAATATATTTTAGACTCGGATTTTGTCTACGAACTTAAGAGGTATAAACGCTGCTTGACAATATCTCCGTACATGGATCACGATGTTTTTTCGAGATATAACGACAACGTTTACGCTGCTATGAGTGTGCTTGAAGATATCAATCGTATTATTTTCTCGCTGCCGCCGTTTGATAAAACTCTTGGCTATCCCGTGATAAAATTGGATGATATCTTGAACGGCTATGACCGCTTTTTCGAGGATGGGCTTGGTTCTATGGACTATGCGCTCGGCTATGTTGACGAGGATTTTGTGAATGAATATGGCTACGGCGAGAAAGATGACCTCGGAAATTATTTTCTTCGGCTGAACAGATTTGATCTTCGACCACTTAAAAAAGACGGCTTAGCAGATGAGGATATTGCAGATGATCTGCGCGAATTGAACAGCAGTATTGATTCTTTTTTCGATATATACATTGACTTCCTGACCGCATATCTTCAAGTTCATCAGACTTACAAGCCATTCATACGCGATTGGCTCAATCGCAGCGAGGCGTTCCCAACATCCGAGGAAACGGCGAGGTATTTCACTGAATTTAACCGTTCTAAGGGGCTGAATTTTGAACAGATAAAGTGCAGAATGCAGTCTTTCGGGTACAAATCTATACTTGATTCGGACGGCAATCCTATCCTCTGCGAGGAGATAAAGTTCACCGATTTAGGCTCGTTTCTGTATTTTGATTTCTTCCGAGGGATCGCTCGGAACTATCTTCCGAACCGCTGCAAAAACTGTGGGAAATACTTCTTGATTCGTGGCAGTTGGTATTACACCTACTGTGACAACCAGCTTGCAGACGAGCCGGACAAGACCTGCCGAGAAGTCGGCTCAAAACGGAGTTACGAGAAAAAATGTAAAAACGATCCGATTTGGCAGACATATAACCGCGCCTATAAAGCCCATTATGCAAGGTATATGAAGAAGAAAATGACAGTCGCGGAGTTTGAGAAGTGGTCGAGGTTCGCGTCAGAGATTCGGGATAAGGCTTTGGCTGGAGATATTCCTTTTGAGAGGTATTATGCGTATATCCGCAAGTAGAAAGACGAGGTGGCAAAACACCACCTCGTCCATATTATACTGTGCCTATTCTTTGTTTTACGCGATCCAATTTTTGAAACTTATGATGGGTTAATCCCTCTCGTCATATCTGCGAAACCCACGAAGTACTCATCTGTATTTCCGCTGTTATGATTTATTTTTGCTATAATCATATTTAGTAATTTTTGCGCCATAATATTGCATTTAATACTGCTTATTTACTAAATCAAGCCCATAGTCTTTCAGTTCACCATTGATCGCGTCGCCAAGCCAACCCGCTACAGACTGTTTCTGTTCCTCAAACGGGAGCCATACCGTGGGAGTGGCAATTATCGTGTGCGCGGTCATATTTCTCGGATCGTCATACCACGGCAGACCGTCCCAGATGAACAGACTCACGCCTATCTCTTGAAACTGCGGAATGGTGTCCTTCAGCGTCTGCTGATAAATATCAGCCTCTTTTTCGGTAACGTCCATAACGCCCGTGTCTAAATAATTCTGTACTTTCGCGAGATCGCCGTCACGAGTGGAACTGTCAAACAAAAGATTTATATTATCGCCGTATTTCTCGCGGAGCGCGGCAAAACAGTCCAAAGTGAGGTTATCGCTTTTCAGCTTGTCGGAGATCGCTGTCGGAGTTTTCCATACATCGGTCGCGATGTTGTGCCAGTCATCATTCAGAAGTAGGGACGCGTCAACCAGAACAGTCTTGCTTTCTGCGTTCGGGAAATAATTCGTGAAAACGTCGTCCGCGAGAAGCGCCGCGGCAAATCCTCCCGCACTATAACCCGTGACTACCACCGCTTCGGGGTCGCTTATCCCCGCAAGCTCCACAACCTTTTGCATAGTTTGCGTGTAGTTTGTATATCCGTTGTGATAAAGTATTTTCTCCGTACCGTCCTTGTCGGTGTAGTGAAATTTCCCCGTTCCCGCATGAAAATCTCCCGTCGCGTATGGAAACAGGATCATACTCCATCCGTCAACGGGGCTGTTCTCCGCATCGGACGCAAGTCCGCCCATATTCATCGTGAGGTTTGCGAGCAGATCAATTCCTATCTCGGCGGTGTTGTAGGTATCATCTCTCGCCGTTTCCTCGTTTATGCTCACCCCGCCGCCCGCAAAGTATATCAGCACCTTGTTTTCGCTGCCCTTTTTGAAAAGCGCTCTGTACGGGTCGCCCTCGGAGGTTTTCATCTCGTCGGTCGTGACGCGATACCATTTACCCTCTTTGGGATTTTCCTTCAAATTCGGATATTGCAGAACGAGGAAATAAACGAGTGCTGCGCTCACTGCTATGACCGCTATAATTATGGCTAATATCGTCAGAAACTTTTTCATATTCCACCTCGTCAATTTATCGGCATATATTTGTCGAGATATTCCTCAACGGCGTTCATATACTGCTCATATATCTTGTCGTCATTTTGCAGCCCGTGCCCCGAGTGCGGCATTTCAAAATATTTGTAGTCCACGCCGTTCTCTTCCAGAGCATCTACCAGATGAGAAGCGGTCTTGAACGGACACACCTTGTCGTGCGAACCGTATGCGATAACGCTCGGTACGCTGTTTTCATTCACCCACATAAACGCGGAGATCGGCTTTATTATCTCGTCATATTCGGGAGTATCGAGAACGTCAACATCTATTTCCTAACCCAGCATAATGCCGAAAAGTCCCGCCGCAGCTTCTTTACTTTCGGCAGTATTTTGATCAAGTCCGTAAACGTCCCAGTCACTTCTGTAAAAGCTTGATGGTCCTACCGCCTCAAACATCATCTTCACGGGAACGGGAGACTCCGCCGCGTCTCTGTAAGCATAAAGCATTGCAAGTGTGCCGCCCGCAGAACCACCCGCGACCGCCATTTTATCTATATGATAACCGAGTTTTTCGGCTTCCTCTACGACCTTTGGCATAGCGGACTTTATTTCCATTGACTGAGAATAAACGCTTTTGTCGTTATCATCGGTGCGCAACGTGTAATTTATCCCCGCCGCCACATAGCCCTTGGAACAAAGCCACGAAAGTATCTCGGCGTCTCCCGCCTTATCTCCGGAGGTAAACCCTCCCGCGTGAAGATAGACCACAAGACCGTAATTCTCACGGCTTCTGTCGGCGGGAACATATAAATCAAACTTGTGAGCCGCACCCTCTCCGTATGAAAAATCTTTGTGAACCGTCCCTATTTCATCGGTAAGCTGCACGGAATACTTTTTTGACCACGAGGGCTTAATAGCGACCTTTGAAACAACTCCGCCTATAAAAGCCGCAATAAACGTCAATACACAAACAAACACGAATAGCCCTCTCCCCTTTTTCTTCTCGTTTTTCATAAGAAGTTACCTCCGAACAAAGTTCCGCCTACAAACAGATTTAAAAGTCCGCGCACGGCGAGCCGCCCAAACACGACGGCAACAATAGCGATCACGATCAAGATGATCGCTCTTTTTGCGGCAATTGACATTTCTTTACCCCTTTCTCCTTGACAAAAGAAATTATTTGTGCTATAATATAGCCGAGATACATTTGTATCGCCGATATAATTGTATCATATTATTCGGAATATTGCAAGGGGTAATGAAAAATGAAACAAATATCAAAAAATGTATCACCGATGAGCAATGAGGGGCGCAATTCTTATGTGATAACGCACATCACAAACGCCTTGCTTGAGCTGCTTAAAGAAAAAGAACTTAATGATATATCCATAAGCGAGTTGTGTGAACTCGCGGGTATAGGCAGGGCTTCCTTTTACCGTAATTTCGACAGCAAGGAGGATATTCTGAAAGGATATATTAACGCGCTGTTCCGCGAGTGGACGGACGAATATGATAAAAAAGAAAGCAGACCGCTGAGCGACCTGCTGGGTATGATGTTTTCACATTTTGAAAAGCACAGGGACTTTTATGCCCTGCTGCACAAAAGAGCTCTCATTTATCTTCTGAAGGATGTTATAATCGGAATATGCGGTCCGAAGCCCGAGCATACGAAAGTTGAGGCTTACGCGAGCGCATACGTCGCCTATACCTTGTACGGCTGGATAGAAGTCTGGTTCATGCGCGGAATGAGGGAGACCGACGAGGAAATAACGGAAATGTTCAAGGAACGTGGGCTATAATTAAAAAGATTGCGCCAAAGATATTGGTGCGGTATCTCAATATAACGATTAACCTGAAATTCTGAAGGGGAGCGGAGCATTTATGTGAAAACGATCTAAGGAAACACTGATTTAATCTTGCCAAAAAGGAAAAGAAGTGGTATAATAAAAAGGAAGGGGTTGTGAAAAATGAAGCA
>CANRFR010000068.1 GCA_947629945.1 uncultured Clostridia bacterium | reverse complement strand
TCCCTACGGTTTTTCCCCTCGCGCTCCCTTTTCCCCTCTCCCTCCCCCTCTCCCCCCAATCCACTCAATAACGTGGTCGGTACCGGAATTAATGCACCTTTAAAAACTGATTTAAAAAAGGATATCGGCAGACTGTGTGCTATGATGATTTTCCCTTAAACAAGGTTTTTAAATGCGCCCTTGAATAAATTGCCAAAAAAGGGCAAAACTAGCAGTAGCCCGAATTTATAAAACCGAAAGGAATGTTGCTATGAAAAGGAAAAACAACTCATCAAAAAAGACGTGGATCATCGCGGCGTCGGTGGGCGCGGCGACAGTCGCAGTGGCGATAGCCGCAGCTTACCGCTCAACGGTGAGAAATCTGGTACCGACAAGCCTGCCCGAAGTTTCGTCCGTATTAGAACAGACGTTCTCGTTTCCCGCGCCAAGCGAACCTGACGTTCCCGTTCAGAACACCGTATCAGACGTGCCTATAAACAAGCCTGACGGCTCGGAGAGCGATACTGTTCCCGCGAATAAACCCATTGTTGCCGACGTTGGCAATATAATGCCCGTTGAGGGAGAAATTTCTCACGAATTCAGCGCCGGCGAGCTTGTTAAATCCGAAACGCTCGGCGTATGGAAAACACACGACGGCTGCGATATCCTCTGCGATATCGGCACGGACGTGAAATCTATGTCCGAGGGCGTGGTAAAAGAAATAAAGGAGGATCCGCTTTGGGGCGTTTACGTGATAGTCGAGCAGAACAACGGACTCGATGTGCAGTACTGCGGCTTAGCCAAGGAACTTAACGTAAAAGCCGGTCAAGAGGTGAAACAGGGTGAAATTCTCGGCAAGACCTCGGACACCAACCAGTGCGAGATACTTCAGCCGCCGCATTTGCATTTGGGCGTAAAACAGGGCGGAGAGTGGATAGATCCGCTTTCCGTTATAGAAAATCGCTGACGGCGAGCGCCGCGAACAGGGAGTTCGCGGTTACATAGCAGTAAATCATTGTGCAAATATACTATATTTTGTATTCTGTTTTAAACAATTTGACCAAATACCAAAAAAACATTTGACAAACGGACAAAAATATGCGAAAATATAATAAAGGATTTTAAAATATTTCGCGAAACTCGGAGTGTTAACTATGCATCTGACAAAAAAAATAATTTCGCTGCTTACCGCGGTTTTGCTCGTATTTTTTGCGACAGCGGATATCACAAGCCGTGCCGCGTATTCCGAAACCTCGGATAAGTCAAGCGGCTCGAACGAAACAAATTCGCCCGGCGACGTCGATATCGACAATACCGAAAAGCTTTACGGCAGCGAGGAGTATACTCCCGATGAAAGTCTTGATTACAGGCAATGGTCGGGCGGCACGGGGTTCAAGGAAAACCTTAATTACTACATAGACAAGCCCATAAAGATTTCCGGAGAAAAACACATCAAACTGCCCGAAAGCAGCAGACTTTTGATAAAAGACGGCGGCTCGCTCACCGTTTATTCCGACAGCCTATTGGAAATAAAAGGCGAGCTGACTATCGAGCCTTCCGCGAAGTTGATCGTTTCGGGAGAGTTTGCGCCGCTGAAAAGATCCAAAGTATTGAACTACGGCACGTTTTGCGCTACCGAAAGCTCCGTATGTCATCTGTCGTCGGTCTTTTTTACAGGCAGAAAAGGAATTACGTCTTTTTCGGGCGGCGTTAATATCTATAAATCGGGAACCGTCGTCGACTGCGGTCGTTTGACTTTCGCAAAAAATTCCGACGTCACACTTTCGGGGAAACTGATCGGGCAAGAAAACGGAATGATCTTTATTAAAAGCGCGTTTTGCGAAACAATGAACGGCGAGACGGAATTCGCGGGAAAACTTTTTTTATACAGCGACGCAACCATAAGCGGTTATGTGACGCTTTTGCCCGGCTCTAAGCTGTATCGGCTTGACGGCGGTAAATTAACGTTGACAAAATGCGGCAAGCTTAAAGACGAAAGCCATCGAACGCCGTTTAAAAACCTATCCGAACGTAACGCGTCTCTTCCCGAATACGATTCCGAACCCGAGGAAGTCAACTGGAAAGGTATCGACGTTTCTCGCTATCAGGGCGCGATAGACTGGGAGCGCGTTAAAGCTTCCGGCGTGGATTTCGTACTGCTGCGTTCCTCGATTGGCGATGGCACGGACTACATATCCGGCGAGGATATTCGTTTCGCGAAAAACGCCGTTGAGGCTAAAGAGGCGGGACTTATGGTGGGCGCTTATCACTATCTTTGGGCGGAAACCGTCGCCGACGCGCAAAAAGAAGCGCGGTTCTTCATCAAGACCATATCACCCTACACGTTGGATTTCCCCGCCGTTCTGGACTTTGAGGAACCGTCGCAGCAAGAAAATCTCACCAATTCCGAACGCACCGCGATAGCCAAAGCGTTTATGGACGAGGTTAAAAACGCGGGCTACTATCCTATGCTCTACACCAACAAAAACTGGGCTACCACCTATCTTGATATGGACGAGCTTGCCGATTACGATCTTTGGATCGCGGAATGGTACCCAAAGCCCACCTACGAGGGAGACTTCGGAGTATGGCAGTATACCCCGTACGGAAAAATTTCGGGCATTGCTTCCGATGTCGATTTGAATATTTGCCGCAAGAATTATCGAAAACTCATTCTGGATGGCGGATACAACCATTTGAAGTAAACAAGTTTTCTCCCCGTCCGTGGCGGGGAGAAAGTCGTTAAAACCTCATTAAAAAGCCATAAAAAAGTTCCCCGTTTAGAACCTAAACGGGGATTTTATTGGAGATTTTATTAAACCGCTGCCCTCAATTATTCGTCGTCCGCAAGAGCTTCACCGCTCTCAGCCAACGCCCTTATAGAAAGCGAAACGCGGTTCTTTTCCTCATCAATATCTATGATCTTAACGTCAACAACATCGCCGACTTTCAGCACAGTGTTGATATCCTGAACGCGCTCGGTGGATATCTGGCTGATGTGGATAAGTCCGTCAACGCCGGGAATTATCTGCGCAAACGCTCCGAATTCCGTAATGGAAACAATGGTAGCCTTAATAATATCGCCCTTTGCGTACTCCGCAACAAATTTAGTCCACGGATTGTCGTTAGGGTCTTTCGCGGAGAGTGACACTCTCTTCTTCTCGGGGTCGAAACTCTTAACTATAACGTTGATCTTATCGCCAACGCTGACGATATCTTTCGGGTGACCCACTCTGTTCCAAGTAAGGTCGGCAGTGTGTACCAAGCCGTCAACCGCGCCGATATCAACAAACACGCCGTAGTTTTCGATGGAGCGAACCTCGCCCTCGAACTTCTGACCTACTTCGATAGTCTCCCAGAACTTCGCCCTCTCAGCCTCGCGAATTTCGCGGATAGCCTGACGGATAGAGCCTACCACTCTGCCGCCGCGGTCGCCGGATACCTCGATGATCTTAAACTTAACGGTCTTGCCTTGCAAGTCCTCAAGCTTTCCGCCGCGCGGAACGCCCGTGTGAGACGCGGGAATAAATACGCGGGTGTTTTCGTAAATTACGATAACGCCGCCCTTTACTATCTGAGAAACCTTGCCCTCGATTGTTTCGTTGGATTCCTTAACGGCTTCAAGCTTCTCCAGACCGAGCGCCGCGTCAACGCGCTTCTTCGACAGAGCCGCAGTGCCAACGGAATCGTCGACCTTGATAACGATAGCGTCGATAACGTCGCCGGGCTTTACGATATCCTCAACTTCGGCGGTCGGGTCGTTGGTAAGCTCTTCGCGAACTATGTAGCCCGTCTGCTTTGCACCGACCTCAACGACTGCTTCCTTCTTGGAAACGCTTACTACTGTAGCTTTTACTCTTTTGCCGTTATATAATCTGTTAAAAGACTGATCCTGCTCAAGCAGCGAAGCAAAGTCCTCCTCATTTTCATTATTTTTGGTGATCTCTTCGTTCATCTTTTCATGAACCTCCTTAATGGTATGGGCGGGCGTTGACGCCCCCGCCGTTATTCCGATGACAGCATCGGATCGCAGACCTTTCAAGATCTGCCGAGGAATTTCCGCCGCGCTTGTTACGAAAACCGTCTTGGCGTTCTTTTCGCAAATTCGCACCAGTTTCCTCGTGTTTGAGCTGCTGCGTCCTCCGACAACTATCATCAGCGCAGCTCGACAGCTCAGCTCCCGCGCGCTTTTCTGGCGCTGCTCGGTAGCTGTGCAAATCGTGTTGTGTATTTCAACACGGGGATATTTTTCGAATATCTTTTGCGAGATTTCCGAAAACACTCCGCTGTCGAAGGTCGTTTGAACTACTAATGTCGCGGACGCTCCCGACCCGTTTTCACAAGCCGACGGCTCTTTTTTCAAAACCGCGTCCGCTTCCTCGAACGTCGCCGCCGTAAACGCTTGCGCTTTCGGGTTAGCGTTTCCGATTATCCCGACGACCTCGGGGTGATTTTTGTCGCCCAATACTATCAGCGTACCGTTATCCGGCACTGCCGCGGCGATCTTGTGTATTTCCTTAACAAAGGGACAGGTTGCGTCGATGATCTCTCCGGCTTTTTCCCGCGCCGCGTCCTCAACGGACTTAGGCACCCCGTGAGAGCGTATCACCAGCGGCTTTCCCAAAGCTTCTTCGGGAGTGTCAACCGCGTGTATGCCCTTTGCCTCAAGCTGTTCTATCGCGCGTTCGTTGTGAATAAGTTCGCCGAGCGTAAACACCTCGCCGTATTTTTCGGCGGCGGTCTCGGCTAAGTTTATCGCGCGTTTAACTCCAAAGCAGAAGCCCGCTTTGTCGGCTATCTCGATCTTCATCATTCAATATCGGGCGCGGCGGCTTTCAGACCTGCTATCTCGCCCATTATCTTGTTGCTTATCTCGTGTATCGCGCGTTTGTCGGAAAGGTCGGCTTGAAGCTGCTCTTTCGGAATGATCTCGCCAATGGAGATAAGCGCGTTTTGACGAAATTTTTTACGTCCGTATTTCACGAACACGGGTATAACGGGAGCCTGCGCCCTTACCGCGATTATCGAAACGCCGCTTTTCGGTCTCCCCAACTCGCCCGTTTTAGAGCGCGTGCCCTCCGGGAAGATAATGAACGTTCTGCCCTTATCAAGGCTCTCGATCGCCTTATCTATCGCCGCGAAGTCCTTTGCGCCGCGCTTTACGGGGAACGCGCCGAGCCTTTTTATCAGCCACGCGAACAGCGGATTTTTGAAAAGCTCCTCTTTCGCCATAAACGTAAAGCGCCCTTTAAAAGTAACTCCGATAAACGGCGGATCGTTGTTTGAAACGTGATTTGACGCGATTATGCAGCCGCCGAGCTTTTTCGGGATATTTTCCCGCCCGATGACCGTTATCTTGAACTTGATGTGGAAGAAAAGCCATGCCAAACCCGTTGCCAGCTTATAGAAAAACATCAGCGCATACCGGTTTTTTCAGTGATGATTCGACAAATCAGATCCACCGACTGCTCGAAATCAAGTTCCGATGTATCCGCCAAAACCGCGTCCTCGGCTTGCTTGAGTGGAGCGGTCTCGCGGTGCATATCCGCGTAGTCGCGCTCGTTAAGCTCTCTGAGCACGTCGTCGAACTTCACGTCTTTACCTTTAGCCGCAAGTTCGTCAAATCGCCGCTTAGCGCGAATTTCGGCAGCCGCAGTCAAGAATATCTTCACATCGGCGTTCGGCAAAACCACCGTTCCGATGTCTCTGCCGTCCATAATAGCGGAACTTTTCGCGGCGGTGTCTCTCTGAATATCGAGAAGCGCCGCTCTTACCGCGGGAACCGCAGAAACGGAACTTGCCGCCATTGAAATTTCGGGCAGACGTATCTCTTCGGAAACGTCCTCGCCGTTCAGGAAAACGTGCTGCGTTCCGTCAACCAAACGTATCTCCAGCTTGATATTCGTAAGCTGCGCGGCAATGGCTTCGGGGTTTTTCAAATCAACGCCGTTTCTCACGCAATACAGCCCTACCGAACGGTAAAGCGCGCCCGTATCGCAGTAAATAAATCCCAGTTTAGCGGCGGCAGCGCGCGCAATGCTGCTTTTTCCCGCGCCAACGGGTCCGTCGATAGCGACGGCAATAGGTTTAGTACTCAACTTTTCGGTACACACTCCAAACTGTTAAAATCGCAAAAAGGGTACACTAAGCCCTTTTTCAGACTTGCTAATATTATAACACATTTTTATAGAAATTGCAAGGGGTTTTTTAAACTTTTTCATATATTTTTAACTAAATTTGCCGATGACACTCCCGCGAGCTTTCCCGTGGAAAACGCTATTTGCAGATTAAAGCCGCCCGTATACGCGTCGACGTCGATCATTTCTCCGGCGAAGAAAAGCCCGCTGCAAAGCCGACTTTCCATAGTCTTGGGAGAAATTTCCTTAACCGAAACGCCGCCGCGCGTAACAATCGCCTCGACTATCGGGCGAAAAGATTTTATATGAAAAGTTAGAGATTTCAGCGTTTTAGCCAAAATTTTGCGTTCATTTTTGTTGATTTCATCAACTTTTTTATCGGGCGAAATACCCGTAAGTTCGGCAAACGGCTCCACAAGTTCTCTCGGAAGAAGTTTACGCAAACTTTCCGAAAACGGCTTTCCGCGCAAACTCTCAAAATCGCGCAAAATTCGAGAGTCCAACTGCTTTTCCGAAAGCGCGGGTTTTAAGTCTATTTCAAGCGCACAATGGCTCTCCATACCGTTTGGAATATGCGCCGAAGCGCTTAAAACAGTCGCGCCGCCCACTCCGTCCAAAGTGAACATAAGTTCGCCGAAGTCCTCGTAAATCGGCTTGTTATCGCACGTCAGCTTTATTGCGACATTTTTCAGCGTTAATCCGACGGCTTGTCCGACCCAAGTTTCAACCGTTACCAACGGGCAAAGCGACGGGCGCGGCTCTACTATGAAGTGCCCCGCCTGTTTTGCAAGCGTATATCCGAAGCCGTCCGAACCTGTTTTCGGATAGCTTTTCCCGCCCGCTGCCAAAATCACAGCTTTTGCACGAATTTGTCCGTTATGTGTATTTACTCCGCGAACAGCACCGTTCTCTATGAAAAGCGAACGGACGTTTTCGCGCTTAATTTCAACGTGAAGCTCCGCCAGACGCTTTTGGAGGGCGTTTACGATATCGGCGGCTTTATCGGAAACGGGAAAGACGCGCCGTCCGCGCTCGGTTTTCAGCGGAACTCCAAGGCTCTCGAAAAACGCCTTTATGTCGCTCGGCAGACAGCGCGAAAACGCGCCGTACAAGAACCGCGCGTTATTTGGTATGTTTTCCATAAGCGTTTGCAAATCGCAATCGTTTGTGACGTTACATCTGCCCTTACCCGTTATCGCAAGCTTTCTGCCGAGTTTTTCGTTTTTTTCGAGCAGCAGGACTTTCGCGCCCTCCTCCGCGGCGGCTATCGCGGACATCATTCCCGCCGCGCCGCCGTCGACTACTATTACATCAGTCAATGTTTCACCTTTCAATCCAAATGAAGCGAGTAATATAGCGCGTCAAAGATCTCGCTGCCATCGAACCGCGAGTACTGTCCGTTTTTCTCAAAACGAAAGCCGCACTTTTGCAGCACCTTTTTCGACACGGTATTCACGACTGCGTGACACGTTACAAAATCCCTTGCGCCCGCATTCTTATACGCCCATTGTATCAAGGCTTTGGCGGCTTCGGTCGCGTAGCCTTGTCCCCAAAACGCGCGGTTGAGGTTGTAGCCCAAATGATAGGCGTTGTTTTCGCTGTCGAATTCCACATCGCCCGAGCCTATGACCTTGCCCGTTGCGGCAAGCTCAAAACCGAAGTGATTTTCCTCATCTTTGATACCGCTTATCCATTCCTTTACCTGCCCAACATTTTCATAAGGAGCATACGGCATAAATCTATTTACAACGGGATCGCTGAGCCATTCAAACGCGTCCTCCGCGTCGTTTACCGTCAGCGGTCTTATGATAAGCCTCTCGGTTTTGATTTCGCGCATTGGATCTCCTTTAAGTCAAATGTCCTTTTCATAGACTTTGTTTCTGTCCCAGAGCTGTTCGAGCTTGCCGAAGGTCTGCTCCACGCGGCAGCGGTTGGTGGTCGACACCGTTGCGATAAGCGCGTTGATAAGGCTCATAGGGGCTACCAAGCTGTCCACGAACGACACCATATCGGAAGCGGCGTAAAGCGAAGTGTGCGCGTACTCGGTAAGCGGACTGCTTTCGCTGTCGGTGATAGCTATTATGTGCGCGCCCATCTCGCGGGCGAAGCGGCACGCTTCTATCGTGCTTGAAGCGTAGCGCGGAAAGCTCATCGCTATCAGCAAGTCGCCCTCGCCTATGTGTATCATCTGCTGATACAATTCTGCGGTGCCGACGGCTCCGACAAGCGTTACTTTATCCAAAATCAATCTCAAATAATAATACATAAAACTTGCCAAAATGCCCGAACTCATCGCGCCTTGAATATAGATACGCTTCGCCGCGACTATCGTTGAGACGGCGTTTTCAAAATCTTCGCGGTTTACCGCTTCAAGCGTGCGGCGAATTTTATCTATGTCCTGATTGAGAACGCCCGCTATCGGGTCGTCGCCGCCTATTCTGCTGCGCGTTACGTCCATTCTTTGAAGCGATGTCAGCTTATTTTTGATATGGCTTTGCAGCGACCGCTGAAGCTGCGGATAGCCCTCATAGCCCAACTCTATGGCAAATCTCACCACGGTGGATTCCGAAACCCCCACGGCGTTGCCGAGTTTAAGCGCGGTCATATACGCCGCTTTTTCATAATGCTGCAAAATATAATTCGCGATAAGCTTCTGGCTTTTGGAAAAACCCGGTAACTTATCCTCGATAGTTTTCAACAAATCCTCATTCATTTTCTTGACCTCCGTTCGGTCTTTGTTTTACCGCGCCTTAAAAATAAAACTACGTTTCCCTTACCTATATATAATACTACTTTAATCTGAAATTTTCAAGTGCTTTTGCAGAATTTTTCTCGTAAACTTGCAGGATTAGTACAGTTTTATTCAGTTTTCGGCGTGATATGATGTGTTCAGCGGAAGGAAGAACGCCGATATCCGCTGACGGAAAGCGCGTTTGCAAATTACCGGCTTCCGCAATAAATTATAAAGGAGGTATGAGGATTGAATTTCAAAAGTTTGCTTTTCGGCAGCAGACTTTCGGCGAAGAACGCCGCTTATTCCCCGGCAGCAGCGCAAAACGCGAGTGACATAACGCGGTGGCTGGATATTTACAACGGCGGCGGCGAATGGCGCTATGCCCGCAAGGGCGGTCTTAACGGCGGCACGCGGCGCGTGGCTTCGCTGGGAGCGGCAAAAACGCTTTGCGCCGAGCTTTCGCGGCTGTGCTTTACCGAGGGTACCGAGCTTTTCTGCGCGGACGGCGAAACGAGCGCCTACCTAAAAAAGGTTTTGGACGACAACGGCTTTACGGAACGCTTTCCCGTTTTTCTGGAAAAGGCGTTCGCGTTGGGCGGCGGCGTTATCAAGATCTACGGCGGCGAGGACGGCGTAAGGCTCGACTTCATCACCGCGGACTGCTTCGTTCCGACAAAATGGGACGGCAGAGGCTTTTACGGCGGCGCGTTCGGCTCCGAAATAACGGAGAACGGCAAAAACTACGTTCTCGCGGAAACGCAGGAGGTAACAAAAGAGGGGCTTGTTATCGAAAACAGGCTCCAAACCGAAAGCGGCAGAGAACTGGAGCTTTCGGAGCTGTTCCCGAAAATGCGGAAGAGAACCGTTATCAAAGGACTAACAAAGCCGCTGTTCGTTTATTTCGGCACAGGCGCGGGAAATAATCGGCAATGTCCGCCGCTCGGCGCTTCCGTTTTCGCGGACTGCGAGGACACGCTTAAAGCTCTCGACATAGTGTTCGACAGCCTGACGCGCGAGTTTATTCTCGGCAAAAAGCGCATTATAGTGCCGACCTACGCAGTGCGCGGCGAGTATGACGAAAAAGGCGATCTAAAACGCTATTTCAACGTGAACGATGAGGTTTTTGAAGCTTTTTCAACGTCGGACGCGGACGAGCTGAAGATCACCGATGCTGCCGCCGCGCTTCGCGTAACGGAGCACGCCGAAGCGCTTGACAAGCTGCTCGATCTGCTGTGTATGCAGACCGGACTTTCCGAGGGAACGCTCTCGTTTAAAAGCGGTACGCTGCGCACCGCGACCGAAGTTATAAGCCGCAACAGCCGCACCTATCGCACGGCTCAGCTTTACCGCAGACTGATAGCGAGAGAACTTTCGCGCGTTGCCGAGAATGTCTGCATACTCGGCAAGATGTCCGGGGAGCTTTCTCAAAACGCCTGCGAGACCGCTGCGGTGCGCTTTGCTGATGGTATATGCGAGGACGAGGGCGCAAAAACCGAACGCGCCAAGGAACTTTTCGCGGCGGGACTTATCTCAAAGGTGCGCGCGCTTTCGGAGATCTACGGTATTCCGCTTAACGAAGCGAAAGCTATGGAAAAGGAGGACAATGATGACTGACGAACAAAACAGCGTAATTTCCGAGGAAACAACGGATTATGTTCCCGAGGACTTGGAAAACGGACAAGCAAAGCCGACGGAGGACGCCGAAATCAACGAAAAGGCGGCTCTCGAAGCCGAAAAGCAAGAGCTTCTCGAAAAGCTTAAAAGCTTGGAAGCCGAGCTTTTGAGAGAGCAGATAAAAGTTAAGCTGCTCATTCTGGGTATTCTTCCCGAAAAACTCAAGGACGGCGCGGCGATGGCTTACGGGCTGTGTCTCGCCGGCAAAGAGCCGGACGCGGCGGCGGCGGAGATAATCAACGCTTACCCGCACCTTAAAGCGGTAAAACGCGAACTTCCGCAATTCTCATCGGAGAGCGCAGGCAGCGGCGACGGTTTTTCCGCTATCCGCAAGATATTCTCGGCAAGATGACCGCGCTTTTTAAGAATTCTGCGGCGCAGACCGACGGAGCTTCCGAAAATGAAAAGAGCGCGGCAGCAGACTTCAAAAAGCAAGTCTGACAAAAGATAGACGTATAGAATTACGGGGAGGGCGGGAGGGTTTATATAACCGTTTACTAAATGCCGACGGCGCAAACTTTCGGGGCTGCCGATAAATAAAGGCGCGGCGGTCGGCTTTTCCAAACGGTATTGAAAATTAACATTTTGAAAGGAAGTATTTATTATGGCAAATCAGGTCGAATACGCAAAGGTATTCCAAAAGGAGCTTGACAAGCAGATAATCGAAGGCTCGACGTCGGGCTGGATGGAGGAAAACGCAAGTCAAGTGATATATAACGGCGGCTGCGAGATAAAAATCCCGAAAATCACTCTTCAAGGGCTTGGCACCTACAACCGCACAGACGGCTATACCACCAATCCCATCACCTATACCTATGAGACCCGCGTGCTGACTATGGACCGCGGCAAGCGGCTGCGCATTGACGCGCTGGACGTTGACGAAGCGGGCTTTGGACTGGCTGCGGCAAACGTCGCGGCTGAATTCCAGAGAGTGAAAGTCATTCCCGAGATCGACTCCTACCGCTACTCGACGCTTTCCAAAAACGCGGAGATCACAAAGGTCTACGCGCCCGACAAAAAGACGGTGCTCTCCACGCTGCTCGGTCAGCTCGGCGAGGTGCGCGAGGTTACGGGCGGCGAGGGCGAGCTTGTTATCGCGATGTCGCGTCCCGTTTACGATATGATAATGCTGTCGAGCGAGGTAACTCACTCGCTTGACGTGGGCAATTTCAATCAGGGCGAGATAGAGTTCTCCGTCAAAACGATAAACGGCGTTTCCATTATCCCCGTTCCCTCCGCGAGAATGAAAACCGCCTACACGTTCGACCCGTCGAACGGCTTCTCTGCGGCTTCCGCCGCGAAGCAGATAAACTGGATAATCTGCCCGCGCAGCGCGCCTATCGCGGTTTCCAAAACCGACAACCTCAAAATAATCGCGCCTGAGCAGAACCAGTTCGCGGACGCTTGGGATATCGACTACCGCAAGTATCACGATATCTTCATACCCGACAACAAGAAAGCGGCTATCGCGCTTTGCACTGCCACCTAACGAGTATTATCGGGCAATTTGAAAACCTTGCGGGCGGGGGATCCCCGCCCGCTTTTTAAAAAGAATTGAAATAAACTTTCCACGTACGAAAGTCCTCAATTCTATTATAAAGGAGGAAAATTATGCTGTTAAGTATGGATGAATTTAAGCGGTTGGGATTTGACGTGCCGCCCGACGATGAAGGCAAAATGGGAATGTATATCGTCCGCGCCGAAATAATGATAAACGCGTTATGCGGCGGCAAAGCGGAGGATATGGTAAAATCAAAAAGCTCCTACGAACTTGTCCGGCAAGCCCTAGCGCTGGAGGCAAATTATCTTTATCAAACGGCGGAAAGCGGAGGAAACTTATCGAGGGTGGCGCTCGGAGACATATCCTACACGGAAGAAACTGTCGACAAAACGTCCGCGCCCGACGTTCCCGACGCGGTAATGAAACTGCTGCGGGCGGCGGGATTCTTTCGCGGCACCGGAGTTGTGGAGGTGATCGAATGAACATAAAACCTATTCCGAGGGAGCTTTTAAACGACAGGATTGTTTTGGTGATTCCAACTTCGCGGGGAGTTATCGAACAAATTTTGAACGGCGTTCGCGTGGAGCGTTCCGCAAAGCTGACGAACGCGGAAAACGGCTCTGCGAAGAGTACTCGATACTTCGACGAAATAACGGTGTGGGTGGATTACCGCACCTCCTCGTGGTCGGATCTCAAGAATCCCGTCGGCGCGTGCGAAGCGAACAGTCCAACGGCTGTTTTTCCCGTGGGCGCGAAAGTGCTCCTCAAGGACGAGATTTTTGAGATTTACGAAAGCAGAGTATACAAGGGTGAAAAGCCGCATCACTGTAAATTCAAGGCGAGAAAGACAGGTGACGAAACATGAAAATAACGATAAACGGCGAAGCTTTCAACAACGTAACGGAACTGGGGCGGAGAGTTTGAGAATGTGAGCATACTTGTTGCAATAGGCGTTGATGAAGAGGGTTACAGAGA
>CANRFR010000067.1 GCA_947629945.1 uncultured Clostridia bacterium | reverse complement strand
TCGTTGCCCGCAGGAGCGGAGATAACGACTTTCTTAGCGCCCGCGTCGATGTGAGCCTGGCTCTTCTCCTTAGAGCAGTAGAAACCTGTGCACTCGAGCACTACGTCAACGCCGAGCTTGCCCCAAGGACAATCCTTAGCGTCCTTTTCAGCGTAGATCTGAAGGGTCTTGCCGTCTACGGTGATAGTGTTCTTCTCATCGTCTGCGGTAACGGTGTGAGCGTTCTCGCCGATCTTGCCGCAGTAGCCGCCCTGAGCGGTATCATACTTCAAAAGATTTGCAAGCATAGAGGGCTTGGTCAAATCGTTGATTGCTACTACATCGTAGCCCTTTGCGCCGAACATCTGTCTGAAAGCCAGACGTCCGATTCTGCCGAAACCGTTGATCGCTACTTTTACATCTGCCATTGGAATATTCCTCCTAAATGTTATGAAATTTTTTACGATTGGGAATAAATCCCAAGCGTATGATAATTCCTATCAACTTATATTATACTAAATTTTAGTATTTTTATCAAGGGCTTTTGGTAATTTTTTCAAAGGTCAAATGTAAATTTTACGGTGTTGATTTTGTGCACTTTGCATAAACCGGAGACGCTTTTGGTACTTTATATATACGGTCGTGAAATAAAAGACACTATATTTTGTCGTGGAATTGCCCTTTATAAACCGCCTTTAAGCATTTGTGCAAACCATAAATTCTCTGTATCTTTTACGGAAAAAACTTTTCCGTTAAGGTATTCCAAAGCACCCGCGTCCGTTGTGAACTTGAAAACAAGTTTATAAGAGCATAGCGCCTGAGTTTTTGCTCCGTAACGCTTGTTAAACGCGTTGTCGCCGTACTTTCCGTCGCCGAGAAGAGCGTGCCCGATATGCGCGAAATGCGCGCGTATCTGATGAGTGCGCCCCGTCAGCAAATCGACTTCAACAAGCGAAAGCTCTCCCCTTCTCTCAAGAACGCGATATTTCGTCTTTATCGTGAGGTATCCGGGCTTCGGAGTATCGGAGATAATAACGCGGTTTTCGTCCGCGATTTTTTTAAGATACGCGGTAAGCGTCGCGGCTTTCGGCTCGGGAGTTCCTCGAACCGTGCAAAGATACAGCTTCTGTATCTCGCGGTCGCGTACCTTTTGATTAAGCACGCGTAAACTCTCGGCGTTCTTCGCCGCGATAACAATGCCGCTCGTATTGCGGTCTATGCGGTTGACAAGCGCGGGCACAAAGCTGTTTTCACACTCGGGAGCGTATTCGCCTTTTTGATACAGATAGCTCAAAACGCGGTTTATCAGCGTGTCGGCGGTGTTTTCGTTGTCCTCGTGGACTACCAATCCCGCGGGCTTGTTGATAAGCAGAATATTTTCGTCCTCGTAAATCACGTTTATTTCCGAGGAAATTTTCCGAAAGTCCGTTTTCTCGGAGATTGGCGACTTCGACAGCAGCTCCTCGCTTAAATAAAAACGGAACACGTCGCCCTCTTTGAGTATCACGTTAGGCTCGGTTTTCGCGCCGTTAAGTTTAATGCGCTTTTTCCTCATCAGCTTGCATACAAGCGAACTTTTCAAATTCGGATAAGCCTTTGAGAGAAAACGGTCGGCGCGCTGCCCCGCGTCGTTTTTTTGTATGGTTATTTCGGTCATATAATCCTCGTTTTCTGTAATATTTCCTTAAGCATTAACAATAAATTACTTAGGACTTCGGCTTATTGCGCCGTTGTTTATACGGTTTATTTTTCTCATGTAAATTATGTACAGAGTTATGGATATCGCTCCCGAAATAACCCAGCCAACAGGCCAAGAGAGCCAAATACCCGTTGCGCCGAAACGCGGTTTCAGAATAAACGCGAACAACACGCGGAGTATCAAATCGCTGAACGTAGTCACCATAAACGAAGTCATTCTCCTACCGCCGCGGAGTACTGAATCTGCGGCAAGCTTCAGCGATACCGCAAAATAGAACGGCGCCACTACCGTTAAGAAATGCCTGCCCGCTTCCGCAGCGGCTAAAGTGTCGCCTTGAGTTTCGTCCATAAAGATGTAAATAAGGCTGTTCGAGAAAATGACGTATGCCGCCGTGAAAACCGCCGCTATTCCTACGCTGACGATCGCGCCGACCCCGAAACCCGTTTTAACGCGTTTATATTCTCCCGCGCCGACGTTCTGCGCCGTAAAGCTAGCCGTCGAGTTGCCCACAGCCGCGAAGCTAGACACAGCGAAAGTGTTCAGCTTTATTGCCGACGCGTAACCCGCCACAACGTCCGTGCCGCAAGAGTTTACAAGTCCTTGTATGAAAAGCTGCCCGACGCTTACAAAGCTCTGCTGTAAAATACTCGGCACGGACAGCGCCGATATTTTCCCGAGCGTTTTCCATTCAAAACGCTTGAACTTCTCGCTTTTAATTTTCGCAATTCTACGCAAAAGCACTATAAACGCCAATATCGAGCATATTCCCTGACAAATGAACGTCGCCCAAGCCGTTCCCGCAACGCCCATTTTAAAAACCGCCACGAACAGCAGATCCATTCCGATATTTCCGAGCGACGATCCGATAAGGAAATACAGCGGCGTATTGCTGTCGCCCAGCGCCGTGAAAATTCCCGTGCAGATGTTGTAAATAAACAGAAACAGCAAGCCGAAAACATAAATATTAAGATACGTCTGCGAATCGGGAAAAATACTCTCGTCCGTGCCCAGAAGTTTCAGGAATAGACCGCTCGTGAAATAACCCGCTGCCGTCAGCACGACAGCCAAAACACCGGTCGAGATAAGCGAGGTGTACACGGCGGTTTTCATCTGCCTGTAATCTTTTGCTCCGAACAACGTTGAAATAACCACCGAGCAGCCGTTGTTCATTCCCATTCCGATAGCCAAAAAAATCATTGTGATGGGATAGCTTGCGCCGATAGCCGACAGCGCGTCCTTGTTTATGCACCTGCCCGCGATAACGCTGTCCGCAATGCTGTATAGCTGCTGAAAGACCACGCTTACAAGCAGCGGCAGCGAGAATTTCAGCAAGATGGGCGCTACCTTGCCTTGCGTCATATCTTTTACCATAATCTACACTTCCTTATAAAAAACTCGACGGAAAAAACCGCCGAGCATTAAATAATCACTTTTTCTGTTTAGCCTCTGCTTTCAAGCGCAGATCGCGTTCGAGAATTACTTTACGTATACGAACATTTTTCGGAGTAACTTCAACCAACTCGTCGTCCTGAATGAATTCAAGACTTTCCTCAAGGCTCATATTCTTGTACGGGATAAGCTTTAAAGCGTCGTCCGAGCCTGAAGCGCGCGTGTTCGTAAGGTGCTTTTTCTTGCATACGTTTACAACGATATCGCCCGCTTTCGGAGATACGCCGACTATCATTCCCTCGTAGACGGGAGTGCCCGCGTCTATAAACAACGTGCCGCGCTCCTGAGCGTTAAACAGACCGTAAGTTACCGCCGTGCCCGTCTCCCAAGCGACAAGCGAACCCACCGTTCTTCTCGGGATATCTCCGTAATACGGCTTGTAGCTGTCAAACACGGAGTTCATTACGCCCTCGCCCTTGGTGTCGGTCATAAACTCGCTTCTGTAGCCGAACAGTCCTCGCGACGGGATAAGATATTCCAATCTTGTGCGAGAGCCTATGGGGTGCATCTCCTGAAGCTCGCCCTTGCGCTGACCCATTTTTTCCATAACAGCGCCCACTGACGTTTCGGGAACGTCGATAACAAGGCGCTCCACAGGTTCGCACTTTTGCCCGTCTATTTCCTTATACAGAACGCGCGGCGTGGAAACCGACAATTCATAGCCCTCGCGGCGCATTGTTTCAATTAGTATTGAAAGGTGCATTTCACCGCGCCCCGCGACGTTCATAGCGTCGGCGGTCTCGCTGTCGGTAACGCGCAAAGAAACGTCCTTTAAAGTCTCTTTCATCAGGCGGTCGCGTATCTGCCGCGAAGTCACGAATTTTCCGTCTCTTCCCGCGAACGGCGAAGAATTTACCGAGAACGTCATTTCCACGGTAGGCTCGGAAATCTTCACGAACGGCAGCGGGTCGGGTTTTCCCGCCGCGCAAATGGTCTGACCGATCGTGATACCCTCAATTCCCGAGAAGCACACAATATCGCCGACCGTAGCGCTCTCGCACGGCACCTTATTCAAGCCCTCGTACTGATACAGCGCAACGACCTTACCCTTAAACGGCTCGTGAGAGCCATGGTAATCGCACACCGTGACTTCCTGATTTTGCTTGATAACGCCGCGTTCAACGCGTCCTACGGCAATTCTGCCGACATAATCGTTATAATCTATTGAGGACACGAGAAGCTGCAAATCGCCCTCGTTATCGCCCTCGGGCGGGTCGATGTGCTCCAAAATCTTATCGAACAGCGGCTTGAAATCCGAACCCATATCATCGGGGTTATAGGACGAACAGCCCAAACGTCCCGAACAGAACACAACGGGACTGTCAAGCTGCTCCTCGGTAGCGTCAAGGTCAAGCAGAAGCTCCAAAACCTCGTCCACGACCTCGTGATTGCGCGCGTCTGGACGGTCGGTTTTGTTTACAACTACGATTATCTTGTGACCAAGCTCCAGCGCCTTTTGCAAAACGAAGCGTGTCTGCGGCATTGTGCCCTCGAAACTGTCTACAAGCAGCAAAACGCCGTTTACCATTTTGAGTATGCGCTCCACCTCGCCCGAAAAGTCCGCGTGACCGGGGGTGTCGACAATATTTATCTTAACGCCGTTGTACATACAGGACGTGTTTTTAGCGAGTATTGTAATACCGCGCTCACGCTCGAGGTCGTTGTTATCCATTACGCGGTCGTTTACCTCTTGATTTTCGCGGAACACGCCGCCCTGCTTCAGCATTTCGTCAACCAGAGTTGTTTTGCCGTGGTCGACGTGCGCTATTATCGCTATGTTTCTTAAATCGTTTCTAACCAAAATTTTTCACTTTCCTTTTTCTACACATAGATTGTTTCTATAATTCGCCAAAATTTATTATACACCTTTATAAAGCGCACTTCAAGAGCATTACGAAAAAAACGTGTTTTTACTTGTAATATTACAAATTTCAATAGCCGTTTTTGTGCATTTTCACAACAAATAACGCGCCAATTCAGCAAAAGGCGCGTAAAACAATTCTACAATTCGTCAAGAATCATCGCTTCGGAGCTTTCGGTATCAACCCGAAAAGAGCTGCCGTCGGTGAATATTGTGACGTTGCCGTTTCTCGCAGTGGAATACATCGTGTTACAGCCGGTCCTTATAAGACGCTCGATAACTTCCGTGCTCGGGTGATTGTATGAATTTATTTCGCCGACCTCGAATACTGCGATTTTCGGAGACACCGCGTTCAAAAATTCCTCACAGTTCGACCCCTTGCCGCCGTGATGTGCCGCCTTTAACACGTCGACATCAATATCCGCGCCGCTTTCAAGCAAGTCAAGCTCCGAAAACTCCGACAAATCGCCCGTAAACAAAAACGAGCGTTCGCCGTAAACGAACTTCACGGCAATTGAAAAATCGTTCAAATCGCCGTAGTCAAAATACAGCGGCGACAACAGCTCCAGAAAACAGTTTTCACCCAAATCGAAACGCTCGCCGGGCTTTGAATAACGCGCGTTTACTTGACTGCCGTCAATCGCGGCAAGCAATCTTTTATAATCCCGATCCTGCGGCACCAATCTTTCGGGGATTTCGGGCATAAGGAACAGTCCTACATCAAAGCGCCTTAGGATCTCGGGCATACCGCCCAAATGATCGCTGTGCGGGTGAGAAAGTATCACAATATCCAGCCTGTCAACTCCGCTGAACTTCAAAAAACGCACAACATCGTTTTTATAACATTCCTCGCCGCTGTCAATCAATATATTATATCCGTTTGCACGAATAAGTTCACAGCTGCCCTGTCCCACATTCGGAAAACTCACGGAAGCCTCGCCCTCCCGCGCGCTTTCAAGGTCGGCACCGCAGCCCAGCGCCCTCAATATATCCACGGTGCACGGAACATTCCGCAAATGCCAAAACTCATCGTTTAAATAGAAAAAAAGCGCTATAACGCAATAAATGAAAAAAACGGAATATATTATCAGCTTGGATATCCGCTTTATATTACAAAGCTTGTGAAAACCGCCTTTATTCAAACGCTTTTCCTCCGACAAAATTATCCGCTATGAACTCAAAGTAATTTTTTCGGCGAACCTCGCCGCGATTTTCCTTAAACCATTCATACGACTGCGCGAGACCCTTGGAAAGCGGTTTTACGTCGGGCATAAGCGCCGACATTTCCGTAACGTCGAGTTTGTACTCGTAGTCGTAAAACGGAAAGTACCCGCGCTGTTCGATATCCGCGGAAACGCACACCGATTCGGGGGCTTTCCCGAGAACTTCATAACACAACCGCACCCATTCACGAACCGTCACCGTTTTGGGATTTCCGACATTATAAACGCGCCGCTCGGGCTGTTTTTCAAGGAGTATCGAAATAAATCGGCACATATCCTCAATATCGAAAAACTGAAGCGGCATTTCACCGTTTTTCGGAATATAAAACGGCATATCGCGCTCTGCGCACTCGAAAACAAACGCCTCACGGTAAAGATTATTCATTTTACCGTAAAGGTACGGCGGTCGAATTATGTACGCATTGGCACACTCATTGGGAACGTGTTCTTGCAGATACTTTTCGGCGGCTATCTTGTTCGTGCCGTAATCGCCCCAAACCGAGTTCGCGCCCGTTTGCATATCCTCACAAAACGGCTGAGGGAGCGTTTCGGGATAGACCGCACTAGAACTTACAAGCACATAATTCTTGAAACTTCCAAGAGCGTTCAGTAAATCGCGGACATCTTGTTCGTTGTACGCAGTAACGTCGATTACAGCGTCAAACGCGTACTTTTTGAGGATATCGCCAAGAGCGTGCCTGTCGGCGATTATCGGTGTAACACCCGACGGCTGCGGGCGTGTTCCCCTGTTCAGCACATAAACCTCGTGCTCTTTTGCAAAATATTCCGCCGTAAAACGGCTCGCGAACACCGTGCCGCCCGTTACCAAAATCTTCATAAGTTCTCCTTATTTTGCCAGTTCGATAGCCTGTTGCAAATCAAGCGAACCCGTATAAATACTTTTTCCGCAAATCGTGCCGTAAAGCCCCATATTCTTGCAAATTCCGATATCCTCGATAGTGTGAACGCCGCCGCTCGCGATGATTTTACACTTTCCGCGAGTGCCGTCATAGAGAGCTTTGAGTTGCTCGGCGTTCACTCCCGACAACGTACCGTCTTTGGAGATGTCCGTGAAGATAAAGTACTTCACTCCATAATCAATCATCTTTAGTGCTAAGTCGATGTAGTTCACATCCGAAGTTTCCAGCCAGCCCTCGGTAGCGACCAAGCCGTTTTTCGCGTCAATACCGACCACGATTTTTTCACTTCCGAACTTTTCCACCGCGTCCTTCACCAATTGAGGATTTTTCAAAGCCGCCGAACCTAAAATTACGCGCGTTATCCCCAAATCGAGATACTCTTTAATGGTTTCAAGACTACGTATACCGCCGCCGAGCTCTACTTTCAAGTGCGTTTTTTCCGCGACTTCCGTGTAGATTTTTGTGTTGACGGGTCTGCCCTCTTTCGCGCCGTCCAAGTCCACCATGTGAATCCACTCCGCGCCCGCATTTTCAAAGGATCTCGCCGTATCAAGAAAATTGTCCGCTACTTTTTCTGCGGTCGAATAATCTCCGCGAAAAAGCCGAACGCAGTTACCGTCTTTAATGTCTATTGCGGGTAGAATTACCATAATTATCCCCCAAAATCAACCGTTAGTCGTAAGTTTTTCATTATCGTGAAGAGGGTAATGCAAATCCGGGAATTTGTATTCCGTCACAGCTTCCGCCCACTCGCTTAACGCGTCTGTCGTTCCTCTGACTTCTTCCAAATCTTCTTTGATAATACTGATGTCCTCTTTCATATTGACAATATCGCTTTCGATGTTGTCAAGGCGTTTATCAACTCCTTCAAGATGTCGGTCTATCGTTTCAAGATGTTCGTCAACTCTTTCAAGATGTCGGTCTATCGTTTCAAGATGTTCGTCAACTCTTTCAAGATGTTGATTTACGGGCTTAATTTCTTCGGCTACAACTTCTTTCATCATTTGCCGAAGGAGTTTCAAATCGTTTTCGTTCATTACCGCTCCTGTCCTTTCTTAAAGTTTGTTTATACCGCAGTGGCGCGCCGCTTGTCATACTCCGTAAAATTATCGTACCGCTCTGTCTTAATTATACCACCCGCCTACTTGTTTGTCAAGTATTTCAATACCAAGTCCTTGCACTTGGCGGGATTAGCCTGTCCTTTAGACGCTTTCATGCACTGCCCTACAAGGAATCCGAGCGCGTTTGTCTTGCCGCCGCGATAATCGTCCACGGACTTCTGATTTGCCGCGAGTACGTCGTTTACTATCTTCTCGATAGCGCTGTCGTCAGATATCTGCTTCAAACCTTTTTCCTCGATTATCTTGTCGATGTCGGTGTTGCCATTCATAATTTCCTCGAAGATTACCTTACCCGAGGTATTGGAAATCATCTTCGTTTCAATAAGCTCGATTATTTTGCAGAGCAAGTCGGCGGTGAGCGGCGTGTCGGCGATATCCTTGCCCGTTTCGTTCATATATTTTGAAACGTCTCCCAGAACCCAGTTCGAGACAGCTTTCGGCTTAACGCTGTCCTTGCCGTAATAGCCGCAGATTTTCACGCACTCGTCAAACAGCTTACAGCGAGGAAGATTTTCCGCGATAAGTTCCGCGTCCGTTTGATTAAGTCCGAGTTCCTTAACATAGCGTTTGATTTTTGCGTTCGGAAGTTCGGGAATTTGCTTTTTCAATTCCTCGACCTTTTTCATAGGAACGTAAATAGTCGTCAAGTCGGGTTCGGGGAAATAGCGGTAATCCTGAGCGTCCTCTTTGGTACGGAGTAGGAAATTCTGTCCTTTTTGGTCATCCCAACGGCGCGTTTCTTGATTGATTTCCTCGCCGCGCTCAATAGCTTCTATCTGACGGTTGCTTTCGTAGTCGATAGCGCGCATTGCTCCCGAAAAGCTGTTGACGTTCTTCATCTCAACGCGCTTGCCGAACTCCGTTGAACCTTTCGGACGAACGGAAACGTTCACGTCACAGCGGATAGAGCCTTGCTCCATTTTGCAGTCGGAAATGTCGATATATTGCAGAATTGACTTCAATGTATCGAGGTACGCCTTGGCTTCGGCACTTGACCTCATATCCGGCTCGGAAACTATCTCGATAAGCGGTACGCCGCAGCGGTTGAAGTCAACCAAAGAGCCTTGGAACGCTTCATTGTGGAGCATTTTACCCGCGTCCTCTTCAATGTGAATACGCGTAATGCCGATACGCTTTTCCTCGCCGTTAAGCATAATGTCAACGTAACCGTGTTCGCAAAGCGGAATGTCGGCTTGGCTTATCTGATACGCTTTGGGCAAGTCGGGATAGAAATAGTTCTTTCTGTCTTGCTTGCAGACGTTGTTTATCGAGCAGTTTGTCGCGTGACCCATTTTCACGGCGTACTCTACAACTTTTTCGTTTAGAGTAGGCAGAGTTCCGGGCATACCCGTGCATATCGGGCAAATCTGCGTGTTGACTTCAAGTCCGAACACGTTTTTACAGTTACAATATATTTTGGTCTTGGTGTTGAGTTCTGCGTGAACTTCAAGACCCACTATCGTTTCGTATTCCATAGTTTCTCCTTATCTTATTGCGCGGTCATTTTTATCGCACAACTAATTCGTGACAATGCGGCTTTACAGAGCCGTTTGTTGATGTTTGCGGTCAATTTTATTTGCTAACGGTCAATTTTATCAGAGTAAAGTGGGCAGAGAAATTCGCGATAACAGTGCGCTTTCAGAGGTCTCTCGGTCAAAAACCCACTTTATTCTTTAACTTAATAAGGGGGGTATATATAATAGAGGGAGCAGTTTGACCGAGAACCTAATCCCGAGAAATGGCTCTGTTAAGCCGAAAACGCGCGGTCAATTTTAAAATCGGATTTGACCGAACTTGACCGCGCCGTGTTCTCACGAGAAAATTCTCCGTTTACGGGGAGTTTGCAGTCTTTTTCAGTTTTCCGTATGATACACTATATATAGAAAGACGGAAGCGTCTTTCCGCGATAGGTCGTTTGTCGGAGTTCTTCCAAAACATCAAACCGACGTAATTTTAACAATTGACGGGTCGCACCTCGCCGTTCAGCTCCTCGACCGCAAGTGCCGCGTTAAGCAAGGTCTGTTCCGAGAACTTCTTCCCGATAAACTGAAGTCCGACGGGCATTTCGTTCACCTTTCCGCAAGGAACGGAAATTGCGGGAAGTCCCGCGATATTCACGGTAACGGTGCATATATCCGCGGCGTACATCTTTGTGGGGTCGCCGATATTCTCGCCGAGTTTGAACGCGGTCGCGGGAGTTGCGGGAGTGGCTATCACGTCGCATTTTTCAAACGCCGCGTTAAATTCCTTGACGATTTCAAGAGCGACCAATTTCGCTTTCTTGTAATATGCGTCGAAAAATCCGCTTGACAGCACGAAAGTACCGAGCATTATACGGCGCTTTACTTCGTCTCCGAAGCCCTCGGAACGCGTTTTTTCATACATATCCGTAAGGTCGGTGAAGTTTTCGGCTCTGTAACCGTACTTTACGCCGTCAAACCGCGCCAAATTAGAACTTGCTTCAGCTGACGAAATGATGTAGTACGCGTTCAAGGCATATTTTGTACTCGGCAGACTGATGTTGACTATCTCCGCGCCTTTCTTTTCAAGTTCGCGAACGGTATTCATTACCGCTTCCTTAACGGAACTATCCACTCCGTCTCCGTAGTATTCCTCGGGAATACCGATTTTCAAGCCTTTTACATCGCTGTTCAGGAGTTTGGTGAAGTCGGGATAATCGCGGTCTTGCGAGGTCGCGTCCATAGCGTCGTGACCGCAGATTACAGAATAAAGCATTGCCGCGTCCCTGACGTTACGCGCTAACGGTCCTATTTGGTCGAGCGAACTTGCGAACGCGACAAGTCCATATCTTGAAACGCTCCCGTAAGTAGGCTTTAAACCGACAACTCCGCAGTAAGCCGCGGGCATTCTGATAGAACCGCCCGTGTCAGAACCAAGCGAAATAACCGCGCTGCCCGCCGCGACAGCCGCCGCCGAACCGCCCGAAGAGCCGCCCGGTACACAGTCGAGATTATGCGGATTGTGCGTTTTCTTGAAATACGAGTTCTCCGTGGACGAACCCATTGCGAACTCGTCCATATTGAGTTTTCCCGTTACCACCATATCCGCAGCGTTCACTTTCTTCATTACAAACGCGTCAAACGGCGGTACGTAGTTATAAAGCATTTTGGACGCGCAAGTCGTAAGCAACCCCTTTGTGCTGATGTTGTCCTTAATTCCAATGGGTATTCCCGCCAACGGGTGCAATGTTTCCTTGCCGCGCTTTTCATCGACCTCACGCGCCTTTTTAAGCGCTTCTTCTCCGCATATCGTGAGATACGCGCCGACTTTTTCATCTGTCGCCGCCGCTCGGTCGAGGACGGACTTGGTAAGCTCCTCGCTGCTGCACTTCTTTTCGGAAAGCATTGCAGACAACTCGTGAGCCGAATATTCGTATAATTCCATAGCTGTTATCCTTTCTTTTATTCTACGGTTTTCGGTACTACCACGCAGCCCGCCTGCATTTTCGGAGCGTTCGCCAAAAGCTCGTTTCTGGTGAACTTGTCCGTGCTCTCAACGTCCTCGCGGAGCTTCATCGGGTGTTCGGGGTCAAGACCGCTTGCGTCTCCCGTCACTTCGGGCAATTGCTCCACCATAGCGACTATACTCTCCATATCCTTCTCGAATTTCGCCAGCTTGTCGTCCTCTATACGCAGACGGGCAAGTTTTGCTAAATGCTGTACATCAATAGCCATTGTTATCTTCCTTTCCGTTGGTCTTATTCGTTTATCATCTCTAGGAACTGCTCCTCGGTGAGTACGTTAATGCCGAGTTCGTTCGCCTTTGTAAGTTTGCTGCCCGCCTCTTCGCCCGCGACAACATAGCTTGTCTTTTTCGACACCGAACCGCTCACCTTGCCGCCGCGCTGTTCTATCATTGCTTTAGCTTGGTCGCGTTTAAGCGTAGGGAGCGTTCCCGTGAGCACGAACGTCAGCCCGCTCAGCTTGTCCGACACCTGTTGACTTGAATATGTCATCTTCAAGCCGAGTTCTTTCAAGCGTTCGATAAGTTTTATACGGTGTGGCTCTCTCATTGCATTGTAAACGGAATCGGCGAGTATTTCTCCGAAGCCGTCTATTGCCGCGATATCCTCCGCGCTTGCCGACATAATGATCTCCACACTGCCGAATTTTTGACAAAGGAGAGTTGCCGCCTTTTGTCCTATTCCGCGTATTCCCAATGCGAAAATCAAGCGGTCGGGTTCGTTTTGTTTGGAGTTTTCTATAGATTTCAAGAGGTTTTCGGCGGATTTCTTGCCGAAACGCTCCAGAGCCGTTAAATCGTCGATGTTCAACGTGTACAAATCCGCGACGGTATGCACCAAATCCGCGCTTACTAACTGTTCTACAACCGCTTCTCCGAGACCGTCTATGTTCATAGCGCCGCGCGAAGCAAAGTGCTCTAAAGAACGGAGCAATTGCGCGGGGCAATCGGGATTTTGACAGCGAATGACCGCCTCGTCCTCGTCGCGCACCGCGTTTGCGCCGCACACGGGGCACTTGTCGGGAATGAAGTACGGTTCGGAGTTTTCCGCGTGAGATACGCTTTTGACCACCTCGGGGATTATGTCGCCCGCCTTGCGGACGATTATTCTGTCGCCTACGCGAACGTCGCGCTCCGTAATAAAATCTTGATTATGGAGAACTGCGCGTGCCACGGAAGTTCCCGCAAGCTGAACAGGGTCGAACACCGCCACGGGAGTAAGCGCACCAGTTCTGCCCACGTTTATCTCGATATACCCGCCCTCGGGGGTGAATTTCAGGGCGGTGTCAAATATATTGTAAACCA
>CANRFR010000066.1 GCA_947629945.1 uncultured Clostridia bacterium | reverse complement strand
GCTCGGTTATATACCATCTTACGGAATAATCTTGAGCCGAGGCTCGTCCGGCAAAGTGCCGTGCTTGTCCGGTTTGTGATACAGGGAACGTCTTGGCGGGATGCTCCTTTCGCTTTCAACCACTATGGGCTGCATAAGGGAAAGTATCTGAAATACTGCTGTTAAATTTTCAAAGAGCAACAGAGGGTAAAATTTAACCCTCTATATATAAGCCACGAAAAAGGCAAAAAACAAGGATTTATTTTAAAAAATTTTTTAATTTTTTTAAAATTGTTTTCAAACGGCTTGCTATCGCCTGTTGTGAAACGCCTTCATCGGCGGCGATATCCTTTTGATGTTCCTTGTTCCAGTACACACGGATAAGCAGCTTCTTTTGCTGCGGCTGCAGCTTTTCAATCGCCGCCATGAGTTCCTCGATCCGTTCTTCCTTGAGGCATCGTCCAGCGGATCGCTGTCATCGGGTATGTAATGCCTTTTTTCCTCCAGCTCCGACATATAAGTATGACGGCGCGTTTCCTTGCGGTTAAGGTTGAAGTCCGCCTCGTCCAGTTCGGCAATGTATTTGCCGAGCTCGTCATCGACCTCGACCTCTGTAACCTCGCCGGGGATTTTGCTCAAAAATTCATCGTATTTAACTATCATGTTAAACCTCCTGTGTTTTTTAGTTGTTGAATGGAAGAAAAACACAGGAGGCGGGGCGCGTATGGGGTAATATGTCACAATTCTGCAATTTTTGACACAAAAAAAGCGCGTTTGCCGTAAAGCAAACGCGCACATTAAAAATATATTAAAAAATCCCCCGCTTTTTCGTTGTTTAAAGGGAGGCGGGTAGAAATTTGTCGACAAAAAAAGCCCCGCAGTCTTTCGCAAGACTGCGGGGAAAACTTCGATTGTAGTAAACGTAGTTTCTGCGTATACAAAAACTACGCTGTAGATTATATTGTGACACATATTTATGAAAAATCAAAAAGTGTCCGAGGTCATAAAGCATATCGGAACCCCGGACACTTTTATGGGTTAGCTCGAATCGCGCTCATCAAGACCGCTGCGGAGCTTATTATTTGTTTTTGCGCTTGGTTGCCGCGATTATGAACGCTGCCGCCGCTGCTAACGGTATAAGCGATACCGCAACGCCCGTTGACGGGTTGCCGTCCTTGTCATCCTTATCACCGTTACTCGGATCGGAGACCTCGCCGCTTGAAGTTGTGCCGGAATTATCAGCTTCACTCGGATTATTGTCACCGCTCGATGTGGTTCCGGAATTATCGCTCTCATCCGTCTTGCCTTTGCCGATAACTATCAGATAATCGGACGCGTGGGTAAACGTGAGCCGAGCCGTACCGTCGGCGGATATTTCGCTTTCACACATAAGCTCGAGAGCACCACCGTTGTAATAATACAAAGCAGCTTTCTGTCCCGCGTTGCCGCTGCCGAGGTTGATCGACAGCACCGCCGTAAAGCCGAACTCTCCGTTATGCGCCAGGCTGATCTGAATACTGTAACGTTCGCCCGTGATATTGTTGATAACGTCGACGGGAATGTTATCGGTATCCGGCTTGACGGAGAAGTCTATATCAGATGTTTTATCGGAGGTTATGTCCTTGCCGTTAACGCTCCATGTAATGCCGCCGCCCATATCGAAAACAGCGGTTACATCTCTGCCCTTTAACGTATCAAATATGGTTTTGGGGACAACCGCCGCGCCGTTCATATCAACGGTTACCGTGCTGCCGTCCTCCGCGCCGCCTAACTCTTCCTTGATGATACTCCAGCCGTCCTTGCCGGTTTCATCTTTGATAAACGGCTTTCCGGTTTCGGGGCGGGTATCCGGCTTTGTCGGATCGTCACCTGTTTTATCAATTTGCTCGGTATAGCTGTGACCGCAGCGGGTGCAGGTGTACGTCATCACTCCGGCTTCGGTAACGGTAGCGGGCTTGGTGACCTCGCTTCGGTAATTATGTCCGAGCGCCGGAATGCTCCTTATAATGGTATCTCCGCAGGAGCAGCTAAGTATCATCTCGCCGCTTTCCGTGCAAGTCGCTTCCTTTGTTGTCTTTTCGCTGTAGCTGTGCTTATGCGACGGCTGCGGGAGCTTCGGAATGGTTTCTTCCCGTGTCTGTTTGCACATTGAACAAGTGTATATCCGCTTTCCCTCGGCTGTAGTGGTCGCGGGTTTTTCGCTTGTGACCTGCCAGTCATGAGGCACGGTCGGGATCGATGTGCCTGTTTCGGTTATTGTTTCGCAATCCGTACAGTACGTGTCGCCCGTATAGCCCTCTGCCGTGCAAGTAGCGTCTTTCGCTCCACGAATTTCGGTATGCGTATGGTTGGTGCTGTTCTTTTCGGTGTATTCCGTTCCGCACATATCACAGATCTTGCCGTGTGTGCAGGTCGCCACACCTCCGCTGTGGTCTGTCGTATCGGTTTCGCTGCCTTTCAGCAGCAGCTTTCCGCAGTCAAGACAGTAAGTATCGCCGCTGTAACCTTTTTCTTTGCAGGTAGCGGCTTTCACATTTCTGAGTTCCGTATGTATGTGATCGCAGCCTGCTCTTGTGATAGTCACCTCTACCGTTTCATGTTCGTAATTGCCCTTATCCGTGCCGACGTAGACCGCCGTTGCTTTTATTCCGACGTTGATTTCAAGAGCCGTATCCTTATCCGCGTCCTGCCATTGCCAGTCTTTCGGAAGCTCCACATCGCTTACCTTTTCGCAGCTTCTTTTCACGTTCATAACATCGGACGGCATATTCGGAGCGTTTTCCGCTTTTTTCACCGTCAGCGTGAGCTTCGTTTCCGTACTGTTGTAATTCGCAGTATCGGTCGGAGTGAATATCACGGCATACTCCGTGCTTCCGCTGTCCGATACGACGGGCTTTATCGTGCCGTCTTTCCACGCGAAGCCGCCAGCGACCGCCGTTGCGTCCGAATTACTGTACTGTACCGTGCCGCCGCCGAGTACGGAATCGCTCAGCGAATCCCCGTAGGTGATCTGTGCCGCTGTCGGCGGAACCGCGATATACGGTTCTGCCTTTGCCACCGTCACCGCGACGGTACACTCAGCGGTATTGTAGTTGACGATATCGCTCGGCGTGAAGACTGCAGTATATCCGCTGTTCCTCACGGTCGGAACCGTCGACGCGCTCTTCCAGCTCCATACGCCCTCTACGGTTATGGAGCTGTCTCCTACCGTCCAAACGGCGCTGCCGCCGCTCAATCCCACGTCAGGCAGCGTTTTTGACGGATCATAAGTGATATTCTCCGCCGTCGGCGCTTTCACATTCGGGGTCGCTTTTACGACCGTGATCGCCGTCGTTCCGGTCAGCTCCGCGTATTCTCCGTTATCCTCCGGCGTGAATACCCATTCGGCCGATTTTGTTCCAACGGTCGGAGCGGTTTCCGGATTTTTCCACGAAAGAATGCCTTTGACTTCCGTTTCCGTTCCTTGCTCAACGAAAATTACGGAATTGAACGCAAGCTCCGAAAGCGTTTCCCCGTAGGTAAGGATATTGCTGCCTTTTACGGTCACAGCGGTTTTGGGTTCAACGACCTTTTTCTCCACAAGCTCGATATTCAAGGTATATGTCGCGTCGCCGTAGTTCGCCATTTCCGCCGTTACCGTTATTGAGGCGGTATTTCCGACCGCGCCGCCCGATACCTTAAACACAAGGTTTCCGTTTTCGTCTGCGGCTGCGCCGGTCAGAATACCGTTATCGTCTGTTGTGCTGACCGAATATGTTGTTTCGCCGCGGTCTCTCGGGAGTTTTCCCGCCACATCAATGGTTACCGTTCCCTTTGAGCCGTTCGCGTAGGTGTAATTTTTCGTTTCGCTTATATTATCCGTCGCGGCCGCCTTTGCGACGGCGATTCTTACCGTCTGCGCGTCCGCTCCCGTATAGTTTTCGCCCTCGCCGAGGGAAACCGTTATCTCGGCTTCGCCCGCGCCTTTTATCAGTACCGTTCCGTAGGCGGAGACCGTGGCGACGTTCTCGTTGTCCGAGGAATAGAAAATCCTCCCGTCGCCGTTGGTGGTGCAATTTAACGCGAATTCCTCATCTCCAAAGGTCTTTTCTATCGGTGAGGCGGGAACAGTCAGCGTTCCCTGCGCTTTTGCAATGGTAAGCGTAAGTTCCGTACTGTCGGCGGCGGCATAGTTACCCGCCGCGTCTATGTGAGCCTTGACCGAGTATGCTCCCGCGTTGACGGGCAGACCGTCCGTGTATGAGGTATCGCCCTGTTTTTTATACGAATAGCTTATCGTTCCCTCAAACGTCTCGTTATTCACAAGCGTTACGGTCGGCGCGGTAATTTCCGCTTTTTCGCCCGTATATGTAACCGTCTGTTCGGTGTTGTTCCACGAAAGCTCGGGTTCAGCCGGGTTAATTACAAATTCCTTTGTGATGTCACCCGAAAAGCCTTTGCCGCTGACAGTCACAACAGCCGTGCCGGCATTGATATTATTTGTGTAATTCACAGAATAGTCGGTGCTTTCGGTGAGGGTTGTATCGTTAGCTTTTACGGTTACGGCAGGTTTAATCTCCGTGCCGGTGTAGGTGAAATTCGCCGCGTCAAGCTCCACTGTCAGCACAGAGCTGCAAGCGCACTCGCCGTTTACAAAATTGCAGTTTTCGCTTTCATTCCGATAGCCGCAGGCAAGGCAAGTCTTGACGTGAGTGGCGGTTTTTTCGTTATGAGCGTATTCGCATACGCCCTCGCCGGTGTGGGTACATTCCTTAACCGTTACGCTTCCAATCAGAGATCCGCCTTTGTGATCTAACGGAACATCGCCATAGGTGTTGTTATCTATCCAACCTTTCGCTTTTGTAACGGGTATATCGTTTTTGTAATAAGCGCACCCGTCCGCAAGAATACTTTTCAGCGTAGCTGTGGTATTTACTGTCAACGAGATTGCAAACCGCTCATACTCACTGCCGCCGATAAACGTTCCGCCGGAGATTTTTGCATTACCGCCGTTGGTCACAAACAATCCCGTTTCTTCCCCCGCGATAGTTCCGCTGGAAATGTTTACAGTTCCGCCGGACGCATTTATACCGTAAAAACCGGAAATTGTTCCGCCTTCGATAAATAGGTTTCCGCTATTCATATAGACTGCTCCATTGGCACTGGGGTTTTCAATTTTTCCGCCGCCTTTGCTGTCCTTAATTGTAAACTTATCAGTCGACATATAAAATGTTTTGGCAGCGGTTGATTTAACTGTTTTACCGTTCAAATCCAGCGTAGCGCCATTAGAATAGATTGAAATGTCGGTTTCCCCCAAATCCACGTCATCCAACAACGTTACTGTTGCGTTGGAGTTTTCAAATTTAAACGCATCATCCAAATTGCCCGTATAAGTAACCGCGCCGCTCTTTTCGATTTTCGCCACAGCGGAAATATTGACACCAACCGTGCCGACCGCGTCCGACATATTGTTATTTCCCACGAATTTTGCCGTGAGGGTAACGGGGTCGCCGTTAGGCTCCGCGTTTCCTTTCAACAGCACATCGGCGGCGCTGACGGTCATGGTGTAGATGCCGTCAGCGTCCGCGTCGGTCGGCTCGGAAACCTGAACATCACCCACGAACAGAGCCATCTGCCCCGCAGTCGGTGCTGTATAACCGCCCCGCAGACGTGCCGCCGCCCTTTTGGGAGCCGTCCCGGTAGCGGCGGGCGCAGCCTTGACGGTGATGGTGTCATCGGCTGAAAAGTCGGTGGTTTCATCGCTGCCGTTGTAGGTTTTTACCTTGCCGTCAGCCAAGTCGGTGTCGGACTTCGCCACGGTAAAGGTCTTGCTGATTTCCTTATCGTCTTTCTTGAAAGTGGCGGTATATTCCCCGGCTTCGACTATATTGCCCAAGTCTTGCAGTACCCAGCCGTCCTTGTCGGCTTCGACGGTAAAGGTCTGATTAAAATAGGTGCCGGTTCCGGTTTTGGAATCGTCAATGTAAATTTTTCCGTCCAGCTCCTGCACTTTTCCGTTATAAATCAAGTCCTCCGGCACCACGATCATGTCCGCCGTGGGGTCGCCTTTGATGGTGTATTTGCCGTTAGGGTCAAGGGAATTAGCAGTCAGATAGCTTGCGTCCGCCAAAGTCAGTTCGCACGTCCCGCCGGAAACATCTCCGCTGCCCCTGCCGAAATCGTAGGCGGTACTCCATTGAGGGTTATACTGCCCAGCTTTCAGCGTCACATTGCCGCCGTTAATAGTCAGAGTGCCGCCGCTGCCAGACGATAATCCATTGTTTACGCTGCCACCGCCAATACCTGCTCCGCTATAATTACCAGCCTGATCACTGCCGCCTGTTGCGGTCACTGTTCCGCCGTTGATGGTGACGTTGCCGCCGTTGCCGGGGACATCATCAGTTGTTCCTCCACCAATCCCGGCACAGCAGGAACCTCCGGTGGCTGTGATGGTTCCTCCGTTGATTTCTACGGTTCCGCAGTTGGGATTGCCATCCGAACTGTTTTCATCAGGAACATAAACAGCGCCGCCGATGCCTGCGCCGCCCCCGCTCCCGGAAACATTCAGAGAACCGATTCCATTGATAATCAAAGTTGCGCCAACGGGAACATATATTCCCGCGAGGTTACCATCGGTATGAATCGTATTTGTTCCGTTAATGGTCAGATTCATCGTTGCGCCGGAGGCGATGCCCACATTTGCCGCATCGAAAATATTTAAGTTGGAAAACGTCACATTATGGGCGCCGCTTTCCACATAAATCATTGCAGCTTGGACTTTGCCGGTAAAGGTATGCCCCGGACAGCCGCCGGCTTCTGCGGTTAATATATTCCGACGATTTTGGGATATGTTAATTTCTTCCGCAGTCAGCATCGGCGCGTTGGTTTTGTCCAGCGCCCCTTGCAGCTCGGTGACGCTGGACAGATCGATCTGCCCCTGTTCGTCCTCGTTCAGTTCTCCATAGAGGGCAAGGATTTCTTCAAGCTGCGCCCGCACTTCTTCCGCATTATCCTCCGACACCTGCTCCGGCAGGGCGGCGATCAGGGCCTCAACAGGGCATACGCCGCACTCGTATCCGCAGGGGGCGTTATCCTCCTCCGAAAATCCGCACTCCGCGGTATGTACCGAATGGTGCGCGCAAAGCCCGGCAGTGCGCTCCGAAGAGTCGGAAACGGCAAAGCCGCCCGCCGGCATAACGGAAGCCGTCACAGCCGCCGCCAGCAGAATTCCCATGAAGCGGCGGGGTATCCTCCGCTTCGTTCTTTCTCTCAATGTGTCAATATGTTTCATAATGTTCCTCCGATTCCGATTTATGTTTGCGGACAGCGCCGTCCGCCGCGGCTTCCCCTTTAACGGAGGCAGCCTGCCACGCGTCGATTTTTCCCGCCCCGAGGTTTCTTACCGATTCCCCGAACCTTTCCGCCTCAAACGGACGGACTATAAAGTCAAAAATGTGCGTCCGTATCGCCATTCCCGCGAAATACGGATCTTCCGTGATCCATATCACAAGCGTGTCGTCAAATCTCTCCCGATAAGCGCGTACAAGCTCCATGCCCTGCGCGCCCTCCAAGCCGATCACCGCGATACCGTATCTATGCTCCAGATGGTAGTGACCGTCCGTTTTGCCTCTGCTCACCCGGGTTCCCGGCAGCTCCCGCGCCAGTATCCCCGACAGCAGCTCGTATTCGCGCGCGTCCTTTGTAAAAACAACGGCGTCCATTTTCCGTCACCTCCCGTCTTTTTTCCCGAAAACGTAAAAAGACCGCCGGAGAGCGCGGCATCCCGCAGGGCATTGAAGCCCCGCGAAATGACGCGCCCTCCGGCGGTCCCGGTTTCATTGGTATTATATATAAATAAGCACGAAAAAAAGACAGACTTATCCTGTCTGTCTGTCTGTCTGTCTGTCTGTCTGTCTGTCTGTCTGTCTGTCTGTCTGTCTGTCTGTCTTCAGCGTAGCACAGTTTCACGATTTTGTCAACCCTTTCCGTCTGAAATTTTGATGAAAATTGTGTGAAATCACCTTTCGATAAACATATACAAATTCCTTATTATAATAGCAGTTTTTCGGGGAAAAAACAAGTGTTTTGGCAGGAACGTCAAATTTCTGGCAGGATCATCAATCAAAATACCCTCTTTTTTCGTTTTTTGACTTGACAAAGCAAAAAAAGATGTTCTATAATGAAAATAAAGATAAAAATCGAGGTGACGGCTTTGAGGATAGCGCTGGTGGACGACGAACGGATATATCTTGACGAAATGGCGCGGATATGCCGCGAGTTTGCCGCGGAGAACCGCGTTGATATCGAGCTTTGCGAGTATTCGGACGGCGAGGGCTTTCTGCGCTCCGGGGAGGATTTCCCGATAGTTTTTATGGACATCTACATGGACGGCTCGGACGGCGTTCAGACGGCGTGTAAGCTCCGTGAACGCGGCAGCAGCTGCCTGCTGATATTTATGACGACAAGCACGGAGCATATGCCCGAAGCGTTTTCCTGTCACGCGTTCGAGTATATCGTCAAGCCCTTGTCGCCCGAGCGCGTCAAAAAGGTTCTCGCCGACGCGGTGAAGCTGCTCCCCCCGCCCGATGAATATCTGGAATTATACTGCGACAGGAAAAAAGTCCGTGTGGGGCTTGGCGAGATCGTTTCCGCGGTGACCGACGCGCATTATCTCGAGGTCGCGCTGTCGGACGGAACATTGCTCCGCTGCCGTATGACCATCAAGCAATTTCTCGAACAAACAAACGATAATAAACGGTTTATCCTTATCAACAAAGGGATAATCGTAAACGCCGACTATATAACCGATTTTGAGAACAACTGCTGTATTCTTGAGAACGGCGCGAGTTTGCCAATACGCGTCCGCGACCGCCTCGGTATCGAACAGGCGGCGAGGGATTACAATTTTGACAAGATACGAAAAAAACAGCGCTGCGGCGGATAGGAGAAAAATATGTTTACGAAAGAATGGCTCAGTGCTTTTATACAGCTTCTGGTGCTGATACCCTCGGCGCTGTCGTGCTATCTGCCTGCGAAAAACCGCCTTAAGCTCTCCATGCTCAAATTGTCCGCGCTTTGCTGCGCTGTTCTGATACCGTTTTCGGCGGTCTGCGCGTTCGTTTTAGCCGCTAACGATCTTCCGACGAACGCCGTTTTGCTGCCCGCGCTGCTGGCGTTCTTTTTCGTGTTCCGCGCGACGGTCAAGCTCGATCTGCCGAAAACGCTCGCGATCTATGTGGGCGTGTGCGCGGTGCAGACCTTTCCCGCGCAGTTCGGAAACCTCGCCGAAGTATATTTTCCGACTTCCCCCGATAATATAAATCTGATCTCCGATTTTATCTGTCTCGGACTGTCCTGTATTGTGGCGGTGATATTTATTTATCCCGCGCGCGGTATTTTTTACAGAATGGTAGACGAGCTGGAGGTGCCGGGTGTATGGTACGCCGTGACCGCGCTCTCGGCTATATTCCTTATCTTCAACATAATCGCCGCGCCCGGCTCCTACGAAGCATTCCGCGAGGGGCGGCTGCTGTATCTTTTCCCCGCGCTGGAGCTTGGAGCGCTCGCGGTGCTGGTGACGATCTACGTTCTGTTCTACCTCGGCTCGAGCGTTATCGTTAAACACGAGAAGCTTGAAAAACGCGCGCAGCTCCTTGAAATGCAGTCGCACCAGTTCCGCGAATTGCAGGAGTATATGCGGCAGACGGCGCGGCTTCGCCACGATTTCAAGCACTCGGTTCATCTTCTTTCGACTCTCGCTGAAACGGCGACCTTGACAGTATCCGCGCGCACCTTTCGGAATACGACCGACGGCTTTCCGAGAACGTTTCCGTCAACTATTGCAAGAACGCCGCGCTGAACGCGCTGTTCGGCTATTACCGCGAAATGGCGGATTCGGAAAATATCCGCACGGACTGGAGGATCGAGCTTCCCGAGCCGCTGACCGTCTCCGAGCTTGACATGGCGGCGCTTTTCGGAAACATCATGGAGAACGCGATCTCCGCCTGCGCCGCGCTCCCCGAGGGGGAACGGTACTTTAACCTGACCGCCGAGCTGCGTCACGGGAACAGCCTTTACGTGGTCTCCACCAACAGCTTTGACGGAAAGGTGATAAAGGGCAGGGACGGGTACCGCTCCACCAAGCACAGCGGGCGCGGCACGGGGCTTATTTCCATTGCCGCCGTCGCCGAGAAGTACGGCGGTTCGGCGCAGTTTCGCAACAGCGATAAGGAGTTTTACGCGGACGTTATGATAAAGATGTAATGCCGTTCCCGCACATCCGAAAGCTTTACAGAATAATTCCGCCCCGCGTTATCGAACGCGGGGCGGAATTGTCTGTATTCACAACGATTTTCGGTATAGGGGTCATGATTTTACTTCAAGGCTGAAATTGCCGTCAAGGTCAGCCTTGAGCGTGATCGTGCGGATATATTTTTTATAAAAATTCATAATTTCGGTATCGCTTGCTTCTATCCTTGACTGCTCGAACAGCATACGGGCAAGCTCTTTTCCATTATAGGTAAGAAGATCGGGAAGCCGTTTCCTGAGTGCACCAATCAGTACGGCTCGTTTAAATTCCTCAATATTGCCGGAGCAGAAATCATCAAGCGAGCAATAGTAAATGTCACTCGTTTCCAGAGCCCTTTTAATCGCCTGTCCGCACTTATCCCATTCGACCACCACAAGGAATTCCGCTTCCGGCAGAGAGGAGATCAATCCCCAATAATCGCTGTCGCTGGACAGCAGTATAAACGATGAAACATCATTTCTGTAGAATTCTCTGCATACGCCCGTTGATACCTTGATGTCAACAAGCGACTTGTAATCGGTTATGCGCTCCACCTCGATATGCTCAACGGGTATACCGATAAAGCGCTCGAGGTAGTCCCAGCCGTCCGTAGTGTGAACATCGTCGTATAGTACGATCTTATCTATTTTTTCAAGCTCGTTGCCGTTTAGATTTTTCAACATTCCGTACAGCTTGTAAACGTCGGAATTTTCGCAGTCCACAACGATTACCGTTTTGTAGCTGCTCCTTATAAATTCATAAATATTGTTTTTGATCTCGCTTACGGCGTTTTTGTATTTCGAATTATCGCCGAAGTAATCTCCGTTCATCTGATATAATATTTCAATGAACTTTCCGTCCCTGAACAAAATGTTTCCATAATCCTTCGGTTTCCAGTGAATATACTGCTGATATGGGTAATACGGCAGATTTTCCATAAATTTTTCAAACTCATATTTCTGATTTTCTTCATTTGTGAACTTCGGGAGAATGAACAGATCCTTTATGTATTCCCAGTTCAGCCAGTCGGGAAACAGCTTTCGGCAATCGTTTATATGCTCCGCGATCAGCCTGTTGATATGCGTGGAGTAGTCCGCTGCGAGCTTATTCGGCAGAATGACTTGTATGCCCCATTTTTCAAGCTGATGTATATTATCCGTGTCAAACCATTCGATTTTGTCTATATTGATATAGTCGTTTCTCAGAATATCATCGGTTCTTTTGAATTTGAGCATTAACGCCGTCCGCAGCTTGCACAGATATCTGATTATCGTCGCCTCTCTGTCCGCCGCAAGCTGTTCAAGCAGCTCGGAGCATTCCTCCGCATAGCTGTTGACCAAAATAGGTTTCTTGATACCTATAAGGTATGCCACTCTGCAAACAATGTCCTTTGTGTCCGTTCGCATAAAACTCTTCCCTTCATTATCACAGCCTTGCTTGTACTTACAGTCACCAATATAATGAGCAATTAACTTGTCAGTTTCAATCGAAAAGCATAACAAAACATAACTAATCAATTATATTATATCATAAAATCGTGCATTTGTCTACTCTATTATATGAGTTTGATTGTAAATTTTACCGTTTCTGCCCGATTTAACCACGTTTCGAGTGAGCGTTGGTAGAGAATATAAGCGTGAATGCCACTTTTTTTCTACCATTTTTTCTACCAAAATCACACGTTTTTTGATTTCTTTTTCTTGATTCCACTTTCGTTGATTATATTCTATAATGTTGACATCTGCGATTCTCCCGTGCCTTCGGGATTATCGCTTTTCTTTTTTCTACCGCCAGTCTTTTTGGGCGGTGTTTTATTTGCTGCCTTTGACGTTGACTTTCTTCTTGTGGTCTTTTTCTTTTCGGCAGGCTTTTCAGCTTCGTATTTATCCTCTGACTTACCGCCGAGAACCCTTGCGATTGTTTCAGCCGAGTTGACCTTAGCATTGTATGTTTGTGTTGTACTCCTGAGCTGTCGGGAACGGAGAACCGTCCCCGACGCAGGAGTGGCAGTATTCCTGCCAATATGAAAATAGGAGAAATGGAACTGTCGCATTCAGAGATGTTTTTGGCAGAACCTGAACCGAAGCTCAGGCTCTCCCGACAGCATCTCTGCTGTCTTAGTGAAAGGAGTTTCGATAGAGCATCGAAAAAATGAAAGAAAAGCGAACCTCCGGAAACGGTACAGCCTGAAAATGGACAAAGTAGCTGTGCCGTTTCCTCAGCTCAAAAACAACCTTCGTGTAGGAAGGAGGATAAGAGAGGTAATTGTGCGCTGAGATTTGCTATGAGCGTTTTCCCTCTCTAATCATCTACCGAGGATTTTTCATTTTTGGGGTGGATTTTCAAGAATTTTTTTCTTCAAAAAGAAAAATTCGGCATTTTGCATATTTTTCATTATTTGGTTTCGTGCAAGATGATATATTCTTTCAGCATAGCCTTTGCCTGGTCGAGTCTGTACCTTACAGCTTCAAAGGTTATGCCGTACTTGCTGGCGAGAAACATCAGACTGACCTTTTTCTCACTATAAAAATAGTCCTTGATAAGAGCATAGCCCTCCGGATTTTCAGACCTGAGAAGCTCCATAGCAGTCGGAAGATAGTCCAGTCTGCTGTCATGCCGCTTCTTTTCCTCTGCTTCATATTCATTTATGGGCAGACTTGCAGGATCAGGCTGAAGCTCAAGCACATCATCGAAGTCCATAATATCTATAAGTCCGTTCTCTGCATCACGCTCCCTGAGATACTGCTCTCTCCGCAGAAGTTTGTTGTACTCCACTTCTATCTTACGGGGAACATCATC
>CANRFR010000065.1 GCA_947629945.1 uncultured Clostridia bacterium | reverse complement strand
TGTGTCTTTTTCATGCTAAATACCTCACTTTCTTATGGGTATTATTGCCATTTACACGGTTTGATATTCAGTCTTAGATTTTGATTTCAATCAATACCTCATCAAATACTGATTTGCTTATAAAATATTTTATTATCTTTTGAACATCGTTAATGCCCACGAGTAATTGCGGGCATTAACATCCTTTTTGCGTCCCCAATTTCTGGTAGTATTGTTTTAAAACAACTCATCAAACATCGGCTCAAGTATGATCATGGTGCTGTTAGTAAAGTCGCCGTTCATCTCGAAGCTAACATCCAGCGACTTATCCTCGTTCTGGTGAACGGTGACGCTGTTCACCAACATTCGGAGATTAGCATCGGATATGCTTCCCTCGGAGAGAATGTCATCTAGCAGAATTGAGGTGCTTGTAAGAGCTTGCTGCCGCTGCTTGCACACCTTGTCGTACTCGCGGCAGTCGGAGATTTTTCGCTGCAGCTCCGAGATCTCGTTTTCGCGCTTTTCGATCATGCTGTCGTAGAACTCCGCGCGGGATCTATCCGTGACCTTGCCCATTATCAAGTCCTCGATTTGTTGTTTAAGCGCGAGGATTTTTTCTTCGTATTGCCTGATCTGCAAGTCGTAAGCGGGTTTCTGTTTGAGCCATTGCTTGACGATCTCATCATACTTTTCACTCTCAGCTACTATCCGCTCTTTAAGATTTTGGACTTCTCCGAACACCAGTTCATCAAGCTGCGACTCGCGAATTCGGTGCGGTGTGCAATATTCTTTTCCATAGCGATGATTACTGTTGCATGTGTATTCGACGTATTCCCTACCTCGCTATGTTCGGTTTTTCGCTATGAAACAAGAACCGCACTCAGCGCATTTTATCAGCCCGGAGTAGCGATGAATTTTTCTTCCATGACTTGCTCGGGGCTTAATTTCGGAACGCTGTTTAAGTAAAAATTGAGCCTGTTCCCATGTATGCCGATCAATAATCGGCTCGCAAAAGTTTTTATGACGATACTGTTCCTCGGGTGCTACAAAGGTTTTTGTCTTGTAGATTTTCGAGGTTACGGTCTTGTGATTAACCAAAGTTCCGATGTACATTTCGTTGCTGAGTATGCGCTTGATATATGTTTGCTCCCATAAATATTGCCGTGAGATAATCGGTTTCCAATCAGCGAGCTTTCGCTTTTGGTAGTACTCCGGCGAGCGTATCCCTCGCTCATTCAGCGTTTTTGCAATAGTTGTTAATCCATATCCGTCAACGTAAAGTCGGAAGATTTCTCTAACGTAGTCGGCAGTTTCGTTGTCAATTTTAACGGTTCCCGTGTTGCGGTCAAGGTAATATCCGAACGGCAATGACGGAACAAGTCCGCTGTTCTTTTGCTTTTGCCGTATTCCTGAACGGACTTTCTTACTTATGTCTTTGGCATAGAAGTCGTTGAAAATCTGCTTGAATCCGATGAGCAAGTCATCGTTTTCGTTGGTTGTATCTATGCCTTCCGTGACCGAAATAACTTTGACTTTGTTCTCTCGCAGGTGGTCAATGAAGAGCGCAGTCTGCGTCCTATGCCGTCCGAGTCTGCTCAGATCCTTGACTAGAACAACCTCGACCTTGCCCTCGTCGACTGCGTTTTCGAGTTCTCCCAAGCCCTTGCGGTTGAATGTCATTCCCGAAACATTGTCATCAAAGCTCTCTCCTACAACCTCATAACCATTCTGCTCGGCGTAGTCGATCAGTATCTGTCGCTGATTTTGAAGGCTGTTCATTTCTTCGTCCTCATCGCGGGACAGTCGATAATATAGCCATGCTTTCAATATAAAATTCCTCCTTTCGGTGTGTCGTAGCACATTGGTTTGTGCTACAACACAGCATACCACAACGGCTTTTATTTATCCAGCGGAATCGCGGGATTTTCAAAAAAAATCTCCGTTATCAACAAAAATCTCGTACTCAAATTCGGGTATTTTATCCGAATTTAGATAGTCCGCTGCCATGTTTGAAAGGAACTTTTCAAACTTGTTTTGGTCGCCGTTGTAGTGAAATTTGATTATATTCAGCTTGGGAACTTCTCTTATTCTTGCCAATCTGTATCCTCCATAAAATCGTAATCGTCTACTGTGTATTCGTCAGCAATTGTATCATCCGTGCTGCCTTTTGCTGACAGTTTTTGCTCCGCAAACTCCCGATTATTTCTCGCAATCAAGTCGTCGAGATTTATTTTTCCTCGCGTTCTTCGGACGTTTCGGATTGACTCTTTGCGATATTCCTCCATAATTTTTGGAGGGATATTTGCCAGCTCCGACAAGATCATAATGATCATTTCAACCTCGACAGCGTACCTAAACAGCCCCTTTGAGATCTTCGTAACGCCCGCCTCGCTGCCCTTGACTATCTCTCCGGCAAGCTCCTTCGCGATGATATTTTTCTGCTTGCCGAGCTCCAAGTCGGAGACATATTTCCGAATTGCCGTTGCGATAAATTCCGAGCGCGACCTTGAATATTCCGCCGCGTACTTGTCGCATAACTGCAATGTTTCCTTGTCAAGGCTCATTCCTATTCTTTCTGTCATTAAACCTCCATTTCCTGCGGTATGACTTTTCCATGTCGCCGCATTTCCCTTTGTTGTCGCATTTGTTGGACTTTTCCTTTCACTACGACACCTATGTTTCATACTTTAGCTTTTTACAGACACCTGACTTCACCTCCCACGAATGGCTTTACAATGCGGTCGGCTTTGCCGTCCGCCATGTTCGCAGCACCGCTGCTTTAACTCGCTTAAAAATCATAGCCATCGTATCTGCCCTGTTTTTCGTTGAAATGCCCACGACTATTTCCTGCAATTTGCCTTGCGGAGTGTAGCGCTTAAACTCTCACAGGAACGGCTCAAATTTCGATCCAATCGCGTAGGGCGAGTAGTTACCCTACCCAGCTGAGAAGCTCGCTCAAATCGGCGGAAATCCGCCCAAACAGCCGTCACTATTTCAAGGCAGTGCCGTCACTCTCACAACAGCTGTCACTATCGTCAAACCGCATTGGTAAAGCGTTTACGAGATGTGGAGTGACGGCTATCTCTACCCACGCCGCTCTGCCGTCACTGCTGTCACTTTCGCGGTCATAATTCAGAATTATAAACCGCTGTCCGCACGAACGTTTTATCTCGAACGTTACGCCGAAACTTTTCAGTTCAATTCCGTGTTGGACTAAATTCTGAGTAATCTTGTTTGACGGAATTTTAACACCGAATTGCATTTTCAATTTACCAACAAGCAATGTGGCGGAGCCTTTGAAATATTTTTTCTCCAACATTAAATCGTGTATCATAAAAGAGAAAGTATCTCGCGGTTTCGGAATTATTTTCTCATCTGCTACCCAATGCGCTCCGCTGCGTTTCAAGTGCAGTTCCAGATTTTCGATGTCGCGGCCGACGCAATGGAGAACCACTTCTCCGCTGCCGCGCTGCTTTTCTATCATCACCATGCTCCCGTCAACACATCCGCTGATTCCTGTCGTTCCCGAAATCATGTTGAACGGATCGTTGTCGCGGCATTTTCGAGTATGGTGGACTAACAAAATCGCGATCCGCAGCTTGTCTGCGAGATTTTTCAGCACCGACAGCTCTTTGTAGTCTGCGGCGTAGCTAGTTTCATCTCCCGAGCGTATCTTCTGCAAGGTGTCGATGATGATTATTTTCAGATCACCATGCTGGACTTGAAATTCTCAATCTGCTTTTCGAGAACACCTCCGAGTGTTCCCGCCATTATCGCGAAGTGGAGATTTTCACTGGCTCATTCGTCAGTTCAAACAGACGGTTCAGAATTCTTGTGTAGCTGTCCTCTAAGCAGAGGTAGAGTGCTGTGCCTTGCGTTGTTTCCCGTCCGAGTAATTTTTCTCCTTTCGCAATGCTCAGAGCCATGTCCAACGCCAGCCATGACTTCCCGACCTTTGGCGCTCCCGCCAGAATGAAAAGCCCCGTTGAGATCATTCCGTCAATGCAGAATTCTATCGGTTTGAGCGGTGTGGTCATAAGTTGCTCGCAGTTTACTGTTTTGAGTTCGTTCAATAACTTGTCCTCCTGTCAAATAAATTTTCCGAAAACAAAATCCCGCCGATGAACAGCGGGATCGCCCTCTATAAGCCTACCGACACAATAAAAAGGTTTTATGCACGGTAAAATGATATTTTTTAGTTTTGTATGGTTGCACAATTTTTTATAAGTCATTATACAAATTTTGCACATAGCCATGCTGTAGGAAACAAAATCAGCCTGCGCTGTCTTGCATCGGCTGATAAAAAGTTTCTGAATTTTTTGATCTTACGCGAGATCGTACTTTGGGAAACCCCAAGCCGTTTCGCGATCTCGCTTTGGGTGTGACCCTCGGACAATAAGCTGATGATCTCGCGTTCCTGTTCGGTGGCGCTATCGATCAGATTTTCGATAAGGATATGTATGTCCGCCGTGGTTTCGACATTTGTTTTGTCAAGGGTCTGCGGCGGTTCTCCGTTCAGAGAATGTTCCGACAGTTCATCCAATGATTCGACTTTCATTTTTGCGCGGGAGTGATTCCATTTTTTGATGTGATCCATACGAGGATAATTTATGGCTTTATTCGGGTTGAAGTCCTTGTCACACGAGAACTCCGTCGCGGTTTTCGATAGTCCTTCAATATCTAATGTCTGCATAAGCGCGTTTGTCGTATTGTGGAGTGTTTCATCGCCGTTTTCGCCTTTTTGGAGCGTCGGTATTATAAAGTTCCAAAGCATATTCCAAAGTGTCTTTTTACTGCTGCACAGCTTGACAACATTATCCGCGATTATCCTTTGAACTCTATCTCTGATAAGCTTGGGAGGATAGTCTTTTGAGAAACAATCCTGCGGGTGTGTCAAACCAAGCGATTTTGAGATTGATTTCCACTCCGCATTAACGACCCGAAACACTCTGTTATAGAGTTTCAGCTGATTTTCGGTGTATTCGGACGGATCCTTCACTGGCATGGTAGAAAAGTCGTTGTTGTGGAAGTGCTCTTTGAGCTTGTCCAAGGTTATTTCTTTTTCATTAAAAAGGTTTGACATCTATTTTGCTACTCCTCAACTACCATTTCGGTACTTTAGATGGGGTACGCATCTGACACCTCATCCTTATATCGCCTAACCACTTTTTACCATTATACAACATAAATTAGAGATTGTCAATGGTGATTTGGAAAATAGAATAAGAGGATTGGAGAGATAAGTAGAATTATAATACATTATCGGTTTATTTGTCGGCTACCCGCCTACCCAAAGTTCTGATAATGTTGCAGGAGGCGCAGTATTAAGCCAGCTACAAATAAAATCGTTTAAGTATCTTCGACAATTCTTGGTGACTTTTCGTAGAAAAGCTGTCCAAAAGTTGTCCACAAAAAATCAAAACAGCCCAATTTATTGTAACAGCCGCCAGTTGTTCTCAGAATAGTCGGCGGTTTTAAACTAAAGCGGAATGTTATAACCAGTGCATTTGTTTTGATATATTGACACAATGGGAATTTTACAGTATAATGCATTTGTCACAAAAAAATTTTCAAAATGTGTAGTATCCTTTTTAAAAACCGCGTCTTATTATATGGAAGACTATTTAGGGGAGGTGAACGCCGTGGAGGACGACAAGATAGTCGAGCTTTTTGAAAAGCGTAGCGAGAGCTCTATCGCCGAATTATCAAGCAAATACGGAGCAATATGTCAAAGCGTCATACAAAGGCTCCTCGGCGACTTCACCGATGTAGAGCAGTGCCTTAATGATACATATTTCAAGGTCTGGAACTCGATACCGCCCGCAAAGCCCGTGTCGCTGTCCGCGTTTACGGCGGCGATAGCGCGAAATATCGCTCTATCGCTGCTGCGCGAACGGCGCACCGCAAAGCGCGGCGGCGAGTTTGAGACAGTTTCGTTCGACGAGCTGGACGACCTTGTTTCGGGGAAAAGCTCCGTTGAAAGCGAGGCGGAACGTCACGAGCTGGTCGACGCGATAAATAAGTTCCTGTTCAAGCAGTCCGAAATAAAACGACAGCTATTTATAAATCGCTATTGGGGCTGCCGCTCGATAGCGGAGCTTGCAAGGAGCTTCGGAATGACGGAGAGCAACGTCACCGTAACGCTTACACGGCTTCGCAAAAAACTTAAAGAATACCTGTATAAAAGGGGGGTCGAGATATGACGAGAGATGAGTTTGCAGATATAATGGGCGAGATCGACGAGCGGCTCATTGAGAGCGCGTTGGATATTTCGCAGTCGGAAACGGCGGAAGCTGCGTATGAGCGCCCGCACATTCTGCGGTATATTATGGGCGCTGCCGCGTGTGTCGCGGTGTTGGTAACAGCGGTGTTCGCCGTTCCTTATATAAAGAGAATGCTCCCGCCGCATGGCGCCGGAAGTTCCAGCGAGAGTGATTTTATCCGCGGTTGGGGCCCCGAAACGCTTGTTTACAGCGAAACCGAGGATTTGACTGTCGGCAAAAACGTGCGTATCTGCACTGCGGAGCTCGACGGCATAACAGCGGAGCTTATTCTGCACAATATAAAAAAACAAGCGGGAACAACAATGCTTGTAAACAAGCTTACAGATTTTGATTATACCGATTATGTCGGAGCGGAGAATATCGCGCTCTACATTCACGACGATAAAGGCAGACGATTTATCGCGGACAGCGTTACGCCACATTCGTACAACGATATGGAGCTTATCAGCGTGAATTGCCTGTTCGATGACTGCGTAAGGCTGTACAAAACGGATAATTCGGAATACGTTCTAATGTTGTACGCCGACTATAACGGCGACAGCGGGCTTGTCACAAGCTTTGACACCGATTATAAACACAGTGATCTTATTGCGAGCTTTTACAGTGTCGATTTGGAGCGGCAGACCCGCCGCGATGAAAACGGCATTTACGACGCATCAGCTTGGCGTGCCGAGATAAACGCAACCAAGCGTATTGGCGACTGGCAGTACGGCTATCAGGCGTCCAAGGACTTTAAGTATATCAACGGAAAATTCCTCGACCCGTTGTACGGATATGAGATGTATTGGAACGGGAACGGAAAGATAATTTACCTCGATGATTATATTGAAGAAGTCAGCGTCCCATATTACAACGAGGAATTCAGCGTATTACCGCCCTAAGATAAATTAATATCGACCGCAAAAGGGAAATTCGGTTTTATCCGCCGAATTTCCCTTTTTTGTGTAGTGAGAGCGGCAAAAACCGCGTCTTATATTACAAAGGGCAAAAAGAACGGAGGGAAATAATATGAAAAAACACGGCTCTTTATTGGCAATAATTCTAGCGTCGGCGATTTGTTTATGCGGCTGCGGAAATGTGGACGGCATTACGTCCGTTTCCTCGGAAAGCGTACAGGAGCAAACGCCGTCTGTAAGCTCAAAGGTCACGGAAAACTCGTCCGATGTATCGGAAATATCAAGCCCCGAAAGCGCCGACAACTCGGAGTTCCCGAGCAAATGCCGCATCTATAAGCAGACCGCGGTGCAATTTACCGACGAGCAGCTTTTGGAGCGGTTCGCGCGCTTTCCCGAATACGGAGAGCCGCAGAAGTTGCCGGACTATCCCGACAGTCTGCATTACTATGAGGCAAACGGGTGCAGCGGGTTTGTGTCGGACGGAGATAACTTTAATTTTCGGACGGATAAGGGCAATTTGTTTGTGTCGGTCTATAATTATTTATCGGAGTTCGATGACGGCGATCCCGACAAAAAATATTTAAGTGCGGACATTGATCTCGATTTTGCCTCGCGCGATAAGGCTCTCGAAAATATCCGCGCGGAGCTTGCGGACAGCTTTGGAATTATGCCCGAGGAGTGGTATGCATCGAAATTTTACTCCGTGGAAAAAGAGGCGGTGGAAACGTATAAGCAAAAGCTCTACCGCGACGCTTACGAACCCGACAAGGTCTACGAAAACGACGATCTGGAAAAGGAAAAGCAGGCATATGAAAGAAACAAGGACTTGCCCGCCGAGGATTTTTACTACATCGAAATGAAATACATGGTCGATGATATTCCGATTTTTCCTGAGGGCATCCTTGACATCGGGGCGTCGGGTTCGGGGCGCGGCGTATCGGGAACTATCTCGTTTCTTGTCTACACCGCAAGCGGTCTTGAATATATCGAGATAAGCCCCGCGTATGAGACCGACCTTTCGGACGTACAGCTAGCGGAGCTTATCCCCGCGGACGAGGCGCGCGGGCTTCTCCAAAAGAAGTATGACGAGCTTATAACAGACAGCGTGCCCGAGGTTTACGATATGAAGCTGATGTATCTGCCGATTCCGCAAAACGACCTCGGCGAATACAGCACAAGTTTTGAGCTGCGCCCGCATTACGTTTTTTACGCGAAGGAAACGAAGGAATTCGAGGGAGAAACGTTCGACTATACGGTCGTTACATATTTTGACGCGGTAACGGGCGTTGAACTGGCGTCGCAAAAATTTTCGGAGGACGGAGGAATGATGGCAGTTGAGTGAATTATTCGGAGTATTTAAAACTCACGTCGGGCGCGGGATACTGTCCGTGAAGTTCTTGCTCTGCACGGTGCTGCTTACGGCTTTGATGATACTGAGCGTAATGGAATACTATAATAATGGAGGAGCACATTATGGGCTGAATTACTTTTTTGACCGTCTGAGGGGCAGAACATCCGATTATTTTATGATGATGATAACCTGTTTTCCCGCCGTTATGCTGTTTTACGAGGATTGGAAGAGCGGAAATTTCAAGCTTATCGTCAACAGAGCAGGGCGCGGAAAATACACCTTCGCGACCGTGCTTGCTGCGGGAGTTACCGCCGCCGCGGTCACGATAGTGTCGTATCTGATATTCGCCGCGTTCGTGCTGACAAAATTTCCGCTGCTGCCCGTGGCAGACGCTTATGACTTTCGGATAAGCGTCATCGGCTTCCCGAACAGCGGGCTGATGTTCACAGGGAACGAGGTGCTGTGCTACGCGCTGTATATTCTGTCGCAGGGCGCGAGAGCGGCGTTCTACGCGTCGGCGGCTCTGTTTCAGTCGGTCATCATCACTAACAGGCACCTCACCGCGATCTCGCCCGTGCTGCTGTATATCTGCTATTTCACGCTGAACCTTTATAATTTTCTTCCCGAACTGTTAAATCCCTATGTGCTGTTTTGGAACGGGTTCAGGCTGTATCTTATCTTCGGTGGCACACAGGACGGGAGTCTTTTTTCGCCGATAGCGGCGGCGTATCCGTTTATTTACTGCGCGGCAATGATGATCATTTTGTCGCTTATCGGCACAAAGCTGCTGCGCGTTAAAATGAACAAAAATATCTGAGCGTTATTCCCCGCCGCAGGCGGGAAATAGTGAAAAAACAAAACAAAAAAAGGGGGATAAAAATGCTTTCCGCAATAAGACTTACAAAAATAAACTTGTATAAGCATATCGGCTCGATGAATTTTTGGGTGCCGTTTGTTTTAGCACTCGCGGCTGTCTATGAGGATGCGCGCCCATTGGGGGAGCTTGCCGCGAAATACTCGATATCGGTGAATGGCTTTTCGGCGGCTTTTCTGTGGTCGTCGTCAAACACGGTCTTCATACTGTTTCTGGGAATATTCATTATGTTTTGCGACCTGCCGTTCAAGGACGAACAGCAGATGTTCCTGCTTTCAAGAAGCGGGAAACGCTCGTGGATATTCAGCCAGGTGCTGTATGTGATGTTCGTATCGCTTGTATATACCGCGTTTGTTTTTCTGTGCTTTTGTGTAGTCCTGCTGCCGAATGTCGCGCTGGACGCGGGGAGCTGGGGGAAGATAATAAAGTCCGTCGCCGCGACGGATATCGGCAGCAGCGTCGGCTTGAGGTTTTCGCCGACGGTAAGCGTTCTCAATGATTTCACACCGCTCGAGGGCTTTATATTCTCGTTCGGTACGGCGTTTGCGGTCTGTGTGGTTTTGGGACTTATTATGTTGTGTTTTAATATGATATTTAAGCACAATTCGGGCATTGTGATTTCGTGCGGACTGATATTCTTCTATATGTTCTCGAACGCGTTCGGCGGATATATCACAAAATACATCACCCCGCTCTATTGGTGTTCTCTGACAAGCGCGGACAGGCACGGGATAACGGCATTGCCCGATGTTTCGTGGGTAGTCGCGGTTCTGTGTATCGCGCTTGCGGTCGGGAACGCTGTGCTTTACATATTCGGTTCAAGGAGGGTTAAATTTGACATGGACACCAAGGAGGAGGTCGTATGAGCGTAATTGAAATGAAAAACGTTGTTAAACGGTGGGGGAAAAACACCGTTTTGAAGTCGGTCGATTTTGAGGCTGACGTCTCGGAGATAGTGGGAATAATCGGTCACAACGGTAGCGGAAAAACGGTTCTTATGAAATGTATCTGCGGCTTTATCACTCCCGACAGCGGCGAGATAACGGTCAGCGGAAAGCGGCTGGGCAAAGACATCGACATTCCGAAAAACATAGGGCTTATCATCGAAGCACCGGGATTTCTCCCGAATTTCAGCGGTTTCGGTAATCTTTGGCAGCTCGCGAAAATCCGCGGCAAAATAAGCAAGGACGATGTTCGCTCAACAATGAAGACAGTAGGCTTGAACCCGAACGATAAAAAGCACGTCGGGAAATTTTCGCTCGGTATGCGTCAACGCCTCGGGATAGCGCAAGCGATCATGGAGAACCCCGACATACTGATACTCGATGAGCCGATGAACGGTCTCGATAAAGACGGCATTGAGGAAATTCGTGAGCTGCTTTTGAAACTCAAAAACGATGGCAAGACGATAATAATCGCCTCGCACAACTCGGTCGATATAGATGTTCTGTGTGATAAGGTCTTTGAAATAGATAAGGGAACACTGACTGTTATCAGATGAGATTCATTGTGATACGACTTTTTCTTACTATTGACATTTCAATTAATGTGTGGTATAATAAAGTTAAGTTACATGGGCTTGTTTGGTGAAGCAGCTGACCGCAGAATAAATCCCCTGTCGTGACGCTGCCCTCAGGTGCCAGTGTCCGCAAGGACGTGTGGGTTCAAATCCCACCACCCGCACCAAGAAATATGAACCAAAAAGATTTTATGCCCGCGAGAGATTGCGGGCATAAAATCTTTTTAACGATCAAAAATTTATTATATACACAACGGAGGGACTAATGAAAATCACTTATGTAAAAGTAAACAACTATAGGAATATTGACGGAATTGAAATCGCTTTCAACACAGACTGCAATTACATTATCGGAGAAAACAACATTGGGAAAAGCAACTTTTTATCGCTACTCGCTACGGTTTGTAGTGGAAAGGGATTTGACGAGAAAGATTTTGATAATCTAGAAAAGCCCATAGAGGTTGAATTGGAACTTAAATTGAATCCAAATGAGCAAGGTTTTTTCGGTGACAACTTTTCACCCCAAGATGCTTCTTTGTTAAAAATACGTTATCAGCAAGCCATCAAAGATGCATATCCAACTATTATTAAGCAGCGAAACCAATGAAAGTATACTCCCCCGCCAAATACGTAAAATAAACTTCATAAAGTACGAAACTACATCTGTGCCTAGTAAAGAGTTGCGTCTTGATACACAAAAAGGAATTGGGCTTTTGATGAGCGTGATAATCGATAAATTTAATGATGGTACAGCAGCTTCCTTTCTTAATGATAAGCAAGTTAATAGTTTGACGGATTTTATTAATGGATACCTAGAAAAAATCCGCAGCTTCCGAGATTATTCAATCAAAGCAACTATAGCACCTGATTCAACGGAAATGCTTACTAATTTGTTTTACTTATCGGATGGCAAGAGAAAAATTGAAACCACTGGTAGTGGCGTTCAGTATATGGCAATGGCATCAATTAATATTTTGTGCCAAATCATGGGATTATACAAAAGTAAAACAGTTTCTTTTGCTGACCTTTTATACACTGATTCATCCAACAAGAAATTTTTGCCGCTCGTATTATCCATTGATGAGCCAGAAGTCCATTTACACCCATATCTTCAAAGATCCCTTATTAACTATTACAAGCGAGTGTTGTGCAACGAAGACGCGAAGTTTGTAGAGCTTTTGAAATCTTTATTCAACATTGATGGTATTGATGGTCAGTTAATTATTGTTACCCATTCCACAGACGCTTTAGTTGGAGATTATCGCAATTTAGTACGCTTCTATAAAAAAGGAGACAGGACATCAGTTATCAGCGGTTATATGCTTCGCCCTATTAATGGCGAAAACAATAAAAATGTCATCAAAGTTGAAAATGAGAAACATCTTGTCATGCATTTTCCGGAAATCAAAGAGGCGTTTTATTCAAAATGTGTTATTTTGATTGAGGGAGAAACAGAGTATGGATGTATTAACGCCTTTGCCAGCAAGATGGGTATATCGCTGGATGATTATGGCATATGCGTAATTAATGCAATGGGTGAGGGAACGATCAAACATCTTCGCCAGTTACTGGAAAATTTTGCGATACCAAGTATAGCTATTTATGATGGTGATGTTAAGGCAAAAAATACAGCGAATTCCAACACATTCTTTACAACCGAACTTTGTTTTGAGGTAGAAATTGTAAAGACTCTTTATACATCAGGACATGTGGATATAGTAAGACAAATTGCCATTGATGTAGACAGTCAAGCAGATACAATGGAATTAGATGCCGACTTTGTCCGTAAACATTTTAATAAAATGGGCATTAATATGATTAATTACGCCGCTAAAAAGTTGAGCGATGTAAGCGATGATGACGAGGAAGATTTTTGCCGTATGTTCTCATCATGGTTTATGGCCAAGAAGGGAGTTCTTCTTGGCAGAATTATTGGGGAAGCAATACCCGAAGCTGATATACCAACTTGTTATCAAGATGCCATAAAAAAAGCGAAGGAGGTAGCGACAAATGTCTTATGATAATCTTGCAGAGATCAAAGAAAAGATAACTATCCAACATGAAGGTGATGATAAGCAGCTTGAGGTCATTTTTTCTGATAGTTTCAGACTGATGGTTGAAGCACCAGCAGGATATGGAAAGACGACAACAATGATAAGTCGGCTTGCCTTTCTGTTCGCCTCGGGTCTGAAAAATAAACTGTGTAAACGGGAATAATCCCTAAAAATAAACCAATACTAAAATTGCAGCCAAACAGG
>CANRFR010000064.1 GCA_947629945.1 uncultured Clostridia bacterium | reverse complement strand
TTTCGCCGAAGGCTTGGCGCGATATGATAATCAGAGCCGGCTGGAAGCGTATGGCAAAGGGAGATGTTACCGTTCAAAGCTTAAACGGTGCGGCTTATAAATAATTGCCGAAAGGAAAAAAGAATGCCAAAACAATATCCCAAAATCAGCACCTCACAGTTTTTCTGTATATTAATGATATCACGGTTAAGTTCCGAGATGATCTATCCGCGCACATCGTCGGGAACTGCATTGGAATCCGTTCTTTCCATTTTGATTTCGGAGGCTGTTAGGTTTTTGCTGGCGCTGCCGCTTATCATCTATTCATTTAACGGCAGCAACGTTCATCGTTCGGTCTACAATAAAAACAAAGCGCTTGGCTGGACGGGAGCTGTCTTTGCGTCTTTGCTTTTAATAGCGGCAGCTTTGCGGACTATGTTTTATCTCTCGCAGTACGCCGTGAGAAACTTGCTGCCCGGCGGCACGCTGTGGCTTATCTTTACGTTGGCTGCGGTTTTTGCGGTCTATAACGTGTTGATGGGCACGGAGGCTTTGGCTCGGGCAGGCGCTATATTTTTGATAGCTGCCGCAGTTGTTACCGTAACGGTTATGCTTGGGTGTATCCCGTATATTAACGAACAATCGTTTGAGAGCTTTGTGGTTTTCGGAGATAATTCGTCGCTTTTAATGGATATTTTTGAACGCGTAATGCGCGGCGGCGATTATTTGATCTTCGCAGCGCTGCTGCCGTACGTTTCGCGAAACCGTAAAAGCGCACTCGGGAAAACCGGAATATCGTTCGCGGTTTTCTCGACGCTTGCCGCACTGATAATATGTTCGTTTAACTGTCTTGTACTTCGTGAAATGTACAGCGAATGTGAGTTTCCGTTTACGGCTGCGGCTTCGCTTTCGGATATCTCACTGTTCAAGCGGCTGGACGGCTTTTCGGCGGCAGTATGGTCGCTGTGCGGGGCGTTTAGAAGCGGTGTTATGCTGCTTTGCGCGGAGAACGCTGTTAAGGAGGTCTATCGAGCATATAAATCATCGAAAATGCCGTCTGAAAAGGGGGAAACGATATGAAAAAGCTGTTCGCGGTTTTAGTGTTGATTGCGCTGACAGCGTTCACAGGCTGTTCCGACAGCACCGAACTTGGCGACCGTGCGCTAATTCAGTCAGCGGCAGTGGATTACGATGGTAAATATCGCGTCTGCGCCATGTTGTTCAGCAGCGGGGGAAGCGGTGGCGGGACTGTCGACGCTTCTCAAGAGAATGTAATACGCGTAAACGGCGAGGGAGAAACACTGTCTCAGGCTATTGATAATATTTCGTTGGTCGACGGCAAGCGTATTTATATGTGCGAGACAAAACTTTTGATATTGGGGAGAGGTTTTGAAAATGCTTCCGCCGCAGACGCGCTGAAAACATTGTATTTTGATATGCGGTGTAGTTTGAATATGCCCGTGTGTTGTGTTGAAAACGGTGTAAGTGCGGAAGAAATCGCTTGTTTGCAGTTCACAGAGGGTATAACGGCAGCCGACAAGCCGTTGTCGCTCATCGAAAACGCAAACGAAATGGGAATTTCGCCGAAAACAACACTGCTTGATCTTTTAGCGGATAGCGCGGGCGAAAAAAGTTCAATGCTGCCTATGCTGACAATTACGGAAAACGGCAGCGGAGTGACAAAGTCCGATGACGGAAGAACAGTGGAAATAAGCGGCTCCGGAATCATTTCGGACGGCTTTCTTCGTACGGTTTACGGCAAAACCGAAACTGCCGCGCTTATGCTGATAAACGGAAAGTCGCACAAGCTCACACTGAACTACTTCCTAAATGACGAGGAACGCACCTGTGAAGCCTACTGCGTCAAAATCACCGACGAGAATTATGTAAATAAAAATATCAGACATGTATCGGCAAAATTCCGCACTCGAAACGGCGGGCACCTTTCCGAGGAGGAGCGCCGAGCAGCTTTGGACGCTCTCGCAAAACTTGTCGAAACAGTTTAAAAAGATTTCAGAGCCTGTCAGCATTACCGTAAAAGGGAATGTAACGGCTCTGATTTTTTACATAAAAAGGGGTTGAATTTTGCGGAAAAAAATGTTATAATAATTGTGTAATTGAAAACTTGGGCAAAAACGCAGCGTTCCGATGGTAGCGGCGTTTGTGAAAAATGTTATTTTAATTTATCAAGGGGTGATATTTATGAGCGCAGACGGTCGAAGTCGAAGTAAACAGAATAAAGCCGCTGTGCTTGTGCGGCTGAATAAAGGAGCTGACCCAATTGGTAAATTATTACAGAAGTATAGAGGGCAAGATTGCGGAAACTGACGGTATTGAGCCGGGCTGCTGGATAGCGCTCACAGGTCCGACGGAAACGGAGATATCGGATATTGAGGAAGATCTGAACATCGACAGAGATTACATCAGAGCCGCTTTGGATGAGGAAGAACCGTCGCGTGTTGAAAGCGATGACGGCGTAACTCTTATCGTCGTGGACTATCCTATAGCAGAGCACGACAATGATCCGGACAGAACGCTGTTGTATTCCACAACGCCAATGTCGATGATTATTACGGACAAGAATGTCATAACGGTAAGCGCAAAACAAAACGTTGTGCTTGACGAGATTGCCAAGGGCGTAGTAAAGGGCGTTCGCCCCGATCTCAGAACGCGTTTTGTGTTCACAGTGCTTTTAAGAATAGCGGCAAGGTATTTGCAGTACTTAAAACAAATTGATAAGCTCGCTAATTTTGTAGAGGAAAAAATGTATCAGTCAATGAAAAATAAAGGACTTATCCAGCTTCAAGGTCTCGAAAAATCACTGGTATATTTTTCCACCTCACTGAAATCCAATGAAACAGTGCTTGAAAAGTTGATGCGCGGCAGATATTTAAAGCTTTATGAGGAAGACCAGGACGTGCTGGACGATGTTATGATAGAGGTAAAGCAGGCTATAGAAATGACCAGCATCTATTCTAACATTTTAAGCGGTACGATGGATACGTTCGCTTCAATAATCTCAAATAACCTAAACATCATAATGAAGAGAATGACTACAGTAACGATTATACTTACAATGCCGACGATAGTCTTCAGCTTTTACGGAATGAACTTACACGAGAATGCGGGAGGTTTGCCGCTTGCTAACGTCTGGTTTCCGATATTGATTAGCTTGGTGCTGTCGGTTTTGGTCGGCATTCTGATGAATAGGATAGAGCGGTTCAAATAGAGAATAAACGAATATGAAAAAATTTGCGGCAGCATCGATTGGATGCTGCCGCAATTTTTGAATGTAAGATCATGGCTGCGGTTTTCTTGGTTTAAATGGGATTTCGCCGCAGACGGTAAAGATATGAAATGATATCGTTTGTGCTTGATAAAGCCGCTTGTTATTTTCCGGGAGCCATAAGGCGCACCATAACGGCTTTTTGTGCGTGGAGACGGTTTTCGGCTTCGTCAAAAATCTCGTTAGCATGGGCTTCAAATACCTTTGCCGTAATTTCCTCCTCGCGATGAGCGGGCAAGCAGTGCAGAACCATAGCGCCGGACTTTGCGGCGCTCATAATCTCATCGTTTATTTGATAAATGCCTTCAAATACTTTTTTGCGCTTTTCAAATTCGCCCTCCTGACCCATAGAAGCCCAAACGTCTGTGTAAAGAACGTCGGCGTCTGCGGCTGCTGTTTTCGGGTCGGCTGTGAGTTGGAATTTGTCGTCGTAGGATTTTGCAAATTCCAACACTTGGTTATCGGGATGATATCCCTCGGGGCAGGCAAGCGAAACGCTCATTCCGCATTTCAAAGCGCCTACGGTGAGCGAATTTGCCATATTGTTTCCATCGCCGATATAGCAGAACTTTAAGCCGTCAAGTTTATTTTTGTATTCGCGAATAGTTTGCAAGTCGGCGAGAACTTGGCAAGGGTGACAAAAGTCTGTAAGTCCGTTGATTATCGGAATAGAGCCATACTCGGCGAGGTCTTCAACTTCTTTTTGCGCGAAAGTGCGTATCATAATTCCGTTCAGATAGCGTGAAAGAACGCGCGCGGTATCTTGTACCGGCTCACCGCGCCCGATTTGCAGGTCGCGCAAGGACAGGAACAGCGCCTGTCCGCCGAGCTGGTACATTCCCGTTTCAAATGAAACGCGCGTACGCGTGGATGATTTTTGGAATATCATTCCAAGCGTCATTCCCTTAAGATGATGATGTTCGATTCCGTGTTTTTGCTCGTACTTCAACTGATCAGCAAGATTCAGCAAGTCCACGATTTCCTCTGTGGAGAGGTCAAGCAATTTCAATAAATGTTTCATTGTTAAAATTTCCTTTCTTTATGTGTCGATTCGGATAATGTCCGAGATAGCTTTGTTGCGGTAAACAACATCCTCACGGGCGGAAAATCCGATTTTTTCCCAAAACGTGTTCGCAGTCTCATTGCGTTCAAATACAAGCAGAGCGACCTTGTTTATGCCGAGATTTTTCAAAGCGTTCAACGCCGCTTCTGCAAGCCGTTTAGCAATGCCTTGACGGCGATATTCGGGCTTTACGGCAGTATGATAAATATAACCGCGCCGACCGTCGTTTCCCGCGATTATCACGCCAATAATTTTATTGTCTTTTACGGCAACAAAGCAGGTTTCGGGGTTGCGATTTAAAAACTTTTCAATGCCCTCGCGCGAATCGTCAAGGTTATTAAGCCCCATTCCATTGCAAGAGAGCCACAGCGCGTAAACCGCGTCGTAATCGGCGGTTGTCATTGTTCTTATGTTCATTTGCTCAGTCTCCAATATAAGATGTTTCTTGTTCTTCTTGTTACGATTTAGCGGCGGGAGTTTTTTCGAGGTTGTCATCCTTTGAAAATATGAGAACAAGTTCTTAAAATATGTAATTTACAATGCCGTATATGCCAAACTTGTATTTTTTCAATTATTGTTACTCCTTATCGTAGCGCAAATCATCGTACCCAACATAGTTAGCTCCGCATTTCGGACAAATAAGCGCTCGGGGGATATTGTGACTGCCGTTGTACCAAGAATCGGTGTATTTGGGGTCGGGCATGGGGTCGTAGCCCGTTTCGGGATCCTTTTTCCCAATCGGAGCTTCTTCCAACAGAGCACCGCATTTGGGACAGGTACGCTCAAACTGACGCTTGCCCAAAAGGTCGCTTAAAATAGCCATTCCCTTATCGATTTCTTCATAAGTTATCGTAAGCGGAGGCAGCAAGCGGACTTTGTCTTTTGCCGTAAGCATAAGCAAACCTTTATCTATGCCTTTTTTCACAATGTCCGCGGCTTTCATGGATTTAAGCTGAATACCTATCATCAAGCCAATTCCCGAAACGGATTTTACCTCGGGGATATTGCTCAGTTTTTCGCGGAAATATTCGCCTTTTTTCGCTACCTCGTCCAAAAATCCCTCGGAATTTACTTTGCTAAGCACAGCTAAACCACCGGCGCAGCTTATGGGATTACCGCCGAACGTTGAACCGTGCGTTCCGGGAGTGAGCACCTCGGCACACTTTTTGCCTGCAAGACAAACGCCTATGGGTACGCCGCCCGCCAAGCCTTTTGCCAGCGTAGTCAAATCCGCTTTTTTCTTGTAGTGCTCGCCGCAGAGGAATTTTCCCGTTCTTCCAACTCCTGTTTGAACCTCGTCCGCGATAGTCAGCACATCTTTTTCCTTGCAAAGTTTAAATATTTCGTTCACGAATTTCTTATCAAGCTGCATAACGCCGCCCTCGCCCTGAATGTACTCAAACATAACCGCGCATACGGTATCGTCAAGTTTTTCGTGTAAGTCCTCTATATTATTCGCTTCAACGTTGATAAAACCGTCCACGAAAGGGAAGAAGTAGTTGTGAAAAACGTCCTGTCCGGTTGCGGAAAGCGTACAGAGCGTTCTGCCGTGAAAAGAGTTCACAAGCGTAATTATGTTGTGGCGACCTTTTCCATACTTGTCAAAGCTGTATTTACGGGCGATTTTAATTGCACATTCGTTCGCTTCCGCGCCCGAATTACCGAAAAACATAGCTGTGTAGCCTGTTGTCTTACATAGCTCCCGAGCGAAATCCGCCTGAACCTTTGTGTAATAGTAATTGGATGTGTGCTGAATTTTGTGCGCCTGATCACAAACAGCGTTTACCCAATCCTCGTTGCAGTAACCGAGAGAATTTGTGCCGATACCCGATCCGAAGTCTATGTACTCCTTGCCCGAATCATCAACAGCGGTTTCGTGTTCACCTTTATCCAACACCAAATCGTAACGTCCATAAGAGTGCATTACGAATTTGTTGAATTGTTCTATTGTTTCATTTTTTTTGTTTGCCATTATTTCCACCTCATGCTACTATCATAGTGCCCGCGCCTAGATCGGTAAGAAGCTCAATAAGTATTGAGTGCGGGCAGCGTCCGTCTATTATGTTAGCCTGATCAACTCCGCGGCGTACCGCTTCAACGCAGCAGTCTATTTTCGGTATCATACCGCCCGAAATTATGCCTTGCTTTTTAAGATATGGCACTTCACTTACGCCGACCTCTCGGATAAGCGTACTTTCATCGTCTTTGTTTTCAAGCAAGCCTTTGATATCCGTCAGCAGAATAAGGCTGGGAGCTTTCATTTCCGCGGCAATACGCGCCGCTGCCGTGTCGGCGTTGATATTGTAAACCGTGCCGTCTTTGCCGCGTCCTACCGTGGAAATTACGGGAATGTAGCCGCAGTCCAATGCGTTTTGGATTATCTCCGGGTGAATGGCGGTTATCTCGCCGACATAGCCCATATCGGGGTTAAGCTGTTCGGCTTCGATAAGATTTCCGTCAATTCCGCATAATCCGATAGCGTTTCCGCCGTGGTTCTCAAGCATCGAAACAAGGTTTTTGTTCACTTTGCCCGCAAGAACCATCTGCACGACGTCGATCGTTTCCTCATCGGTGTAGCGCAGACCGTTTATAAACCGGCTTTTCTTTCCTACCTTATCAAGCATATCGTTGATCTCCGGTCCGCCGCCGTGTACCAGCACGACTTTGATTCCCACGGTAGTCAGCATAACGATATCACGCATTACCGCCTGTTTTAGATCCTCGTTAGTCATGGCATTGCCGCCGTATTTTATCACGACCACCTTGTTGTTGTACTTTTGAAGATAGGGCAGAGCCTCTATCATCACGTTTGCTCTTACATCATAATCAATTTGCATTTTCTTTACCTCTTATGCTAATTCGATATTAACAAAGTCTTTAAGTTTCTTGCCGCTTTTCGCGCATTTCAAGTTGATTACCACCCAGCTCCAAATGTTGAAGCGGTCGTTGGGAGTAAAATCTCTTTCATCTAAGCCAATAACCTCTTCGGTAAATTGTTCCTCGTCGTCAAACTCAATCGATATTTCAATTTCAAAATCGCGTTCATCACCGGCAGCGGCGTTTATCAACTTATCATCGGAAACGGTAACGCCATCCTCGCAAATAAACCCGTCGTAGGCGTGCTTTGAATAGTCGAACAGAAGCCACTCTTTGGCGCAGTTACGGCAAACGGCTTTGACAACACACGAGTACCTGTTTTCTCCCATTTTACGGACTCCAATGACATGCGGAGGATAAACCTCACCGAAATACTTTATCCCAAATGTTTTGCACCCGCAATCGCAGACGATATTTCCGCTCATAGTACCGCGGTCGTCATATTCGGTAACGCGCAGAATTTTTTCAAGATGAGTTGGCAGCTTATCCATAACGTTTGTTCTCCTTAAGTTCTGTATTCCGCGTTGATTTTTACATAATCAAACGTCAGATCGCAGCCCCAGGCAACCGCGTTTTCGCTGCCGTTGTGCAGGTCAACAAGTATCTTGATTTCGTCCTCGGAGAGAATATCCTTTGCGACTTTTTCATCAAAGCTGATGCCCGCGCCGTCTACGCAAACTGTCATTTTGCCTTTGGCGCTTGCAAGTTCAACGGAGGTTTTGCTAATTTCAAAATCACCGTCGGCGTAGCCGATAGCGCAGAGAATTCGTCCCCAGTTTGCGTCTGCCGCGAATAACGCCGCCTTTACAAGGCTCGACGAAATAACGGATTTCGCGATAGAACGCGCGGTATCCTCGGTAGGAGCGTTATTTACGATACATTCGATAAGCTTTGTAGCGCCTTCGCCGTCACGGGCGGTTTCACGCGCAAGGTTCATCATAACGGCGTACAGCGCGTTTTCAAATATCTCATAGTTTTTGTCTTCACAAATTATTTCGGAATTTTTCGCAAGCCCCGAACTCATTAAAAACAAGCTGTCGTTTGTGGAAGTGTCACCGTCCACGCTTACCATATTATATGTTATGCCGTTTACCTTACGCAGAGCTTTGTCGAGCAGTTCCTGTGCTATGGCTACGTCCGTTGTGATAAACGCGAGCATTGTTGCCATATTGGGATTTATCATGCCGCTGCCCTTGGACATACCGCCGACATGGCACTTTCTGCCGTCTATCTCAAACTCGACGGCAATCTCCTTTTTGCGGGTGTCCGTTGTCATAATAGCCTCGACCGCGTCACCGCTGTGTTTTTTTGAGAGCGACTTCGCAAGCGTCGGTATCATAATTCTGATTGGTTTAATATCCAGCTTTTGTCCGATAACTCCCGTTGAAGCCACAAGAACATCGTTTTCGTCAATCTCCAGAGCTTGCGCCGTGAGTTCGCACATTTCATCGGCAATCTCAATTCCGTCAGGGTTGCATGTGTTGGCGTTACCGCTATTAACGATTATTGCTTGAGCGTAACCGTCCGTTAAATGTTCCTTGGAAACGATTATTGGTGCGCCCTTTACCTTGTTCCGCGTGAACAGTGCCGCCGTTTTGCAGCGTTCCGCACAGTAAATCATAGCAAGGTCACGTTTGGTTACGTTGCCCGCCTTAATGCCCGCGATAACGCCGCCCGCAGTAAATCCCTCCGCGGCGCAAACGCCGCCATCCGTAAACTCATAACCTTTAAACTTAACCATTTTATAAACCTCTCTAAACCGAAATCGGAAAAGTTACTCGTTTTCCAATTCCTTTTGAATCTTTTTAGTCAGCTTGCTTACCACGTATTCGTATGAACTGTCTATCATACGAAGTATCTCCTCGTCGGGAACGCTGCCGTTCAGTTTTACCGTATTAAAATACGGCTGCTGAACAGGCGGACAATGATACCCTCTTTTTACGTCGTCCGGGTACATTTTTCGGTAAAAATCGCCCGTAAGCGCGTCTCCGTTAAAGGTGAGCATCGGTTCTCCGTTTAGGTAGAAGAGTTGCGCGAAAATTCGCTTTTTCACTTTAACGACTACCGACTTGTCGCCAAAAGGGCAGTCTTGATACGCGCCTTTTTTGGCAAGGCAATGCTCCAATATTTCTTTGTGAGTCATTACATCAGACCCGTTTTCTCGTCAATGCCCATCATAATGTTAAGACACTGTACCGCCGCTCCGCTTGCGCCTTTCCCTAAGTTATCCAGCCGTGAGCAGATTATGAGACGATCGTCGTTGCCGTTTACGAAAATTTCCATAAAGTTGGTGCCCGAAAGATTGTTCGCGCCGATAAAACCGTCTTGCGGCTCTCCGTTCTGCATTACTTTTACAAAGAAGCTGTCCGAATAATATTCCGTAAGAGCCTTGCGAATGTCGTCCGCCGTGTACTTTTTAGTAAGCAAACGAGTATGAATGGGAAGTGAAACGACCATTCCGCTGAAATAATCGCACACAAGCGGGTTGAATGTTGGCGCGTACTCCAAACCGCAGATCTTTTGCATTTCGGGAAGATGTTTATGTTGTTGAGTGAGCGCGTATTGCCGCGGACTGTCGAAATCAGCGGATCTGTCCCCGCTTTCATAAACCGCGATAGCCTTTTTTCCCGCTCCGCTGTAGCCCGATACCGCGTGAGCCGACACGGGATAGTCTTTCGGCATAATTCCCAGTTTTATAAGCGGATAAACCATTGAAATAAATCCGCTTGCGTAGCACCCGGGAACGGCTACTCTGTTTGATTTGGTTATTTTTTCGCGGAAATCCTTTCCAAGTTCGGGAAATCCATACGCCCAATCGGGATTTGTTCTGTGTGCCGTAGACGCGTCGATGATCCGCACTTTGTTGCCAGCCATTGCGACAGCTTCTTTTGAAGCCGCGTCTGGCAGACAAAGAAACGTGTAATCGGACGAGTTTATCATTTTTTTACGCTCATCGTTATCCTTGCGCTTGTCCTCGGCAATTCTCAGCAGTTCGGTATCGTTTCTGTTCTTAAAACGTTCGAGTATTTTCAAGCCCGTTGTGCCCTCTTGTCCGTCTATATAAACCTTAACCATAAATTTCACCTAATTTCTTTTTCGTAAGTTCAATCTGCGTCAGAACGCTTTCGGGTGCAGGACCGCCGTAAGATTTGCGCTCTTTAACGCAGGTATCAAGGCTTATTGCCTTGTAAACGTCGTTGTCGAAAAGTTCACTCTGCGCCTTGTAATCTTCAAGCGGCAGTTCCTCAAGTGTGGTATTTTTGGAAATGCAAAGAGCTACCAAGCCGCCCGTAATCTTATAGGCAGTGCGGAACGGCATTCCTTTTTTTACGAGATAGTCCGCGCAGTCCGTGGCGTTTATAAAGCCTTTAGCCGCCGCCTTACGCATATTTTCTTTGAGAACGCGCATTGTGTCGAGCATTGGAATAAACGTTACAAGGCAAAGTTTGATGTTGTCCACTGCGTCGAAAATCGCTTCCTTATCCTCTTGCATATCCTTGTTGTAAGCAAGCGGCAAGCCTTTCATCATTGTAAGCAGCATCATATTGTCGCCGATGACCCGTGCGGTCTTTCCGCGAATAAGTTCGGTAACGTCGGGATTTTTTTTCTGCGGCATTATCGAAGAACCTGTGGAAAACGCGTCGTCAAGTTCTATAAACTTGAACTCCCACGAGCACCACATTATTATTTCCTCGGAAAAGCGTGATAAATGCATCATACAAATTGATAACGCGCTTGCAAGTTCAATACAAAAATCGCGGTCGGAAACTCCGTCCAGGGAGTTCGCCATAGGTTCGCGCATTTCAAGTAAGGAAGAGGTGCGTGAGCGGTCGATGTTGTAGGTAGTTCCCGCGAGCGCACAGCTTCCGAGAGGGCAGACGTTCATACGCTTTTCGGTATCATTCAGCCGCTCAATATCGCGCAGCAGCATTTGCGCGTAAGCCATCAGATGATGACCGAACGTAATGGGCTGCGCTCTCTGCAAATGCGTGTAGCCGGGCATAATCGTGTCCGCGTGTTCCTTTGCCATCTTGCAGAGCGTATCTATCAACTCTTTTATCAGCTTTTTTATTTCCTTTATCTCATCGCGCAGATAAAGCCGAATATCAAGCGCAACTTGGTCGTTTCTCGAACGTGAAGTATGAAGCCGCTTTCCAACATCGCCAAGCCGTTTTGTCAGTTCCGCTTCAATAAACATGTGAATATCTTCGGCATTGGGGTCGAACTCCAAAGTACCGCTTTCGATATCGGCGAGTATCTCTTTAAGACCGCCGATAAGCGTTAAACTGTCCTCCATAGAAATTATTCCCTGTTCGCCGAGCATAGTCGCGTGCGCTATACTGCCCGCGATATCTTGCTTGTACATTCTCGCGTCAAATGCTATTGACGAGTTGAAAGCGTTTACTTTGCTGTCAACTTCTTTGGAAAATCTTCCCGCCCACATCATTGCCATAGTTATCTTTCCTTTCTTTTACGGGTCGCCGTTTATGTAGCCGAACGCTGTAAATATCACGTCGGCGAGCATTATCAGAATGTAAATTGCGATGTTCATGATAACGCTTTTCAGTTGAAGGCTCTCGTCGAACGTATCGGTATAATCCTGTATCAGAGCCTGCTTGGGGTCGTCTCCGTCGCAAAGCAGAGTAAGTTTTTGCCCAACTCGCAACGCTTGCTTGTTTATCAAAATAAAATCTTTTGTGAATTTTTGATACCCGACTTCATAGTAAAGTTTCACGTCGTATTCCGTGTCCAGTTCGTCCAGCGGCTTTGTTTGTATCTCGATTATTTCCGCTTCAACGCTTATCGAGTTATAACTGTTTTTTGCGCGTTTTATCTCGTTTATGCGCTTAAGCATCGGCTTCAGTTTTTTTACTGCGCTAATCAGATTGAGCAAAGCGCCGATAAACACGACAAACAAAACGATTTTTAAAGTCAATGACATACGACACCCCCAAACGCGTTAATCATAACATAACCCAATCATCAGTCCGGTTCAATCCTCCCCGATAAATAACCCAAGAAGATAATATAGAATCCTAAACAGATGATAGGGAACAGAATGAGCGCTCTTACTTGTCTGAAAACAAGCTTTCGCAAGGCTGTTATTTGTGAGCCGTCCGCGGCGGCGGAGTTTGCGGGGTCGGCGCTGTCGCAAAGAATATCAAGTTTTTCGCCCGCTCTTAAACTTCCGCGATTTAAGAACGTGAGATCACTGTAAAAGGAGCGCTGTCCCACCATATAAACGATCGTTGCGGTGTACTTTATATTCCAACGTGTCACCTGTTCCGAGCGGATACTCACTATTTCGCCCTTGACCGTCAAAGCGTCGGGCAGAGCGGAGACGTGCTCGGCGGTTTTCAGTTCACGTTTCAGAATTAAAAGTTCGGGAATGTTTTTAACCATATAAATCACCACAATTGCAACAACGATAATCGTAAACAAGCAGATGAATATCCCCAGCACGGTATCAACGCCGTAGTCTCCGCTTTTTATTTCCGTGAAAATATTTAAGTTCAAACATTCCCTCCATTCACTAAAACATATAAAGCGGGCGAAAATATTCTCCCGCTTTTGTTGTAATAATTAAAGATTACTTGTTTCTCTCCGCGTCAAGCAGCGCTTTAACCTTGATGGGAAGACCAAACAGGTTGATAAAGCCCGCGCTGTCTTTCTGGTTGTAAACATCGTCCTCGCCGAAAGAAGCGAAGTCCTCGCTGTAAAGAGTGTATGGAGAAGTAACGCCCGCATTGATAATGTTACCCTTGTAAAGTTTCAACTTAACGTCGCCGGTTACAGTCTCCTGGGTCTTGTCAACGAATGCGTCCATAGCTTCGCGCAAGGGAGTGTACCACTGACCGTTGTAAACGATGTCAGCGTACTTCTGAGCCAGACCCGCCTTGTAGTGCTGAGTTTCCTTGTCAAGGCAGATAGTTTCGAGAACTTCGTGTGCGTGATACAAAATTGTTCCGCCGGGAGTTTCGTAAACGCCGCGCGACTTCATACCAACCAAACGGTTTTCAACAACATCGAACAGAACGATAC
>CANRFR010000063.1 GCA_947629945.1 uncultured Clostridia bacterium | reverse complement strand
CAGAGCGTGAAAAGCGGCGAGGAACTCAACGGAAGCTGCGAACTTGTCAGAGCACGCAGCGTTTACGAGGAACTGGACTATGCCGCAGCAAAAATCAAGGAGCTTACCATCGACAATGGAATGCGTTACAGCGAGATAGCTGTACTTTGCTCAGACGTGGGCGCTTACGGAAAATACGTTGAGAGCGTGTTCAAGAAATATGAGATACCGATTTTTCTCGATATGCCCGAACCTATTCTTTATCAACCGCTGATAAATCTTGTTATCTCGATTTTGAACGCTCTCAAAGATTTTTCCGTGGATACGGTTTTAAGCTGCGTTAAAACCAAATTCTTCGCGAAGCCGAAGTCCGACGACAATTCCAACGACGAAGATTTTGAGGATATTGAAGACGACGCAGAAAACGTCGGCGAGGTCAGCGAGGTCGAGGAAAATGAACAGCTCACTCTTTTTGATATGTTCGGAGAAGCCGATGCCGATCCGAGCAGTGTAAAAAGTTCCGCGCCAAAGCAGAAATTCATCACGCTTTCGGACAAGGATATTGACGAATTTGAAAACTACGTCTATGAGTGGGATTTGAAGACAAGCCAACTTAAAAAGCCTTTCACTTTTAAAGATAAGCGCACCGAAACGGATCTCTCGCAGCAAACGGCAGAACTTGTCCGCAAAGCGGTTGCTGTTCCGCTTTTGGAACTGCAAAATCGCCTGAAAAAATCGGGAAATGCAATAAACGGCGCGGAACTTACCGAACAGCTTTACGATTTTCTGATAAACAAGGTTGGAATGCGCCGAGCGATCTACAAGCGCTGCAAAAACGAACAAAACACCGCGCTTGACGCGGAAAAAGTCGCGCTCTATCAGCGGCTGTGGAATTCGCTTATCGACATCTTCAACAAGCTGCACGAACAGCTTATCGACACTAACGTAACTATCGCGGAGTACGCGGACATTTTCCGCGACATTTGCGCCGCAACGACGCTGGCAACTCCGCCGCAGGTCATCGACAGCGTTCTGGTGGGCGATATCGACCGCACCCGCGCCGACAATATCAAAGCCGCGTTTATCGTGGGCGCTTCGTATGAAGCGTTCCCAACACCCGCTTCGGAAGCGGGTATCTTCTCGCAATATGAGATAGAGCTTATCAGCGACAAAATAGTTCACATAGAAAACGCAGACAACGCCGACGTTTCCGCCTACGCCGAAACTCTCTCGCACATCGGCGAAACAGAGCGCAGCGCCTACTGCCTAAAATCGGCGAAAGAGCAGTATTATCTTTCGCTTTACCGCGCATACCGTGCTCTAACTCTGCCTACGGAATACCTATGCGTAAGCTGTCCCGACCGAGATATCGACGGCGAAGAGTTGACGTTTTCGGATGTGTTTACGGAGATCTCGGCAACGTTCAACAAAGTCAAGGTAATTAACGCCGAGGATATGGGAAACGAGTTTTACTGCCGCACGCTGAACGCCGCAAAAATGCGCTACGCAATGCAGCTTAACGAAGTCTCCGAAGAAAACGCGACTTTGCGTAATGTGCTCGAGAACGAGGACGGCGAGTTTGTAAAGGCTCTCGACGAAATTCGCGATATGCGCGGCAATGCGGATTACAACAAGAACGGAGAACATTTTTCAGGTAAGCACTCGCTTGACCCCAAAACCGCGCGGCTGCTTTTCCCGAGATCTTTGGGAACTACCTCGGTAGAAAAGTTGAACCTTTGCAAATTCAACTATTTCTGCGAATACGGGCTGAAAATTGATGAACGCCGCCGCCGCTCGTTTACGTCAAGCAAACGAGGCGAAGCTATCCATTTCATTTTCCAGAACGTTTTGGAGGAATACAGCGGCGATATGCCCGCGTTTTTCGCGCTGAGAAGAAGTGAACTGCTCTCGCTTTCAAAGAAATATCTTGAAATATACCGTAAGGACGAGACAAACAGCGACAGTTCCGAAGACAAACGCACGGAGTATCTTTTCAATAACGTTGCAAATTCCGCAACGGACGTTCTGATAACCATTCAGACGGAACTTTTCGCGCGGAGATACCGTCCGAAATTCTTTGAACTGAACATAAAAAACGACCCCACAGAACCGGAAAAAAATATTCACGCTTTGATAGACAACGAACAAGCGGCTGAAAACTCCCCGCCTGAAGCGGAAATCTTTAGCGAAAAAGAAACCGCTCCGACCGCGCCTAAGTCTCCCGAAGTTGACGAGAACGCGCCGTATCTTATCACCGCTCCGCTTGAGATAGCACTTGAAAACGGAGACAAAGTGACCGTTCAAGGCATAATCGACCGCGTTGATATGTTCCGCGCCGACGAGGTAAGCGGCGGCAAGCCGACGGCTTATATCCGCGTGGTGGACTACAAAAGCGCCGTGCACTCGTTCGACATCAAGAACGCTCAAAACGGCGTCAACATTCAAATGCTGCTTTACCTTTTCGCTTTACAGAGCGCTAACGAAAACAATCCCACACTGGAACTGCGTCCCGGCGGGGTGAGCTACATTCCCTCCAGAAACAAGGGCGCGGCGGACGAACGGCTTTCACCGTACCGTCTGCTGGCTATGAATTATCACGAAAGCGGACTGTTCATCAAGGACGAGATAACCGAAAAAGATTTGAACAACTACAAGGAGACCGTTTTTAAAAAATTTGACGGCGACGGCTCCATAGACGAAAAGGAACTGAATAAAATAAAAAGCTCCTTTGAACCGAGCGAGCAGAACCTTGCCGAAGCAAAGTTTTTTGACAAACTGCGCGAGGATGTTTTGAAGAAAGTATCCGAAAACCTTGACGCTGTCTTCGGCGGTACGATAGACGCTCTGCCGATAAATTACTACGAGTTTTCAACGCTGCCCAACGGCGGTGAGAAGTCGAAATTCAAAAATCCATGCGATTATTGCAGGTTTGGAGATATATGCCAAAACGCGGGCAAGAACGTTGTGAAAATCGAGAAGTCAAAGGGCAGAAAATCGAAGGACGGCGATGAGGAGCAATGGCAGAACACCTATATAACTCCGAAAGAGCCTGAGCCGGAAAAACCAAAGTCTCGAAAGCGCACGAAAAACATCAAATCCGAAAGCGAGGTGAACGAAAATGGCAAATGAAGTTAAACTTAATCCTGCCCAACAGCGCGCCGTAGATTATCCGCACAACAAGCCCGCAATTGTAACGGCGGCAGCGGGCAGCGGCAAAACCACTCTGCTGGTAGAACGCGTGATAAGGCTGCTTTCCGATATGTCGCTTGACATTCCCGCTGACGCGCTGGCGGTTATGACGTTCACCAAAAACGCCACCAAGAATATGCGCGAAAAGCTTAACCGCGCTCTAAACGAAAAGATAAACTCTTTGGCAAACGCCGAGACTTCCGAGGAACGAGAACAGTACGACTATCTCAAAAAACAGCTTTTCGCGCTGCGCCGTGCGTCAATCTCCACTATTGACGCGTTCTGTCTGCGAATGATAAAGGATAACGCGGAGATGTTTGATCTGCCGCTGAATTTTACGATAGCGGACGGAGCAAAAAAAGCCGCAATGCAGTCTCAAGCTATGAAAGCGGCAATGCGGGATCTTTACGGAAGCGCGTTCGCCGACGAGGAACGCGACACGATGTTCTTTTCGTTCAGCTTTGAGGACGACAACGATCTTGAAAGCGCTGTTCTTTCCACTGCCGAAAAGCTTTCGAGCTTCACCGACCCCAAGCGGTGGATAGACAACGCAAAATCCGCTTATAAAGATATTCACTCAATTGAAACGAATTTTCTGCCGCTTTTGGACAACTACTTGGATCTTTATGTAAACTCTGCGGAACTTCAATGCAGAAAATACTCCGAAGAGAGCGTTTATGAAAATCTTTACAACGAAGTTCAAGATAAATTAGCTGTTAAAGAAACGTCCGCTCTTAAAACGATGAACGAAACCGTTCTTCCCGCGATAAAGGAGTACATCGCGTTTGACGAAAAACGCGTTGCAGCTTTGTCTGACGATTATAAAGACTATAGAAAATTCGCCGAGGAAAATAAGTTCCGCTCTTTGGAAAAACTGAACGCGCTTATGCTTCACCTTGAGGAAAACTCTGCGGAACCGCCCGTCCTTTACCCCAAAAACGGCAACAACCTTGAGTACAAAAAATTGTTCAACAGTATTTCCAAAGGTCCGGAGAACGCCGTGCAAAAGCTGCTTAACGTCAAGATAAGCGCGGAGTACGAGGAAAACGCTCTTCCCACCGTACAACTTGCGGTAAACACTTTTTTTAGGCTGCTCGAAATTTATATTGAGTACTATGACAACGAAAAAATTACCTCGGGCTGCATTGATTTTTCCGATTGTGAGCGCTTACTATACGATAAGCTGAACGAAAACAGCGGCGACAATGAGTTTTGCCGACAGCTCTCACAGCGCTTTAAGTGCGTTATAGTCGATGAATTTCAGGACTCCAACAACATTCAAGCGGAAATATTTAGACTTATCGGCGGGGATAATTTGTTTTATGTCGGCGACGTCAAGCAGTCTATTTACGCGTTTCGCGGCGCTGACCCATACATTATGGCGCAGCTTTGCGACAGCCCCGAAACCCCTTTTGAAAAGCTGCCGCTGAACACGAACTACCGAAGCAGAAAAGCTGTTATAGACACCGTAAACGCGGCGTTCAGCGGTCTAATGACTCCGAAATTCGGCGGCGTGGACTATGCGGACAATAACGGACTGAATTTGGGACTTGAACTGCCCGAACCGCAAAATAAAGAGTTTTACAGTTCCGAGATATGTCTGGTTACCGTTCCGAAGCAAGAACTAGCCGACGGTGAAAAAGACAAAAATATGATTATGCCGCAGTTTGTCGCGAACAAGATTAAAAATCTGATAGACGACCCCGAATTTCTTGTGTCGGACGGCAAGGACGAAAATAAGCAGCCAAAATACAGGCGCGCGAATTACTCCGATTTTATTGTTCTGCTGCGCGGCAATTCAAAAATCGAATGTTACCGCAAGGCGTTGTCGGAACTTGGGATTTCCTCCACAGCGCCCAAAGGCTCGAACTTTTTTGACGCCGACGAGATAAAAATGGCGTGGAACTATCTTAAAATCATTGATAATCCCATGCTGAACGAGGAAATGCTCAAAGTACTGATGTCGCCGATATACCGCTTTTCCGCCGAGGAAACGGCGCAGCTTAAACTGGGAATTTTAGGGCTTGAAAACATCGGCGATGAGCGTCTGAAAGTTATCGCAAGTTCTTACAGGCGGCGCTCCCTTTACAGCTGCGTTTGCGACTGCGTTTCGCAGACCGCTCGGCTCGGCAAGGAGAAAATTGATGTAACTCGAAAAATTTTGCCAAAACTCCAACGCTTTTGGAACGATTTAAAAGCTTTCCGTTATTTTATGAGTTCAAATTCTTTGGATAATTTGGTGAGAAAAATTTACGAAGACACCGACTTGATATCCGTTGTCGCGGCTTTTGAGGACAGTGCGGGTCGCGTTGCGAACATCAGACAGCTTGAAAGAATGGCGGCGGATTTTGAAAGCAGAGGCGGCGATCTTGGAGATTTTCTGAGATTTCTGGAACGCGCAAAGGAAAACGATTCAAGCGGCGTCGAACAAGCCGCCCGCGCGGAAAGTTCCGAGAACGCCGTGCGAATAATGACTTTCCACGGAAGCAAGGGCTTGGAGGCACCCGTGTGCATAATGTCGGAACTGCAAAATTCAATGAACACCTCCGACTACTCGGGCAACTTGTTGATCAGCCGCGAACATTTTCTGGCAATGAAGCATACCGATATCAAACTCCGCCGCAAAACAAAAAACGCCGCTTATCAAGCGCTTAGTCGATTTATACGCGACAGACAGCTTGGCGACGAACTGCGGCTGCTGTACGTCGCAATGACGCGTGCGCAAGAAAAACTTATTATGGTGTCCTCTATTGGTAAGACAAATTTCGGCGAATTTAACAAATTCATTAATTCCGAACCAATAGACCCCGCTCTTCACGACGTCGTATACGAAAATTCTGTGCCGTTCAACTGCGTTTTCAAAACGCTGCTTCAATACGCGCCGATAATCGAAAAGGACGATAAGGAGTTTACGCTCAGAGGAATTGACTGCAAGGTCGCCGCAACAGACCTTGCCGAAAACTCTCCTAGCGAAGAAAACGCGGCAAACAAGAGCGTTTCGGCGAATGATGAACCGACCGTATTTGCGGAAAATATCTCAAAACTTTCCGCTCTTTTAAAGCAAACGTACTCGCATTTGTGCGATACGAAACAGCAAGCGAAATTCACCGCCACGGAGCTTGCTCACAAAAAAGAACCGAAGCCGATAAGTCTTACAAAACCGAACTTCGCGAACCAAAACAACGCCGTTTCGGGCGTTGAGAAAGGCAATGCTTATCATCACTGTATGCAGAATTTCCCGCTTGATTTTATGAACGCCGAAATGAGCGGCGATGAAATTCTAAAAGCTGTCGAACGTGCAATTGCAGATATGGTGGAAAGGCGTAAAATAACCGAGGAGGAAAGCAAGATCATTGAGGACTTCCGAGTTGCGAAATTCTTTACAAGTCCGCTTGGCAAGCGCGTTCTGAACGCTTACTCGCAAAACCCCGACAACGTCAAGCGTGAACAGTCGTTCTACGCCGAGGTAAAGGGCGGCGAGGTGCGGCAGGATTACGAAGGCAGCGTCAGCGTTCAAGGTCAGATCGATATGTACTTTATCGAGGACGGCGAGATAGTTGTTGTGGACTACAAAAGCGACACGCTGGAAAATCTCGCAAAGGAACAAAAGAACTACGAATTTCAGGTCGAGATATATAAAAACATTCTCGGAAAACTCACCGGGATAAATGTCAAGGAGATGTATTTGTACGCTTTTTTGGCGGACAAGGAAATGAAAATATGAAGAAGATTTTTACAGCCATAACCGCTGCGGCTATGCTTTTTACAACACTCGGCTCGTCTGTGCAAGCCGCCGGCTTCGCTTCGGAAACCGAAACCGTGATCTCGGCGCAGACGCCTTTCGATAAAAAATACGTCAGCATAGACTGGCACACGTCCTCTGGCGAGACCGTCGGCGTGCCGCTGGCTTACGATGAATTCGCGCTGATTCCCACGCAGAATAAGGTGAATAAGCTCTCCGAAAAGGACGGGTCTGTTGTCGCGACAGTGGAATTCGATGAAAAAGTGTCGGAAAACTGTCGTGGAACAGTCGATAACAAAACGCTGATTCAGCCGACGCGCACATCAATTTACGCAGTAAATCTTGACGATATGAGCGTCGTTTGCTCAAAAAAATTCGGAGAAATCTGCACGGACGTGGCTGCTTCCGAAAACCTCGTTTACTTCGGATATATGGACGGCGAGATGTTCAAGTTTATCTGCGCGGATATCGACAACGAACTTGAAACGATTTGGGAATACAATTCCGACAAAGCTGTGACTTCTCCCGCGCGTATCAACGACAAAATAATGTTCGGTGCGGGCGAGAACTTGATAGTCCGCGTTGAAGATGATTTTGTTGAAAACGATGTCGGCACGGAGATAACGCACGTTTTCGCGGGAAAATACGCTGTGTTTATGACGTGCGCCAACGGCGAGCTTCGCAAGCTCCGCCTTGAGGAGGACGGAAAAACCGAAGCGGATTCGCTTGGAAAATGCGAACTTGGCGGTAAGCTTACTGCGCCCGCGGGCATTGAAAATCACATTTACGTTGGCAGCGGCGAGGGGCTTTTCCTTGTGGACGGATTAAATATGGAAGTCACCAAAGTGTATGAAAACTTGAAAAACGCGTCCGCACCCTTAGTTACGGTCGGTAACGGAGTTCGCGCTTATACCGCCGCACCGCACTCCGACCCGAACGGCGACCGTTGGTATCTTTACAATGTGCTGGACACGGACGAGGGGCAAACTCTTTCGGAGCTTGCAAAGATAATTGATTTCACAGACGGTAAAATTGCCGTCGCAAAAAGCGGGCGTATGTTCTTTCGCGACGCAAACGGACAAGTCTGGGCGATTTCGGAAAAAAAGACAAGCGTTATACTGATGATAATAAAAATCGTACTGATAATCGCGATTTTTGTTATGATTCTGCTTATTCTGCGGGCTTGGGCGAAAAAACGGAAAGAAAAAAAGCCGCCCGAATATTAAGGAAACCCCGATTTAATCGGTTAAAAGAAAATCTCGGCGAAAGCCGTATAATACAGGAGGAAAATTATGGAAGTTTTATTAAAAAACGAAAACTGCTCCGCAAAAGTCATCTCAAAAGGCGCGGAGCTTAAGAGTCTTACCGTGCGCGGTCGTGAGCTTATGTGGCGCGCCGACCCCGCATTCTGGGGAAAAACCTCTCCCCTGCTGTTCCCGATGATCGGAACGCTAAAGGACGGCAAAACGCTCATCAACGGCTCGGAATACAAGATCACAAAGCACGGCTTTGCGCGCGATTTGGAACTTACCCCCGAGACAGTTACGGGCACTTCAACGATGTTTTCGCTCCAACAGAGCGATTACACGAAAGCGATGTACCCGTTCGATTTCAAATTTACGGTACAATACACGCTGAAAACGGACGGCATTACCGTAACATATCGCGTTAAAAACAACTCCGAGGAGAAAATGCCGTTCTGTATCGGCGCTCACCCGGCGTTTGCGTGCGATGGCGAGTTTTCCGACTACCGCTTGGAGTTCCAGAAGATTGAAAACGCCGCTGTGCCGAATTACAATTTAGATACGGGACTTCACGAGGAAGACAACCGCCGCGAGATACTCAAAGAGGACAACATCGTGCACCTGAACCACGAGATGTTCTACACGGACGTGTGCTATTTCGACAAGCCGCGCTCACGCTCGGTAATGCTTTTGGACAAGGACAATAAGGGCGTGCGCGTGGACTTCCCCGACTTCACAAGTCTCGGCGTTTGGCAAGCAAAGGACGCACCGTTCCTTTGCATTGAACCTTGGTGCGGCTCTGCGGACTTCGACGATTGCACGGGAGTATTTGCCGAAAAACGCGGTATCGTAATACTGAACTCGGGAGAGGAAAAAGCGTTCACATATTCTATCACGGCAATAGGTTAAAGACTACAAGCAAAAAGCGGGGAGCTGTTCCCCGCTTTTTTTATTCATCGACGCTCAAAATTTTATTCGCTTTACGCAGATTTACAATATCATCAACAATAGCGTTGAACGCTTTTAAAACCTTAGGATTAAACGCTCCGCAGTCACCGTCGTTTATCATATCGATTGCTGTGTCGTAATCAAACGCCGCTTTGTAAACTCTTGGAGAGGTAAGCGCGTCGAAAACGTCCGCTACAGCCACTGCCTGCGACCAAATCGGTATCTCATCACCGATAAGACCATCGGGATAGCCCTCGCCGTTCCAGCGCTCATGGTGATGACGGCATATATCGTAGCTGTAACGATAAACCTCCTCGTCCATAATGTCTTCGGGCATTTGAGATAAAATATCACAGCCCTTGACCGTGTGAATTTTCATAATCTCAAACTCTTCTTTTGTAAGCGGTCCCGGCTTTTGCAAAATACGGTCGGGAATAGCTATTTTTCCAACGTCATGGAGAACCGCCGCCATTCCTATCTTCTCAATGGAAGGTTTCTCAAGATAATATTCGGGATTATCCGCGCTGATCTTTTCAAGCAGACGCGTCGTTATACCGCGGATCCGTTTAACGTGTTCGCCCGATTCGCAGTCGCGGAACTCGATAAGCGCAGCCAAAACCTCAACCATTTTGTTGTTTATGCGCTCGATTTTCGCGACGTTTTCATTCACAACCTCTTCAAGCTCGTTTCTGTGACGGTAAAGCTCTATGATGTTATTGATACGCGATTTGATAAAGCACATTCTGAAAGGCTTTGAGATAATGTCCACCGCCCCAAGGCTGTATGCTCCCGAAAGAAGCTGCATATTATCGGCGGCAGTTATAATAAACACGGGAATGTGATAAATCTTTCCCGTACGGTTAAGCTCAATAAGAACGGACATTCCGTCCATTACGGGCATCACCAGATCTAGCATAACCGCTATAATACTGTTGTCACTGTTGACGATTTTAAGAGCCTCCTCGCCGTTTTCAGCTTGAAGTATGTCATACTGATCCTTAAAAAGCTCAGCCAAGATAACGCGGTTTATTTCCTGATCGTCGACTATCAAGATCGAATTCTTCACTTCATTCACCCTCATAAGTATTTTGAAATACGCTCCAAAAACATTTGCTGAAGCTTAAGAGTTTCATTCAAAAGCTCAGTGGCTTTTTCGACGTTTTCCTCACGGCACAAATTAACAATTTCCGTGTAATTATTATACAGAGGCGTCAACGAAAGATTTCCCGTAACGCCTTTCAGCGCGTGAGCATTCGACGTCGCTTCCTCTATATCTCCCGATTCCAAATACTTCTGCACAGGCGAATCGGCAACAACTTTCGGAAATTTTTTCAGCATTTTTTCATAAAGAGCGTTGTTTCCCATAAAGCGCGTCAACGCATCGTTGATATCAGCGCCCAATTCTTCCATTTCCTCTATCAAACTCATTTCAATACCCCCTTTTTTGCTTTGTGAAAACATCTGCTCTCTGCTTCGCCTCACGGTGAGCAGAGAGCAAATATGCGTTCATTTTTAGAACCTGTCTTCACAAAATTTGCCGAAAAGACGCGTGAAATATCTTGTGAAAACAGGTTCTTAAATACAGATCACATCAAATACGGCAAAATCGTCAACTCGTCATAATCATTCGAAAGTCTGAAGCCGTTTTCGGGAAGATCACAGTTGGGATCGCGCAAGATCTTTTCGGCTTCGCTGTAAGGACAAGCAAAAACCATTTTATGTCTGAACAGCGAAAGGAATCCTGTCGCTGCCGTACCCGCGCTTCCGGATATAAACATAAAGTGCGCTCCGTTGCGCGGACCCTTTACCAGCGCTTTCTTCAAAATGCCTATCATATCATCTGCGTGCATTGAAGCCACCAACAGATCTCCGCCCAAAACTATCTCGAACACTTCGGGACGTTCGTTATTTTCCAGCAGTTCAACGATTTCCTTTACGCGATCCTCCGCTTTATCTCCCTCATAGATATCGAGACCATCAAGAGCGCCGCAGCGTTCAAGTTCGTTGTAAACGGGATTGCTTCTGCAAGCCAATATTTCGGTCTTCATACCCTGTTCACGAAGAGAAATCAGTGCCGCTCTTACCATCAAGGCAGCGTTGTTCTTCTCACGCGCGGGAGCTATCGCCAACAAATTCTCGCCGAAATCATCATAAAGACGCACGGGGTATTCACCCATAAATCTGCACGGTTCACCCAAGAACAACAGGTACTCATTCTCGGCGCATTCAGCGATCTGCTTCTCACGGAACTCACGGCGGTCTTCAAATCTGCTTGCTGCTTTTCTGTCGCCTATGAACGGGTGTTTATCAATATACTCTTCAAGATTTTCGGAATATCCCGAAACAGCTTTGTAAGTATGCTCATTTATAGCGTTTTCTCCGCCGAGACGTACAAGCGTCAAACCGTTCGTGCTGCTCTCGTCAGCCGTGAACGCGCAGCCCGAAGGCACTTTCTTCAGCGACTCCACTTCATTATCGTAAAGTCTTATGCCGCTGAACAGCTTGTGCGCCGCGTGGTCTTTGCCTTCAAGAACGACGCCGCTGTGAACGGTACAACCCTCAAAGCAAACGGGTCGTTTGCCGTCTTCGGAGAAAACATCGCCTATGAGCACAAAATGTATACCGTAATTCGCGCAGTTTTTAAAGAGTCGCGTAAGCTTGTTATCGTAATTTCTTCCGAAATATTTCGATGTTCCCGTTATGTTTTCCGAAAATCTCGGGAACGTGTTGATTGCTACCACGATGACCGGCATAAAAGTCTCCGCAGGGATATCCTCAACACTTGACCAGCCGTTTTCGGAAAATTCCTCAACGCGATGTTCCAACTCTGTGGCGATAAGCTCCGTGAAATCTATCGAGGTCTCGGCGCCCGTATCGGAAACAAGATATTTCATATGCGCTGTAGGCTCTTCGGCATATTTCATAAATTCTCCGCCGCCGCAGTCGAGCATCCACATCTCAACATCATCCGGATGAGTATCCGCCGTAATTTGAGCTATAATACGCTCAATAAGGTTTTTACGCCTATCGCCGCGTGCACCGCATATATACGTTACGTTTCCGCTGATATCAAGCTTTACGGAATTACCCTCAAGAGTCTTGCCAAGAGGTATTTTCGGAAGCAAACGCATCCCTTTTCCATAGATGTCCTCAACCGGCTCTTCCTCTTCCGCAACAACGCGCCGATCTTCATAAGTATGATCATAATAATGATTTATAGCGTAACGACCGTCATCCTCAATGGGTTCTTCAAACTGCGCGTAAGCGTTTGACGAATCAAGTACAGTGGAATCATTTGGAGTTTCCAACGCCGAAGCAAGCCGTTTACCAGAAGAATCCGACTTTCTGTTGTCAACGAACTGTTCCAGCTTCCTCCGCCCCGCACCGATAACGTCCTTAATGGGATTGTGAGATTTTTCGACAGCGGGTATCGGCTCCAAGATTTTCGGCGGATGATCGGTTATTCTGTACGTCATATCGGGATCAATCTTCTGTTCGGGACGGAAATCAGGCGTAAGTGCACCGTTAGCCGATTCGGGAACTTTCGTCTTGTTCTTGTCGGTAATTCTGTAGGTCATATCCGAATCTATCTCCTGCTCGGGACGGAAATCAGGCGCAAGTGCACCGTTAGCCGATTCGGGAACTTTCGTCTTGTTCTTGTCGGTAATTCTATAGGTCATATCGGGATCTATCTTCTGCTCGGGGCGGAAATCGCCCGCGGGCGCTCCGCTCGCCGATTCGGAAACTTTCGTCTTGTTCTTGTCGGTAATTCTATAGGTCATATCGGGATCAAGCTTTTGCTCATTACTGAAGTCGCGAACCGATTCGGTCGGCGCACCCATATTTCCGTAATTTTGCGGGGTCGCTCTGGGAGCAAGCGGATCAAAAGGCGGCGGAAGCTCATCGTTAAGCTCCGATACCATGGTCACCGTAACATCTTTTTCAATTTCGGGCTGAATCTGATCTAACGGTGTATTCTCAAACTCCGAACCGTCTTCTTGAACGTCAGCGTTTTCCGCTTCACTCCAAGCTGAACCGTCAGTTTCATTATCATTATTCTGCTCGTAACCGTATTGTTCTTCGGAACTTTCCGTGTTTACATCCTCAATCAAATTTGACTCCTCGGTATCTGTAAGGTCCTCCAAATTTTCGTTCGAGACAAGTTCCTTATCATCAGAGTACCGCTCCATTCCCGCGAGCCCCTTGTCAGCTGCAGGCTGTTCCGTATCC
>CANRFR010000062.1 GCA_947629945.1 uncultured Clostridia bacterium | reverse complement strand
CTTCTGCGGGTCGTTGGGGATAGCGTTCTTGTTTACGGTGATGTAAACGTCGTCGAGGTTGTTCTGCAAGTCCTTGCCCGTAATGTTGAACGGGCGCAAATCAACCAGCATAAGGTGGTTGTCCGTACCGCCGGAAACGAGATTGAAACCTTTTTCAAGCAGAGTATCCGCAAGAACTTTCGCGTTCTTTACGATTTGCTCACCGTAAGCCTTGAACTCGGGTTTAAGAGCCTCGCCGAAGCAAACCGCCTTTGCCGCGATAACGTGCATAAGCGGACCGCCCTGAGTTCCGGGGAAAATCGCGGAGTTGATTTTTTTGGCAAGATACTCGTTGTTTGTAAGGATAAGACCGCCGCGCGGACCTCTCAAAGTCTTGTGAGTGGTAGTCGTCACGATATCCGCGTAAGGTACGGGGCTTTGGTGAACACCCGCCGCAACAAGTCCCGCGATATGCGCCATATCTACCATTAAGTATGCGCCGACCGCTCTCGCAATAGCGGAAAGTTTTACGAAATCTATCGCTCTGGGGTAAGCGGACGCGCCCGCAACAATAAGTTTGGGCTTGCACTTGTTAGCCTGCTTGTAAAGAGCTTCATAGTCGATATAACCGTCATCGTTCGTGCCGTAAGGTACGAAATTAAAGTATTTACCCGAAATATTTACGGGAGAACCGTGCGTAAGGTGTCCGCCCGCGTCAAGGCTCATACCCATAACGGTATCGCCCGGCTGAAGCAGAGCCACATAAACCGCCGTGTTCGCTTGAGCGCCCGAGTGCGCCTGAACGTTCGCGAACTTCGCGCCGAAAAGTTTCTTAGCGCGCTCAATCGCAATATTCTCAACGATATCAACATCCTCGCAGCCGCCGTAGTAGCGCTTTCCGGGGTAGCCCTCGGCATACTTGTTGGTAAGAACGCTTCCCATAGCCGCCATAACAGCGGGAGACACGATGTTCTCGCTGGCGATAAGCTCCAAATTGCGCTGCTGACGCTCAAGCTCCAGCTTCATAGCGTCCGCTACCTCTTTGTCATATCCTCCCACAAAACCTATTGTATCCACCAAATCGTTATACATAATTATCTCCTTTCAAGATGTAGTACTGCTATATTATAGTATACCGCAAAATACGCCTTTTTTCAAGAGATTTTTAAAATTCAACGTTTAATACATTTATTTATCCATTTTTAAGAATTTTTTGTATAATTTGACAATACCGCTATTTTGTAACGTTTGTATAAATCACGACTTTTACTCCAAACTCCCGACATTTGTCTATTACGAATTTAGTACCGTGCGAACTTCCGTCCCAGAACGCCAATACGATATCGGAATTTTGAATAATGGTAATGTTGCGTTTCAGCGGCGCAATTCGTCCGAATTTTTCGTATTCCGGCAGAAACTCCGTCAGCTTTATATTGTGCGTGAGCGCGTAATTTCTCGCACAGGTGTCTATTCCTCTAGCGCCGCCCGAGATTATCTCCGTTGTGTCCTCGGGGAGATATTTTTCCAGATTGTCTACCGTTAAACCTCTTGAACCTATTACTGCTACTTTCATTGTATTATCCTCTCATAACAAAATGTTTTTGCGTTCATTTTGAACGTTATATATACATTATAACATAAAATAGATATAAAATAAAGTCATAATAATATAAAAATGGGGGTATTTTATGGCTTTGAAAAGTTTTTCCATTCGCATAGATGATGAAATGCTTGACAAACTGCACGTTATCGCCGATTATGAAGCACGTTCGGCTAACGGGCAAATCATCGTTCTTATCCGCGATTGCATTGAGGAATTTGAAAAGAAAAACGGCGAAATAGTTCTCGGCGGAAAGAAAAAGGAATAAAAATGCGCGGCGATCGTCTGACCGCCGCGTAATTGTCAATTGTCAATTATACATTGTCAATTATTTTGTCGCCCATTTCGGAACATGAAACAAGTTTCATACCATCGCTCATAATATCACAGGTGCGGTAACCAGCTTCAAGAGCCGCGTTTACGGCATTTTCAACCGCGTCCGCCTCTTTGTCCATCTTGAACGAATAGCGTAACATCATAGCCGCCGAAAGTATCGTCGCAATGGGGTTCGCCTTATTCTGACCCGCAATGTCGGGCGCGGAACCGCCGCTCGGCTCGTAAAGCCCGAAGCTCGTTTCGTTCATACTCGCGCTCGCCAACATTCCGATAGAGCCTGTTATCATTGACGCTTCGTCCGACAAAATATCGCCGAACATATTCTCCGTCACCATAACATCAAACTGTGCGGGGTCTTTTACAAGCTGCATAGCGCTGTTATCAACAAGCATGTGCTCAAGCGTTACCTCGGGGTAGTCCTTTGCTACCTCCTCAACAACTTTTCTCCATAATCTGGAAGTATCGAGAACGTTCGCCTTATCGACGCTCGTCACCTTTTTGCGGCGCTGCATAGCCACCTCAAAGGCTTTTTTCGCGATACGGCGAATTTCGTTCTCGTTGTATTCGAGAGTATCAACGGCGGTAGTCACGCCGTTTCTGTCCTCGGTGTAACGCTTGCCGAAGTACAGACCGCCCGTAAGTTCGCGCATAATCAGCATATCAAATCCCTTGGAGCTGATCTCCGTTTTCAGCGGACAAGCTCCCGAAAGCTGCTTGAACAGCAGACACGGGCGCAAATTCGCGAACAGACCCAACGCCTTGCGAAGTCCGAGCAGACCCGCCTCGGGTCGCTTGTCCGCGGGCAGCTTGTACCACGGTGATGTGGTAGTATTACCGCCGATACTTCCCATTAAAACAGCGTCGGACGCCTTGCAGCGCTCTATGGTTTCCTCGGTAAGCGGTACGCCGTTCGCGTCAATCGAACAGCCGCCCATAAGAAGCTGCTCGTAATTGAACTTGTGCCCGAACTTCTCCGCAACCTTATCAAGCACTTTCATAGCCTCGGTTACAATCTCGGGTCCTATGCCGTCGCCCTTGATTACTGCAATATTCTTTTCCATTAATGTATTTCCTTTCTTTAACGCTCCTCCAAAAATTCGGGCGGCACGGCTTTCGTGAGCCACACCCCGTTTTCCGAAAGATAGAATTTATAACCCGCCCTGAACATCTTCCCCGAGTGAACGAAGAAGATATGCGGCTTTCCGTGCCGCGCACCGACTTTCTCGGCGGTCTCCTTGTCCTTTGAGAGATGTACGTAAAGGCGCGATTTGGATTTTAAACCCTCCTTACGAATTGCCGCGACAAACTTCTCCCCCGTTCCGTGGAAAAGCTGTTCGGGCGGTTCGGCTTCTTTCAGCTCCACGTCCACGTTTACCGAGTGACCTTGATTGGCGCGGATAAGCGTTTTGTCGTCGTTGAAGCTGTAACGCTGCTTGTTGTCCGTGCGGACTATTTCTTCAAGAGTTTCCATATCAATGCTGTAACCCTCGGCTTTATTTATGACCGCGATTAGTTCTTTAACATTCGCCCAGCCGTGTTCGTCAAGCGAAATGCCTATCGCTTCGGGCTTGTGCCGTAAGATAAGCGCTATGAAAACGCTTGTTTTCTTTAAGTCTTTCATAGTTTTATTGTGTAAATTACCCTCGTAACATTGTCAAATTTTCTGCTTACGTCGGTTTTTTCCTCCATAAAGCCGAGTTTTTCGTAAAAACGCCGAGCGTTCGCGTTTTTCTCTGCGGTATCGAGAACCGCGTGGGAACAGCCCCTTTTTCGCATTTCCTTTAGAGCGTGAGGAAGCAGCTTGCTGCCCAGTCCTTGATGTTGGAACTTCGGGTGAACGTACATCAGCATTATCTCCGCATAGCCCTTGAACTGTTCCTCTTCGCATATTTGCGCCGCGCAGACCGCCGCAATCTCATTATCGCACAAAAGCACATAAACGCTTTTTCCGTTGACTATCAGACTTTTAAAGCTGTTTCGGCGGTTTGTGCCCGTATATTTCGCTATTTGCTCCGCCGAGAAAATATCCTTGTAATTTTCACGCCACGCGCTGTCCACAACAATTGACATTCCCTCAACGTCCGATAAATCGGCGCGTTTTATTTTGATTTCCATAACTCCTCAAAAATCTATCGTGTAAGTGACATACCCGTCCGAACAGCCGATTTTTTGATTTACTTCTCGCTTTTCAAATCCGAATTTCTCATAGAATTTCCGTGCCCGCGCGTTGTCCTCGGCACATTCCAGAACGGCGTTCATATACCCGTTACCGCGCATTGTCCTAAGCGTATGCATAAGCAGCTTTTTGCCGAAGCCCTTGCTCTGCCACTCCGGGAGCACATATAGGTCTTTGATAAAAGCGTAACCGATAAACGGCTTTATATTGCGTTCCCGCACGGCGCAAAACGCCATCGGCGCTCTGTCGATAAGCTGAACGAAAACGCTCTGACGCTCGTCCAGAAACGCCGTTATATACCGTAACTCGCTTTGAAACCTTGCCGAGCTTTCATCAGCGTTCTCCCCTCTCGCCAAGAGCTTGATTTTCGCAAGTTTAGGACAATCGGAATATATCGCGGGGCGAATATCGACCCTCATTTCTTCAAGGAATTAAGCAAGCCGCCCTTGTTAATTATCTCCTTGATAAAATCGGGGAACGGCTGCGCCTGATAAGTCTTGTTTTTGGTAACATTTGTGATAATTCCCGTATCGAAATCAATCTCGACTTCGTTGCCGTTGTCGATATCCTTTGCGGCTTCATCGCACTCCAAAATCGGAAGTCCGATGTTTATTGAGTTGCGGTAGAAAATTCTTGCGAACGTAGACGCGATAACGCAGCCTATCCCGCTCGCTTTTATCGCGATTGGCGCGTGCTCTCGCGAACTGCCGCAGCCGAAATTCATATTGGCAACAATTATGTCACCTTCCTTGACGTTCTTGACAAAATCCTTGTCGATATCCTCCATACAGTGAGAAGCAAGTTCCTTGTGGTCGGAGGTATTGAGATAACGCGCCGGGATTATTACGTCCGTATCAACGTTATCACCGTATTTGTGTACTGTTCCGTGTGCCTTCATATTCAGTCCTCCTTAACGTTCGAGATATAACCTGTCAAAGCGCTTGCCGCCGCGATCGCGGGGCTTGCGAGATACACTTCCGAAGTAGTGTCGCCCATTCTGCCGACAAAGTTGCGGTTTGTTGTAGATACCGCTCTCTCGTGCGGCGCGAGTATGCCCATGTGTCCGCCGAGACAAGGTCCGCAAGTCGGAGCGGATACTACCATTCCCGCTTCTACGAACGTTTCGAGAAGTCCGTTTTTCAAAGCGTCGAGATAAATTTGCTGCGTCGCGGGAATAACGATAGCGCGAACGCCTTTTGCAACTTTCTTGCCCTTTACGACTTTCGCCGCCGCTTCAAGGTCACTGTAACGTCCGTTGGTGCAGGAACCGATTACAACTTGGTCGATCTTGATCTTTAGAGCCTCCGCTTCGTCGATAGTCTTGGTATTTTCGGGCAAATGCGGGAAAGACACCGTAGACTTGACAGTTGAAAGGTCGATATCTATAACGCGATTGTAATGCGCGTCCTCGTCCGCTTTAAACACCTCGAACTTGCGGTCTGTTCTGCCCTTAACGTAGTTTTCAGTAACTTCGTCGACCTCGAAAATGCCGTTTTTCGCGCCCGCTTCAATAGCCATATTTGCCATACAAAGACGGTCGTCCATTGTGAGGTTTTTAAGACCCTCGCCCGTGAACTCCATAGACTGATACAAAGCGCCGTCAACGCCAATCATTCCGATTATGTGGAGAATTACATCCTTGCCGCTTACCCACTTATTGAGTTTTCCCGTAAGGTTAAACTTGATAGCGCTCGGTACTTTAAACCACGTTTCTCCCGTTGCCATTCCCGCCGCCATATCCGTAGAGCCTACGCCCGTTGAGAAAGCTCCCAACGCACCGTATGTACAGGTATGCGAGTCAGCGCCGATAACGCAGTCGCCCGGAATTACAAGTCCTTTTTCGGGCAACAGCGCGTGTTCAATTCCCACGTTGCCGACATCATAAAAGTTGTCGATGTCGTACTTTTCCGCAAATCCCCTGCACTGCTGGCACTGGATAGCGGCTTTAATGTCCTTGTTCGGCGTGAAGTGATCCATTACAAGCGATATTTTGCTTTTATCAAACACGCTCGAAAAGCCGTTTTTGTTGAACTCGTTAATTGCCACAGGGCTTGTGATGTCGTTGCCGAGCACCATATCCAGCTTCGCTCTGATAAGCTGACCCTCGACAACATTTTCAAGACCCGCGTGCTTCGCGAGAATTTTTTGCGTCATTGTCATTCCCATACTATTACCTCCGTTAATAAAAATTCATACGTTTTTATTATAGCACATTTTTCCCACCGTGTAAAGTCTTTTTTATCATTTTTACGCTTTTATGCCAAGCCGGGCGATATTTTTTTGCAAAAGTAATTGCGCAAAAGTTTTCTTTTGCGCAATTAGTCAAAATATCTCACAAGTATTTCTATATCGGTATCGGCGAATACTTCCCGAATAACATCGCGAACGACAGTCCAATCCAACTTATCCAAACCGCAGCCAATTTTCGGCATAGCAATACGCGGTAATTTTAATTCAAGAACCTGTTGTCGGAAATCCTCAAGCGACTGCCGCAAGGTCTCAAGCGTCGGCTTGTGAAAGTAGCGCTCCTTAGTCACCAAATTTCCGACTGTAATGCCATTCGTTTCGGTTATCAGACAGTATCCCTTACCCTGCCATTGTTTGGAATGATTCTTACAAAGCTGTTTTTTCACGCCCATTTTCGCGAACTCTTTAGCTATTCCCGCGCCAAGTGCGAAATCTGAGCTTATGCAATGACACAACGCATAATAGGTAACAACTTCCATAGCAAAAAGATTGCCCTTTTCTTCCGTGAACGTCATAACGCCTCAAAGCTCCGCAGAATATTCAGCCCCGTTTCACCGCTTTTTTCGGGGTGGAACTGCGCTCCATAGACATTCCCGCTTTGCACAAGCGCGGGAACTTGTCCCCCGTAATCGCAGTACGCCGCCACAAATTCGCTCGGACACTCCGCCGCGTAAGAATGTACAAAATACACATACTCACCGTTTTTCACGTTGTCGAGCAGCTTGCATGGCTCGTTGAACTCCAGAGAATTCCACCCAATGTGCGGGATAGCAAGGTTTTCGGGAGTCATCAGTTTAACCGAGCCTTTTATTAGCCCAAGCCCGTCCGTTTCCGCAAATTCATAACCTTTCTCGAACAGCATTTGCATTCCCAAGCAGATCCCCAAAAGCGGCTTTTTCGTAACTTCTTCTTTGATAACGCCGATAAGTCCACTCATCTGAAGCATACGCATAGCGTCGGGGAACGCGCCCACGCCCGGGAGTATCAGTCTGTCGGCGTGTTTGAGATCGTCCGCATTTGAGGTTACTTTGTTTTCAAAACCGAGAAAGTCCAGCGCGTTTTTCACGCTGAACAGATTGCCGGCACCGTAGTCGATAATCGCTATCATAGTTTTCTCCTTTTAACAAATCCCCGCCGCGCGGAGAAATTCTACTTAATCAAAAATCTCGGAGCGGTGTATTTTTATATGCTCCATAATATGCCCGATATTTCCCTCTCCCGCAAATCTTTTCATATCAAAAAAGTTTTCCGAAACGTCCACCCACAAAAGCGGATTTTTCTCCTCTCGGAGAGTTACCGCGCGTTTAAGTCCGCCCGCGTAAACTTCCACATACTCATCGCAGAGCGGATAAGTAAACGTCATAAGGTGAGTTATGCGAATGTCGCCGCGCGTTATGCCCGTTTCCTCGAACAACTCACGATATGCGGCAGTGTAACCGTCCTCGCCGCTCTCAATTTTCCCGCCTACCATATTAAGCAAGCCCTTGTACGGGTCTTTAACGCGCCGACACATCAGCATTGTCCGCCTGTCGGGAGCGAAAACCGCTATCACGTTATAGCCGCGCATTACAATGTACCCTTTGTGGAAACCGCGCCGCCGCTCTCATTTAGTCTTGTTGCCGCTTTAAGAGCGTAAGCCAGAGCCTTGAACAGTGCTTCAATCTTGTGGTGGTCGTTCGAACCGTACTCCACGCGCAAGTGGAGCGTTATTCCCGCATTAAACGCGAATGCTCTCATAAACTCCTCGGTGAGACAGGTGTCGAACTCGCCAACGCGCTCGTTGCCGAACTCCGCATTGAACACAAGGAACGGGCGCGCGCTGATGTCAAGTGAACAAAACCCAAGGCTCTCGTCCATTGGAATAAACGCGCTGCCGTAGCGCATTATCCCCGACTTGTCTCCGAGCGCTTTCGCGAACGCCTGTCCGAGCGTTATTCCAACGTCCTCAACAGTGTGGTGTCCGTCGACGTACAAGTCGCCTTTGGCGGTTATCTCCAATCCAAAGCCGCCGTGTACTCCGAGAGCCGTCAACATGTGGTCAAGAAAGCCTATGCCCGTGTCTATTTTCACTTCTCCCTCGTCTAAGTTCAGCTTGACGGTAATGTCGGTCTCCTTTGTTTTTCTTGTAATTTCGGCTGTTCTTTTCATTTTCTCTCCTTAAATCCACCATTCGGGAGTGATATCCCCAAGTGTGGTAACTTTGTTCTGTTCATAGTCCAACATTATCTCAACAGTCTTATACGTTTTGGGCATTAGCTGAACCATCAGTTCGCGACACGCGCCGCACGGAGCGCCGCTTCTTCCGTCGGGCATTATCGCAAGCACTCGGCGAATTTCATTCTCGCCGTTTGTCAGCATATTGAAGATTGCGTTCCGTTCCGCACAGATGCCGAGCGTACTGCAAGTATCAACGCACACTCCCGTATAAATTCGCCCCGACGCGGATTCTATCGCCGCCGAGACCTCGCCCGCCGATACATAATCCGAAACCTGTCGCGGCGCTTGCACGGACTTCGCGGCGTTCAGCATTTCAGTCCAAATCTTATCCATTTTTAGTTCTCTTTTCTTACCTTAATGGAATTCGCATGAGCCGTGAGCTTTTCGCGTTCGGCTATGAGGATAATATCGTCCGCTGCGTCAATAAGCGCGTCTTTTGTATAGTAAATGTAACTTGAACGCTTGATAAAACTGTCAACTCCGAGCGGCGAGAAGAAACGCGCTGTGCCGCTTGTCGGGAGCACGTGGTTGGGTCCCGCAAAGTAATCGCCGAGCGGCTCGGGAGAGTACTGTCCGAGGAACAGCGAACCTACGTTGTCCAACTTGCCAATATATTCAAGAGGATTTTCGCACACTACCTCGCAGTGTTCGGGAGCAATCACGTTAGCTATTTCTACCGCGTAGTCCATAGTATCGCAAACGATTATACCGCCGTAATTATCCAGAGACGCGTCAATAATATCCTTGCGCGAAAGTTCGGCTTTTTGACGCTCAATTTCATCACGAGTTTTCTCCGCAATTTCCATACTCGTAGTCACCATAATTGCGGAAGCTAATTTGTCGTGTTCCGCTTGCGACATCAAGTCTGCGGCGAGATATTTCGGGTTTGCGGTCTCATCGGAGATAACGAGTATCTCGCTCGGTCCCGCAACCATATCTATATCCACTTTTCCGTAAACCAAACGCTTAGCGGTGGCAACGAAAATATTGCCGGGTCCGACAATTTTGGATACGCGCGGAATTTCTTCCGTACCGTAAGCCAATGCCGCGATAGCTTGTGCACCTCCCGCGAGATATATCTTATCAACTCCGCAAAGAGCGGCAGCAACAAGAATATCCTTGTTAGCCGTACCGTCCTTAAGCGGCGGAGTTACCATAATTATCTCGCGAACTCCCGCGATTTTTGCGGGAATAGCGTTCATCAAAACGGATGACGGATACGCTGCCGTGCCGCCGGGAACATACAGTCCGACTTTATCCAAACCACGCACGCGTTGTCCCATTATAACGCCGTTTTCCTTGGTATCGCAAAAGCCCTCTCGCTTTTGTCTTGTGTGGAACTCGGTGATGTTTTCGACTGCGTTCAGCATAGCGTTCACGAAATCGGGCGATTTTTCATTTGCCTCGGTGAGCGCGTCCTGTATCGCTTCATCGGGTACTTTGTAATACTGCGCGTTCGGGCAGTCAAATTTCGCGGTATACTCTTTAACTGCTTTGTCACCGTTTACTTTTACGTTTTCCAAAATCTCCTTGACGGTCTTTTCGACCTCGGCGTTTACCTCGCCCGCGCGCTTTTCGACTTCGGCGAGAAATTTCTTTTCATCGCCGTCCGCTTTGATTATTTTTATCATTCGATTACTCCTTTTATCAAATCCACAATTTCCAAAATCCGTTTCTGCTTTAATTTCAGACTTACGGTATTTACGATAAGCCGCGCGGAAATCGGCGCGACGTCCTTTTGTACCTCCAAGCCGTTTTCTTTAAGAGTTGTACCCGTTTCGACAATATCGACAATTCCGTCCGCAAGACCTACAAGCGGGGCAAGCTCCACAGAGCCTTCGATTTTCACGATATCCACGTCAATTCCCTGTTTCTCGAAATAACTGCGCGTTACATTCGGGTATTTTGTCGCGACGGTTTTCACGCCGTAACCCGCGAAAAAGTCCGTGCCTTTCTTAACCGCGAGCGCGAATTTGCACTTTCCGAAATTCAAGTCGGCTATCTCGCAAAACTTACCGCCATGCTCCATAATCGTGTCCTCGCCGACCACTCCCAAATCGCACACGCCGTGTTCAACGTAAGTGATAACATCGGCGGCTTTCGCGAGAACAACCTCAATATTTTCATTCGGAATATTAAGGATAAGCCGTCTTCCCTTGTTGCGTAAGTCTGTAACGTCAAAGCCGATCTTCTCCAGAATACCGACCGCCTTGTCCTCAATACGCCCTTTTGTGAGCGCAATTCTGATTTTTTTATTTTCCAACGCTCACACCTCCTCGTTTGATACTTTACCGTCTTTATCGACAATATCCACGCGCTTTATGTTATGCTCTTTCGCGTACTTCTTAGTGCATTTGGGGCACTCCAAAACGGAGTTTACAGCGGTAAGTCCCTCGGAAATAAGCTTAGCGCAATGCTTTAAAGCCGAAGTGGGATTTTCGCTCCAAACAATCACGTCCGGGGTTTTTACAAAACTTGATTTATCCTTTTTTAGGAGAACTCGCGCCACCGCCTCAACGTTTACCGCAAAGCCGACCGCCGCCGCGTTTCTTCCGAACTCGCCGAGAAGTCTGTCATAACGTCCGCCCGACAGCGCAGGCTGACCGTAACCCTCAACATAGCCGCGGAAAATAATCCCCGTGTAGTAGTCTTTTTTATTGACAAGACCCAAATCAACACAAATCTTATCCTTGGGAACAATCTCGCTTAATTCTTGGCAGAGTTTTTCGAGCTTATCAATTCTTTCCTTAAAGAACTCTCCGCGCAAAATTCCGCGCGCTTTTTCAAAGACCTCAAAGCCGCCGAACAATCTCGGCAGAGCCTTAAATGCTTCTTCCTCGGGAGTTTTCGGGTCGGCAAAACGCGCTTCCAACTGCGGAATATTTTTGGTTTCTATCCAACCGCGAGTGTTTACGGCAAGCTCAGGGTCACATTCATAGTCCGCCATAAGTTCGGTAAAAATTCCGCTGTCTCCGATTTCGATACGGTAATCCTCGTCACATGCGGAAAGCGCTTTCGCCGCAAGCACCAACGCTTCAAAGTCCGCCGCATCGCTTTTGCCGCCGAGAATTTCAATACCGCATTGAGAAATCTCGTCGTCGCGCCCGCTGTCTTTTGGGTTCACCATAAAAATATTCTGATTATAAAACAATTTAAGCGGAAGTTCTTCACCGCTTAAACGCGTCGCCGCAAGCCGAGCTATCGGCAAGGTGTTATCCGGACGAATTACCATAAGACGATTTTTGCCGTCCACAAGTTTATACATACTCTCCTGCGGAAATTGATGCCAAGTTCTTCCGCTGAATACATCGAAAAATTCCAATCCGGGTGTTATCACCTCGGAATAACCGAAGTCCTCAAATATTCTCGTTATGCGCTCCGATACCGTGCGCTTTGCCGCGCATTCCTCAAAGAGCAGATCCCGTGTTCCCTCGGGAGTTAATAGATCCGTTTTTTTCAAATTTTCCGTTTCCTTTCTGTTTTTGTCCTACTTTAGTATAGTAACGTGATAGCATAGTAGCAAATTACTATAATATGGTAACATAAAATCGCCGATTTGTCAAGCGAACGCTTGATTTTCGGCGAATTTTATAATAGTTTTCAACAAAAGAGAATGTTTCGCATTGATTACACCAAATCAAACAGCGAATACTGCGCCGACTGATGGAAGCCCTCAAACACGCCCATTTCCTTAAGTTTCTCGATAACAGAGCCGTTCACACCGCTAATTTGCTGAATTTCGTCAATGCTGAGGTCGTCGTCGGACTCTATCGCTTCCTTTAACTTTACTGCCGCGTTATCGCCGCAGCCGGGAACTACGTTCAACGGCAAACGCACGTTTCCGTCCTCGACGGTATACGCGGTCGCCTTGGACTTGCGCGCGTTCACAGGGAGAATCTCAATGCCGCGGCACATCATCTCCAAAATAAGCTGAAGCGCTTCCAGCTTTACCTCTTCTTTTGCGGAGGGTTTCGGCAGCGCTTTAAGGTCGGTTATACGCTGTTTTACCGCCGATTTTCCTTTTAGAACCGTTTCAAGTTCGATATTCTCGGTGTGCTTTATAAGCGTCGCCGCGTAGAACTCCGCCGGGTGGTATATCTTGAACCACGCGAGTTTTATCGCCGCCGTGACATACGCCGCCGCGTGCGCTTTCGGGAACATATACTTGATCTTCAAACAACTGTCAACGTACCACTGTGGAACATTGTGATCTTTAAACGCCTGATAGATCTCGTCGTTGAACTCCTTTTTTGCCTTGCCCTTTCGCGTAAACTCCATAATCTTGAACGCCATCGACGGCTCCAGACCCTTATGCATTAAGTAAACCATAATGCTGTCTCGCGTTCCGATAACGTCGCCAATCGTGCACTGTCCGCTCTTGATAAGATCCTGTGCATTGCCGAGCCAAACGTCCGTTCCGTGCGACAGTCCGGATATCTGCAAAAGGTCGCTGAAATATTTCGGCTGCGCGTCGATAAGCATTTGCATAGCAAAACTCGTACCAAACTCCGGAATTCCCCATGTACCGCACTGAACACCGATATCCTCTTTTGTAAGTCCAAGCGGCTCGGTTGACGTGAACAGTTTATAAACCTGCGGGTCGGACGTGGGCACGTCCGCTATTTTTATGCCCGTCATATTTTCCAAATGTTTATAGAGCGTCGGTACATCGTGTCCAAGCTCGTCGAGCTTCAGGATAGTATCGTGCAGTGCGTGGAAGTCGAAGTGCGTGGTTATCATGTCGCCCTCGGTCTTGTCAGCGGGGTGCTGAACTGCGGTGAAGTCGTAGACCTCGTAATCGTTCGGCACAACGACCATTCCGCCCGGGT
>CANRFR010000061.1 GCA_947629945.1 uncultured Clostridia bacterium | reverse complement strand
GTTAGGGTGACCGCTTGCGGTCATTCGCCCTCGCGCTCCCTTTTCCCCTCTCCCTCCCCCTTTCCCCCCTATGCCACTCAATGAGGTTGACCATTTTTCCTTTTTCAGAACTAACTTTTTATACAGACTAAAATTTTCTCCCCGCCGTAAGCGGGGAGAAAATAATTAAATCAGCGGTTTCTTAATCGAAATACTTTCCGAGGACTTCCATAAGCAGCTCCGTATCTATGGGCTTTGCGATATGCGCGTTCATACCGGAGGCTATCGCTTTTTCCTTGTCCTCCTCCATGGCGTTCGCGGTCATTGCGATTATCGGTACGTTTTTCGCGTATTTGCGGTTCATTGAGCGAATAGTGCGAGTTGCTTCATAGCCGTCCATTATCGGCATTTGCACGTCCATAAGAATGGCGTCGTAGTAACCGTCCGCGCATTTTTCCACCATAGACACCGCGTCCGTGCCGTCGGGAGCGGTTTCTACCTCTAAACCCGATTCCGTGAGGATCACCTCGGCTATCTCGCGGTTTATCTCGTTGTCCTCAACAAGCAGAACGCGGCGTCCTTTGAAGTCAACTTTCTGCCAAGGCGCGTCCTCCGTGGGAGTTTTCTCAATAAGATCGTTAGCCGCCAACAATGCGGACTTCAGATCCGACATAAACAGCGGTTTCGCGCAGAACGCGGTAACTCCCGCTTCGCGAGCTTCCTGTTCGATATCCGACCAATCGTAGGCGGTGAGGATAATGATCGGCGCGTCCTCGCCGACTTTTTGACGTATCTTTCGAGCGGTCTCCACGCCGCTCATTTCGGGCATTTGCCAATCTATTATAAACGTGTGATAGCTGTCGCCCTCGTTGTGGGCATGGTCGGCGCGGTAAACCGCTTCTCTGCCCGAAGTGGTCCACTCGGCGCGCATACCAAGCTGTTTGAGCATTTTGGTAACGCTGTCGCAGCTGTTGGGGTCGTCGTCGACTACCATTGCGCGAAGCCCGTTAAGCTCTTTGATTTGTTCGGCGTTCTTTTCGATATCTTGCAGCTTCAAACTCAACTTCACTTTAAATTCGCTGCCCTTGCCCTTTTCGCTGTTTACGGTTATTTCGCCGCCCATCATATCGATTATGTTTTTGGTGATTGACATTCCCAAGCCCGTGCCCTGAATTCCCGTTTTCGTAACGCTGGATTCACGCTCGAACGGCTCGAAGATATGCTCGACAAATTCCGGCGACATTCCAATGCCGTTGTCTTTGATGATAAATGTGTAGTCGCCGCGTCCGCGGTGGAACGTAGTTTCCTGAATGATCCTGAAAGATACGGTGCCGCCCGCGGGCGTATACTTCACCGCGTTGGACAGCAGGTTCACAAAGACTTGCGAGAGCTTAAGGCTGTCCGCGATAACATCCTCGTTCCGAACGTCGAACGTGTCGATAAACAGCTCAAGCTGCTTTGCCTTTACCTGCGGCTGAATGATGTTTACCAGATTATGAGTAAGCTCGGAAATGTTGCATTCCTGTTCCATTATCTGAACTTTTCCGCTTTCTATGCGGCTCATATCCAGAATGTCGTTTATCAAGCTCAATAAGTGATTGCTTGACGACAGCACCTTTTGCAGACAGTCGAGCACTTGATCCTTGTTGTCAATATGCGATACCGCAATGGTCGTAAAACCGATTATCGCGTTCATAGGCGTACGGATATCGTGCGACATATTGTTAAGGAACGTCGTTTTCGCGTTGTTGGCGTGCTGTGCTTGCATCAGAGCGTCCTGAAGCGCCTGCATTTGTTCGCGCTGCTTTTGAACCTGCTTTGTGATTTCCTCGACAATTACCATAGCCACTATATCGCCGGTGTTATCGTCCGCCGTCATAAAGTAAGACTGCCTGATACAGATCTTCTGACCCGTTTCGCTGCTTCTCCAGTATTCTATAATAGCCTCGCGCTTGCCCTCGTCAAACGCTTTCAGCAGCGCGTTTAAATTGGCGAATTCGTTGTATTCGTCCAGCGATTCCGGCTCGACGAAATTCCTACAGGAATCGAACCATTCCGTCGCCTTGCACGGCGCGGAAAGCCCCGCCTGTTTCAGGAGGTTTATCTCCTGTCCGTCAAGCTTGTAGGTGATCTCGTTCATCACCAAGTCTTTTGTGAGGTTTATCTCGTAAGCGCACAAAGCGTCGGACATCGTTGCGGTGATGTACTGCCGCTCTTTTAGGTTCGCTATCGAGATCTCCTTTTGAGCCTCGACCTCTTTTTGTTTAAGCCGCGTGATATCCTGTCTCAAAAACAGCACTTTGACGGCTTTTCCCTTGTCGTTGCGCTCTAGGCATACTATATTCATATGCTCCCACGTTTCGGCGCCGCTGTTATTTATTTTGTATTCAAATTGAATATCGGGCATACCCGCGTCCAGTTCGGCGGTCACGGTGTCTTTATCAAAATAGAGAGGAAACGTTCTTCTGCCCTCCTCGTCGGCAAGCGAGGAGCATATGTATTTTATGAAATTCTCGTATTTTCCGGCTATTGGGAATTTCTTATCGACAGGCGACGTTCCCAAAAGGTAACGGTATCTGTTGTTTTCCAGATCTCCCAAAATAAAGCGGTTGAACAGCGCGCTAGTGCCCTTTATGACATAGCCTTTTTCGCGGTTTTCGCGTTCAAGCAGTTTTCTTTGACGGCTTGTTTGAATAACAAGTATAACTATATAGACAACAAACAATCCGATAAGAGAGATTTGCAGTATCATACCCGCGCGATTGGCGTTGCTTATCATGTTTCGAGTAATGCTTAGCGGGAACGTCTGCACGAGAACATAATCGCTGTTTGGGATATTTATAACACAGATGTTGTCGGTCGTGCGGTTTGTGTTGTTGTATTTGCAGAAGAACGCTTTTTCGCTTTCCGCTTTATTGAATACCTCACGTGCGCCCTCGGCGGTCTCTTCGCTTATTATACCGTCCTCCAGCATATGGTCAATAAGCGAACCCTCATAGGCTTCGTTGTTTGTGTTGGCAATCACCGTACCGTCCGAATTACACAAGAAAACGTCCGCAGTCTCGCCGAAGTAGCTTGTTTCAAGCATTTTCTTAAGATAATCCTCAGCTCCGTAAAGTCCCAAGAGTATTCCGGTACGCTTGCCGTTTTCTTCCAGCGGAGCGTAGAAAACCATTGTCTGCACGTTTGTAGATCTTGAGTTTTTGACGATCTCAATGCCCGATTCGCCGTTTATTCCGCGTTTAAAGTAATCGCGGTCGGAAACGTCTGTGGTTTCTCCGTTCGACGACAGGTTTACTCCGTCCGCGTTAATATAGCAAAATGCGTCGAATACTGCGGTTTTTTCCATATTTTTCAGCATTTCGGAAGTAAATTTTGAATCGTCCGGTCTTGAATTTACTATGTACGTATACGTCCGTATTCTCTGCACCGCGCCTGTAAGCTCGCCGTCTATGTGGTTTGCTTTTTGACGTGCGCTGTCCATTGCGTAATTCAGGTTCTGTGTTTCAATGCGCCGGCTGTTCGTTTTGGAATACCACTGAAACAGCAATATTACGGCAATTAGAATTACTAAAACAAAAAATACATTCTTTCTGAAATTCTTTATATTTTTCATGTAGCCACCAAAATTTTCCAAATATATTTTCCGAAATAGTCGGATAATTCATAGTATTAATTTTTTCGCTGTCAGCGGGAAAATACAACTAACGGTTCTCCGTGCTGCCGACAATTTTCTTTCTTTACCATTATATCACAATCTTTCCTTGTTGTCAAGTAAAATAAAGAAAACCGCGTTATTTGCTCAGACTTTCAATGCTGATTTCTATAAAAAGCAAGCGCGATGCCAAGTTTTTTGCTTGACATCACGCATTTTCAATATTTCATTGCCCAAACTGCCTGAAACTTTAAAGATCGATCTTTCCGTAAAGAGCGGCATTTTTTTCCGTGTCAACAGTCTCTTTGGAAAATTCGCCCGCGTCCGCGTTTTCATCGGGTTGATACTGTTTTCTCTTATATTCGCGCTCAAAGCTCGTAGAGAATCCTCCGCTTTGACGGTAGTTTCTCGCTCCCGAGCCATCGCCGCTTTGACGTTTGCGGCGGTTGTTGTTGAATTTCGGCTTGTCGGCGTAAATCACGACTTTTCTGTAAGGTTCGCTGCCCGTAGAACGGCTCGAGACGCCGTCTATCTGTGAAACGCAGCTGTGAATTATTCTGCGCTCGTAAGGGTTCATCGGTTCAAGCGCTATTCTTCTGCCCTGTTTTATTACCTTGGCGCTGGTCTTTTTCGCAAGCGCTTCAAGAGATTCGCTGCGCTTGTCGCGGTAACCGTTGCAGTCAAGAGATATGCGGCAGTAGCTTTCGTCCGTGCGGTTGGACGCCAAAATCGCCAGATATTGCAGGCTGTCAAGCGTTTCTCCGCGCTTGCCGATTATCACGCCGAGCTTATCGCCGGTGATGTCCAACACGACGTTATCATCGTGTACGGACGGCGTTATCGAAAAGTTTTCCAAGCCCAATACTTTAAAAATATCGGTAAGATACTTTATTGCCGCTTGTACTTTCGCGCTTGTGTTCACGTCAAAATTTTCGGGGAGATTTGACTTGCCGCCGTCGGATACAGCCGCTGTATTTTCCGTGCCCTCGGCGGTCTCAACGCTTTCGGAAGCGACAGAAGTTTTTTCCGAAACGCTTTCAAATGCGGGTTTCGGTTCATTGGCAAAACTCTTCGGCGTTTCCGCGGGAGCTTCATAGATAGCCCGCACACGCGCCTGACCTTTGACTACTCCCAAAAAACCTTTCTTGGGCTGCTCGAGAATGTCGAAGTCGATTTCGTCAACGCTTACCCCGAATTCCTCCGACGCGAGAGTTTTTGCTTCGTCAAGTGTTTTCGCCGTGAATTCCTTTTCCATAACGATTTCCCCTTTCCGACGGCGAAATTTAATCGTCGTCGTCCTCGTGATATTCCTCGCCGTATTTCTCTGCCTGACGCTTGCGCGCTTCGGCAAGCTTGCGGCGGTTGAGTTCTTTTTGAGAGAGTGATTCTTCACTGTCACTTTCGCTGCCGTCCTCGTTTACTACTTTCACTGCGTCCACTTCGACGGTTTTTTGTTTTTTCTTCTTGCCGGACCCGTGCTGAGCTTCCCATTCCGCGGCTGCCTTTTCGCGCAGTTCGGCGGGATTATACAGCTTGTTCAGTACCAGCGTCTGGATTATACCGAACAGATAACTTACCGCCCAATAGAAGCCCGCGCCCGCAGGTACCGTGAACGCTATCCAAAGCGAGAACAGCGGCATAATATACATCGTGATTTTCATCGCGCCCATACCCGCCATCTGCGCCTGTTCGGGGTTGTTTTTGGCAGTGATGCGCTGTGTGATGAACGTTTGCGCCAACGCGAACAGGAACGAGATTATCGGCACCAGTATCATCGGGAATCGCATATTGTCCTTGGGCACCTGTCCCAGCTTTATACCCATAAAGTTAAGGTTGTCGTAAAGCTCGGACATTTCCTCTTTCATTTCGGGGCGAAGCACCGATTCGCTGTACGCGTCCGCGCACTTGTACTTTTCGGTTTCCGTGCCGAAGCGGTCGAGAGAATAAAGCTCGCGCTGCATTGCGGAGGACGCTTCAAAATTCACCGCGTCGCTGCTTGACACTCTATACGCGCCGTAATGCGCGCGCACGTTGTTCACAGCGGTTACCGTATAGCTGCCGAAAGAGTGCTCGGCACGGTATTCATCCTTTTCCTCGCCCGTTTCAAGAGCGTCCAGTTCGGATTTTTCGCTGTCGGTTATTTTATAGAAGTCGGTGTCGGTGAAGTACGACACTTTTTCGTTTTCCGCATACTCGTCCAGCATAACGGACTTCATCGCGGTTTTTACGATCTTTACGCAGTCGGTGTCGAGCGTCTTGAACACCTCAAGGGTGATCTCGTCCTCATCTTCTTTAAGGCAGTGCTCGTTGTAGTAATCTACGATTTTCTGAGCGTCGTTCACAACGCTTTCGTGCTTTTTCAGCGCGTCGCCCTCAAGAGACAGCGCTTCGCCGTCCGTAAGCGACACCTCGTCGACGAAAAGCGACGTAAGCTCCACGTTATATGATTCCTCAACGACGTCGGTTATTTTCGTCTTACTCATATGTACTATATGGGTAAGCGGCTTATAGACAACGTCAATAACGCCGAACAGTATAATAAAGGACAGCAGCATCGAGCCGCAGCCGCCCATCGGCTTGTAGCCCTGCTCCTGAAGCTTCATCAGTTCTTCCTGCTGTTTTTCCTTGTTATTGGCGTATTTTTTTTGTATCTCTTGTATTTTCGGCGCGAATATCGCCGATCTTGCCTGGTTTTTCTGCTGTTTTATATAAATCGGCAGCAGCGCCAGCTTTACGATAAACGTAAAAATCAAAATAGCTATGCCGACATTCGAGCAAATGAACTTGTAAATGAAGTACAGCAAGTAGCCCAGCGGCACGCCCGGTATCGTATACAGGAACTGAATAATGTCCACGTCCTTTCGGTAATCGGAGGGCGCGGTTTAAACGCGCCCATTGTTCTACACGTTTCGGCGGTTTCCGCCGCTTATCTTTCTGATTTTACGCCGCTTTATTTTCTCTCCACTTGCGGAGGAACTTTTCGTTTTCTCTGCGGCTCTTATAGCACGCCGCGCAGTTTATCGCGCGGTTTATCGGGCGGCTTACGGTGAATTTTTCTGGTCGAAAGCAAAACTTCTCGGGCACGGGGTCTGCCCCGCCGCGGCAGAACGGATTGCACCGCAAAATTCTCCATAATGCCAAATAACCGCCTCTTACCGTCCCAAATCTCCGAATAGCCGTCATCGCGTAGACGGAACATGTTGGGTAAAAACGGCAGCACGGCGGCAAGATTTTTGACAGCGTGAGCTTATAAAGCTTGATTATACCTATTACAATATATTTCATTGTTTTTTGGGTTTTTCGCCCTTTTTGTTCCCGTCCGGAACTTTTCGTCCGCGCGGTTTGCCGACCGTTCCGGTCTCGCCGACTCCATCGGCTCCACCTGTTTCGCTGTTTACAAGCTTTGGCAGAACGCTCTTTTTCATAAGGCTTAATATCACGCCGCTTTTCAGGGTCGGAGTTTTAGCCCTTGCGACAAACACAAAGTCAAAGCGCTTGTCGGTTTTTTCCTTTAATATCGGTTCAAAAAGGCGGAACGCTTCTCTGATTATCCGCCTTGAACGATTGCGCTTCACCGCGTTTCCGATTTTCTTTCCCGTGACTATCCCCAGGCGGTTTTTTCCCGCTCTTCGCGGCTTATAATAGCACACGAACGCATAGTTCACCACGGACTCTCCCTTTTTAAAAAGAAACGAGAAATCGCGGTTGCTTTTCATGACTGCGTACCGTTTTTTGAATTTTTTCGGCTGCGTCATTTAATCAGTGAGAAAGTCTTTTTCTGCCCTTTGCGCGGCGGCGTGCGAGAACCTTTCTGCCGTTTTTGGTTGCCATTCTCTTCATAAAGCCGTGCTCGTGTTTTCTCTGAAGCTTTTTGGGCTGGTATGTTCTTTTCATTTTATTTTCCTCCTAAATTTTATCTATTAATTCTTTACCGTGAAAGGGTACTATCCCCCGCACAGATACTCATACCATATTATTATACTATATACATCTCGGCTTGTCAAGGGGTTTTTCAACTTTTTTTGTTTGCGCCGCGTTTTTTCGCCGATATGAGCGGGCGGGAAAAATCTCATTGAAATCTCGTGTGCCGCCGCAGATACCCGTACTTAAAGCTCGGGCAGCGCTTTTGAGACGAAATAAGCGGCGGTAAGTGCAAGGTTGAGGTTGAGCGAGTCGTTTTTGGCGACTTCAAATGCCGCGTCCAGCATACGAAGAATGTCCGTTTCGGAAAACGCGTCCGCGATGGCGCGCGACTCTTTTTTACCGAAAGATTCCGCTTTGCCGCCAAATTTAACTGCAAGAGCGTCGCGAATGATCTTGGAAAGATATTCCATTGTTTGGGAAAATTCGGCTCTGCCGCTTTGCTCGGAAAGCGCGGCGGTCAATCCGAACCCATCGCGCCGCCCGAGCGCCGCCGCCGCTTTTCGCGCCGACTCGATAAGCTTCGCTTCGTCTCCGCCGTCCAGAACGTCGCGGCATTTTCCGATGTTCCCCGCAAGCATTTCGGACAGTTCACGGGCTTTGGACGCGTCGACGCCGAAGTCTTTCAGGGCTTGTTCGCAGTCGTCGGCGGGAGTATCGGGAACCTCAAACTCAACAACGCGCGACATTATAGTCTCGGGAATTACGCCCGTGCTTTCACAAGTGAAAACAAACCGCAGATAATCCGCCGGTTCTTCGATAAGTTTTAAAAGAGCGTTTTGGTGCTCCGCGCGCATTGTGTCGCAGTCCTCGAATATGTAGAGCTTTACATTGCCGTTGTTCGGACGGACGACCGTATCGCTAAGCGCTTCCCGAAATTGCTCCATAGCGTACTTGCCGCCGCATTGTTCCTTAACGAAGATAACGTCCGGGTGAGCGTCTCTTTCTATGTTTCGGCAGACCGGGCAAACGCCGCACGCGTTGTTTTCGCACAAAAACAGCTCCGCCACGTATTTCGCGAGAGTTTTCCGCCCCGACCCCGGGTTTCCCGAAAACAGTACCGCGTGCGGGATACGCCCCTTGACCGCCATGTCGTCAAGGCGCTTTTTCAAAGCGTTTTTTCCGTATAGTTTCATAGCTTTTCAAATCTTTCTATATTGGTTACAAATACCGTAGCGCCGCCAACGGTGACCTCCACGGGAAAACTCGTGAAAGTTCCTGCGTCGGTGTATGACGACGCGGAATTGGGCACGAACTGCTGACGTTTGTGCGAGTGCTCTTTAATTATCCCGATCACCTCGTCGACCTTGTCGTCTTCCGAGCACACCATAAACGTCGTGTTTCCCGCCATAAGAAATCCTCCGGAGGACGCGAGCTTCGTCGCCTGAATGCCGTTCTTTGTCAAAGCGGACTGCACCGCATGGCTGTCGTCATTATTGATTATTGCAAAAAGCAGTTTCATAAATTATCACCTTTTCTTTTTTCGCGCCAAAAGTAAAAATTAGGCGCGTTTTTTGCCGCCGAAGCGGCTCTCGTTTTTATTATACCGCTTTTTCGCAAAAAAAGCAAGTCCCGTTTTTGATTTAAAAAAGCGGGGTTGACAATTCCGCTCAAAGGTAGTATAATATATGACGTATTGATAAAATCGCGTTTATTTCAAAAAGGCAACCGATGAACGGGGTGAAAAAAATGTACGATCCTATAATATTCGATTTGGACGGAACGCTGCTGAATACGCTTGGCGATTTGGCGGCGGCGGGAAATTACGCGCTGGAGCGTCTGGGCTTTCCGACGCACTCAACAGACGAGTACAGATATTTTGTCGGCAACGGCATACCGAAGCTGATAGAAAGAATGTGTCCCGAAAACACCGATAAAGAAACGCTGGAAAAGGCGCATGATATTTTCGCCGAGTATTACGGGCGGCATAAATCCGATCTTACAAAGCCGTACGACGGAATGACAGAGCTTTTGAAAGAGCTGAAGTCCAAAGGCGTAACGGCGGTGTGCAACACCAACAAGGACCACGAATTCTCCGACGAGCTTCTGCGAAAATTTTACGGGAACAGTCTTACCGAGATCGTCGGCGCGGGACTGGGTTACAATACCAAGCCCGACCCCGCCGCCGCGAGATACCTTGCGGATAAATACGCCGTAAACGGAAAAAACCGCTTTACGTAGGCGACAGCAACGTCGATATGCAGACCGCGAAAAACGCCGGCATAGACGCTTGCGGCGTGCTGTGGGGATTTCGCGGAAGAGAGGAGCTTGAGGCTCAAAAGCCCGCGCATATTGCCGCCGACGCTCGGGAACTGCGAAAAATAATTTTCGAATAGTCGGCGGATAAACGCGCAGAATATAAATAAAACGCCGTTTTACGCGGTTTTTTTACGAAAGGAAAACTTATGAAAAAAAATATCTTGACCATTATCCTGTGTGCGGCGGCTTTGTCGCTTACGGCTTGCGGTAATAACGATTCAACGCAAAATTCGCAAGAGTCTCAAACGCCGCAAAACTCACAAAATTCTTCGCAAGTTTCGCAAGCTTCACAGGCTTCGCAATCCTCACAAGATTCACAGGCTTCGCAAATTTCACAGACCGTATCGGATACATCGTCAGCGCCCTCCGAAAGCACAGCAGTCTCTGCGGGAGCGGAAAGCGCGGCGCCCTCCGAAAGCTCCGAGCAGCAAGACAGCTCGGCAGTTTACTACTCCTATGAGCGTGAGGACGACGGTATAGAGATTTTGGGCGGAGGCGATCCTCACGCCGAGGAAGTGGAAATTCCCGCGGAATTTAACGGACAAAAGGTAGTGGGAATAAGCGGAAGCGCGAAAAAATCTCTGTTTACCGAAGCTAAAAAGATAACTCTTCCCAATACTTTAAGGGATATCGATAATTATGCTTTCGCGGGCTGCACGCAGCTTACGGAAATAAACATTCCGTCAAGCGTCGAGGATATCGGTGAGCACGCGTTTGACGGCTGCGCCGCGCTTGTTCGGCTTTCGATTCCGAACGGCGTAAAAGAGATCGATGAATATGCGTTCAGCGGCTGCGTCGGTCTTTTGAATATCGAGCTTCCCGATTCTTTGACCGACCTTGAGAATAACGCTTTTGATACGAACGTTGCTTTCACCGTGACGTATAAAGGCGTTTCTTACACTCCCGCGAATATCGCCGATCTTTATACGCTGCTTGACGATTGACGTGTGCGGCTTTTAATACAAAAACGCCCCCGATAAGGGAGCGTTTTTTTGTTGCAGTTAAAATGTAAAAAAAATTTGTTGTTTGCTTAGTTGCCGAGAGATTTAATGTATTCGTCCATAGCCTTAGCCGCGGTTTTGCCCGCGCCCATCGCGAGAATTACCGTAGCCGCGCCCGTGACCGCGTCGCCGCCCGCGAATACGCCCTTGCGCGACGTTGCGCCGTTTTCGTCCGCGATAAAGCAGCCGTGCTTGTTGGTCTCAAGACCCTCGGTGGTGTTTCTGATGAGCGGGTTGGGAGACGTGCCAATAGACATTACAACGCAGTCAACGTCCAGAGTGAACTCGCTGCCGGGTTTTTCAACGGGACGGCGGCGTCCGGAAGCGTCGGGTTCGCCAAGCTCCATTTCAATGCATTTCATACCCGTTACGAACTTGTGCTCGTTTCCCAAAATCTCCACGGGGTTGTTCAGCGTTTTGAAGATTATGCCCTCTTCCTTTGCGTGCTCTATCTCCTCGTTACGCGCAGGCATTTCGGCTTCGCTTCTTCTGTAAACTATGTAGACATTTTCCGCGCCGAGACGCTTTGCACAGCGCGCCGCGTCCATTGCAACGTTGCCGCCGCCGACTACCGCTACGTTTGTGTTTTTCTTTATCGGAGTGTCGGAGCCGTCCTTGTACGCTTTCATCAAATTAACGCGCGTTAAGAATTCGTTTGCCGAGTAAACTCCCTTTAAGTTCTCGCCGGGGATATTCATAAATCTCGGAAGTCCCGCGCCCGAGCCTATAAAGACAGCTTCAAAGCCTTGCTCGAACAGCTCGTCAACCTCGATTGTGCGCCCGATAACTACGTTGGTCTCCACTTTAACGCCCAGCGCTTTAAGATTATCCACCTCGTGCTGGACGATGGATTTCGGCAGTCTGAATTCGGGGATTCCGTAGACCAAAACGCCGCCCGCCAAATGCAGAGCCTCGAATATCGTCACATCGTATCCCATTTTGGCGAGGTCGCCCGCGCAAGTAAGTCCGGAGGGACCCGCGCCGATTATCGCGCACTTGTGACCGTTTTTCGCAGGTGCGGTGGGAGCTTCGGTGCAGTGAGCGTTATGCCAATCGGCAACAAAACGCTCCAATCTGCCGATTCCGACAGGCTCGCCTTTGATACCGCGCACGCACTTGCTTTCGCACTGCGTTTCCTGCGGGCAGACGCGTCCGCACACTGCGGGAAGCGAGCTGCTTTTGGATATGATTTGGTAAGCTCCCTCGTAATCCTTTTCCTTAACTTTGGCGATAAAATCTCCAATGTTTATACCAACGGGGCAGCCCGTTTTGCACGGCATATTCTTGCAGTGGAGACACCGCTCCGCTTCATCGAGAGCCATCTCTTCCGTGTATCCCAGAGCCACCTCTTGGAAATTTTTATTGCGAACGTCCGGTTCCTGTACGGGCATTTCGTTCTTTTTCAAACTCATATTAGGCATTTCTGTTTAAACCCCCTTGAAAAGATTGCACGTTTCCTCGCGCTTTTTCTGCTCAAATTCCTTATACATCGCGCCGCGCTCCATAGCCTCGTCGAAATCGACAAGATGTCCGTCGAAATCGGGACCGTCCACGCACGCGAACTTTGTCTCTCCGCCGACTGTCAAACGGCAGCCGCCGCACATTCCGGTGCCGTCTATCATTATCGGGTTCATCGAAACTACTGTTTTGACGTCGTAATCCTTGGTGAGCTTGCACACGAACTTCATCATAATAAGCGGACCTATCGTAATGACTTCATCGTACTTGTTTCCCGCCTCGATAAGTTCCTTAAGCGCGTCCGTTACCAAGCCCTTTGTGCCGTGAGAGCCGTCGTCCGTCATCATTTTCATAACGTCGGAGCAAGCCTTGAAGTCATCTTCCAAGATAACCAAGTCCTTGTTTCTGAATCCCACTATCGAATGTACTTCCGCGCCCTGCTCATGCAGTTTCTTTGCTATCGGATAAGCGATAGCGCAGCCCACGCCGCCGCCGACTATCGCAACTTTTTTCAGACCCTCCGTCTCGGTGGGTTTGCCGAGCGGTCCCACAAAATCGTGGATAAACTCGCCCTCGTTCAAGTGGTTGAGCTTTTCGGTGGTTGCTCCCACTATCTGGAAAATAATGGTTATTGTTCCCTTTTCGCGGTCGAAATCCGCAACCGTAAGCGGGATCCTTTCGCCGTTTTCGTCCACTCTCAGAATTATAAACTGACCCGGTTCCGCTTTTTTCGCTATAAGCGGAGCGTCCACTTCCATCAGCGTTACCGTTGGATTTAGTACTTGCTTTTTGACAATTTTATACATTTTTTTATCTCCTTTCATAGGGCTATGCATACTCTTAAATTATATCACATTGCTTTCAAAATTTCAAGTCCTTTTATTTCCTCTGCCGAAATTTGTTGCCAAACGGTTTCTTTATTTATTGCACAGACAATAAAATGTTTTCTATCAGCTTGTGGAAAAAGTCCTTTTCACGTTTAATTGTAAGCTTTATGCGCCCGTTGCGAGCGGAATACTTCATATAAAGTTATTTTACCTAATTTGAATTGTTACGTTGCCGGTATCAAGGGGACAGCCCCAGAACACTTCATATAACCATCTTTTGCTGAATTTGAGTTATTATGTTGCCGGTATCGAGGGGACAACCCTTCGGGAAAGGGGAGAGGGGGGCAGTCTA
>CANRFR010000060.1 GCA_947629945.1 uncultured Clostridia bacterium | reverse complement strand
AAATTCAGAAAAAATAGGGATATATGAAGTGTTCCCATCGAAACGGGCGCGTAAAGTTTACAATTAAACGTGAAAAAAGACTTTTTCTGCAAACTGAAGCGCCGTAATAAATCACGGCGCGAAATAACACTATTAAGAAAGTACTGATTAACTTCAAACCTCGGAAAGTTACGAACTCGTTTTTCTGCGCTTGATAACCTTTTGCCGCGAAAATTCCTCGCGTTCCTTTTCCTCCAGAGCGTTCGTGATGAAATGCACCTGTTCTTTAAAGCGCGGTATCATAATGTTTTTAAGAGCATTAGCGCGTTTTTGCGTTTTCTTTATTGCGACGGCTAAACGGTAAATACTGTTTTCCACCTCGGCTAAGCGCACGGTTATCTCCTTTGCCTTATTAAAGCAAACGTAGGCGTAATCAAAACTGGAGTTCGTCGCGGAAAGCGGATAAGTCGGGCGCTCCGCAGGCGTGATGTCCGCCGAAATCTTCGGCAGTTCAATGCCCATAACGCTCCGTACCGAAAGCTTCAGCGAATTTTCAAGCGGAATTGCTTTCGCAAGCTCACTGACCACACCCAGCGTGATGTTAGCGTAAGCCAGAGCCTTGTAAGCCTCGGCATAGGTATCGTCGATAGTTGAGCGCAGTTCTTTCGCCTCGTCGGTCAGCGACACCATTTCACGCACTAAAATGTTGCGTTTTCTGTCCATCAGTTCGTAACCCAACTGCGCCTGTGCCAATTGCCGCTTGGACTTTATTAAGTTGCCCTTTGTCGGGAAGATCTGTTCAGCCATACGTTCACCCCAAAATTACAGTTTGTGCGCGGCTTTTCCGATAATCGTCCGCTATACGCCGTCAGCTTACAGGAACCGCGCCGCGCGTGCCGGGTCATATTTTTCATCGAGCAGTTTTTCATCGATACGGTCAAGCTCGTTTTTCGGAAGCGTGCAGAGAAGATCCCAGCCAAGATCAAGCGTTTCGTCCATAGAGCGGTTCTCGTCGAAGCCTTGGTTCAGGAAATTGTCCTCGAACAGTCTGCCGAAACGCATATAAGCGCGGTCGGCTTCCGAAAGCTCTTCCTCGCCGATTACCGACGCAAGACTGCGCGCGTCCTGAACTTTCGCATAAGCCGCGAAAAGCTGATTGGCAACTGCCTGATGGTCGGCGCGTGTGTAGCCCTCGCCGATACCGTCTTTCATAAGTCTCGACAGCGACAACAGCACCGACAAGCCCGGATAAACTCCGCGCTGATCTAGATCGCGGTCGAAAACTATCTGACCCTCGGTGATGTACGCCGTAAGGTCGGGAATCGGGTGCGTAATGTCGTCGTTCGGCATCGTGAGTATCGGTATCTGCGTTACCGAACCCGTACTGCCCTCTACAACGCCCGCTCTTTCGTAGAGAGACGCGAGATTTGAATACAGATAACCCGGATAGCCCTTACGTCCCGGAATTTCCCCCTTGGAGCTTGAAAACTCTCGGAGCGCCTCGGCATAGGAGGTCATATCCGTCATAATTACCAGAATGTGCATATTCTTCTCGAACGCGAGATACTCCGCAGCGGTCAAAGCGCACAGCGGCGTGAGCAAACGCTCGATTATCGGGTCGCTGGAAAGGTTCAGAAACATACAAACGCGCTCGGAAGCGCCCGTTTCCTCAAACGAACGTCGGAAGTAGTTCGCAACGTCGTTCTGCACGCCCATCGCCGCGAACACGATAGCAAAATCCCCCGTCGACCCTATGTTGGCGGCGTCCGTGCCGCCTTTTGGGGTCGACTTTGCAAACATCGTGTTTGCGCTTCCCTCGCCCGTCAGCTTCGCCTGCTTAACTATCTGAACGGCTAACTTATTATGTGAAAGTCCCGAGCCTGAGAAGATAGGCAGTTTTTGTCCTCTGATAAGCGTCATCAGCGCGTCTATCGAGGAAATACCCGTGTGAATATAGTTTCTCGGATACTGCCGCGCCACGGGATTCAGCGCCTGACCGTTCACGTCGCCCATTTTTTCGGGAAACACCGGTCCCAATCCGTCAATCGGCTTTCCTGCACCGTTGAAAACGCGCCCGAGCATCTCCGGAGCGAGAGCTATTTCCAAGGGCTTTCCCGAGAAAATCGTGCGGGTGTTTTCCAAAGAAATTCCGTTTGTACCCTCAAATATCTGCAGGATAGCCTTGTCGCCCTCCAGTTCAACTACGCGCCCGATACGCTCGGTTCCGTCGTTTAAGCGAAGTCTCGCTATCTCGTCGTACGCCACGCCCGAAACGCCCTCCAGCGCCACAAGAGGACCGTTAATGTCTTTAAGACCTACATATTGCAAACTCATAACGCGCCTCCCTTTAAGCGCCAAGCGAAACGCTTAAAGCGCCGATCTTTTCATCGATCTCTTTAAGATAATCACCGAACATTCCGAGCTTATCGTTCGGGATATCGTATTTTATCTTTACCGCCTTATCGAAAAGCCCCGTTGCCATAATGTCCGACAGCATTACGCCGACTTTCAGCGCGTCCAGTGACTTATGATAAAGGCTGACTATAACTTTCATCATCAGCATTTGCTTTTCGAGCGGCACATAGGTATCGTCCTTATGATACGCATTCTGCTGCAAAAAGCCCACGCGCACCACTCTCGCGGTCTCGATCGCGAGTTTTTGGTCGTCGGGGAGAACGTCCGCGCCGATAAGCTTTACTATCTCCATAAGCTTTGTCTCTTCCTGTAAAATATTGGAGATTTCTTGGCGCAAGTCCATAAAATCGGGGCTGACGTTTTCATTAAAGTACGCGCTCAGATCCTCGATATATTCCGAATAGCTCTGGTTCCAATCAATGGCGGGGTAGTGCCGCGCATAAGCCAGCGACTTATCCAGTGCCCAGAAACAGCGGACAAAGCGCTTGGTATTTTGAGTTACAGGCTCGGAAAAGTCGGAGCCTTGGGGAGATACCGCGCCGATTATCGTTACGCTGCCCTCGGTGTCGTTGAGATTTTTTACGTAACCCGCGCGCTCGTAGAACTCGGAAAGTCTTGACGGGAGGTAAGCGGGGAAGCCCTCCTCGGCGGGCATTTCCTCCAAACGACCCGAAATCTCGCGCAGAGCCTCCGCCCAACGAGACGTGGAGTCCGCCATAATTGCTATGTGATAGCCCATATCTCTGTAATATTCAGCGAGAGTAATCCCCGTGTAAATGGACGCTTCACGCGCCGCCACGGGCATATTGGACGTGTTGGCTATAAGAACCGTTCTGTCGGTCAGCGGACGGTTGGACTTCGGGTCAATAAGTTCGCTGAACTCCTCAAGAACTTGGGTCATTTCGTTGCCGCGTTCGCCGCAGCCGATGTAAACGATGATGTCCGCGTCGCACCATTTCGCAAGCTGGTGCTGAGTCATTGTCTTACCCGTTCCGAAGCCGCCCGGAATAGCCGCCGCGCCGCCTTTCGCAATCGGTATTATCGTATCGATAACACGCTGACCCGTTATCAGCGGACGGTTTATCGGCAAGCGCCGCGCGATTGGGCGAGCCTTTTTGATAGGCCACTTTTGAACCATAGTGAGCGGCATTTCCGTGCCGTCCTCAAGCTTTATCTTAATTATCGTATCATTGACTTGGTACTGTCCGTTGGGCGCGGCAAATGTAACCTCGCCGTTTACGTTCGGCGGCAGCATACATTTATGAGTTATCAGCGCGGTTTCGGGACAGGTGCAGTAGAAATCTCCGCCTTTAAGTTTGTCGCCGACCTTTACGGTGACGGTCACGTCGTATTTCTTCTCGGTATCCAGCGAAAACAGCGCGTTGCCCTCCGCGACGAACACGCCGTTCAGCTTCGTCATATCGCGCAGCGGTCTTTCAATGCCGTCGAAGATGTTTGAGATTATGCCGGGACCCAGCGTCGCGCAAACGGGCTGACCTGTGCTCTCGATAGGTTCGCCTATTTTAAGCCCTGCGGTATTCTCATAAACCTGTATCGTGGTAAATTTATCCGTAACGCCGATGACCTCGCCGATAAGCCGCTTACTTCCGACATACACCATCTCCAGCATGGAGAAGTCTTTTGTGTCGGCGGCTTTGACGACAGGTCCGTTTATCGAATATATCGTATTACTCAATATAATGTCATTCCTTTCGTGGAATTTGGGGAATTACCCATTACAAGCGCAGCTCTTCCTTATCGGTAAAGGCTTCTTTCTCGTCGCTGAGCGCGCTGTCCAACGTATAGTCGGCATACAGCCCCTTTTTCTCGTCCAGAGCGCCCACGCCGCCGAGCAGTATTGAGCGCTCCGCACGAACCTCGTGCTTTGTCAAAGCCTTGACCTTCTCGACGTCCTTTGCCGCGGCAAGAATTACTATATCCGCGCCCAGTTCTTTTTCCGCTTTCGCTATCGAACGCATTAAATACTCATCGTACTTAGCGGACTTTGCGTATTCTTCCAGTTCTCCGCGAATCTCCTCAAAGAAATCATCAATGAGCTTTTTGCGGTGCGCCCTTACAGCCTTTATCGTCTCGAACTCACAGCGCGAGATCTCCTTTTTAAACTTCATCTCGTTGGCGCTGCGTTCCGCGCGGATCTTTGTCATTTCATCCGCCAAAGCGCGCTCGGCTTTAGCCTTGTCTGCGGCTGTGCGCTTCGCGCGGATTTCCTTTGCGCTTTTCGCTATTTCCTCGTCCGCTTGCTTATCTATTGCCGCACGGAACATCTCCGCTTTCTCGGCATACATTGCTTCAAGATCCATAATACCCCCAAATTCGCTGCACACTATCAACCGTAAACTACAGCTTTATTCCAATGGCTTCCTCAACATAGCGCGATATGGAATCTATCACGCCGCTGTTTCCGTGGCGGTCGGGTATCTCGACAATAAGCGGTCTGCGGCGGTTGAGCTTTATATCGTAGACCTTGTTGTGACACAACTCTACCAGCTTCTCCGTCATCAAAACTACGGCTATGTCCTTGTTTTCGGCAGCCTTGTTAAGTTCGTTGATAACGTGCTCCTTGCTGTGCGCCACAACGCCCTCGATACCCGCCAGCCGCATACCCATTTGAGTATCCGTGTTGTCACTTATTACAAAGAATTTCATTTTATCCCCTTATTTAAAATCGGGAACTTCCCTTTTTCAAATCAACCGAACAGAATCAAGATAGAGATCAAAAGACCGTAAATCGCAACGCCCTCGCCCAATGCGACGAAGATAAGCGCCTTTGAGAACGCCTTGTCGTTCTCCGATACCGCGCCGATCGCCGCGGGAGCCGCGCCGCCTACCGCGATACCCGTTCCTATGGAACCGAGACCCGTTGAAAGCGCCGCGCCGATGTATTTAAGTCCGTCGCCCACGGAAAGAGCCGTCTGAACAGCCTCCGCGCCCTCCGCGAACGCGCCGGTAAGCGGCATAAGCGTCATAACGACCAGCACGCCGAAGAACGATACAACGTTCGTCAAAACGGATTTCTTTCTATTGACCGTCTTACCTTGCTTTATCCGCTTTAAACTAACAAAAAGCGGAATCATGATCGCCGCGACCAAAACGAGCGGCATAATGAAAAGAACTGCTGTATTCATAATAAATTCCTCCGAAATGATTTTATGTTCACGTTACTCCGGACGCTGCCCGAAGAAACGTTTTCGCGGTTATTCCGCGTCAAGTTTGATTTCAACGGGCTTGAAGTCCGTGCCGCCCGCCTCGTAAAAGCGGTTGAATATCTCGTAGAACTCCAGACGCAGAACCTGTATCCCGACCAAGAATCCCTCGATACCCATAACGAGCAAATTGCCAATGACATAGCCGACCACGCCGCCCGCCGTTACGGGAGCGCCCGTTCCCACGCCGGACATCATCGAAACGACCAGCATAAAGCCCGCGTGCGACAATACAAATCCGCCTATTCTCAAGTAAGACATTGTGTTCGACAAGAAACTTATCGCCGCCTCGAACAGTTCGATAATGTTGCTGATAATGAAGTTGCCGACCTTGAACGGTTCCTCGGACTTTTTGTGGTTCATCTTGTTGAGTATCGGCTCTTTAAAGAAGATGAGCACTGCCGGGAGAACTATAAGGCAGATAACATAAGGCGGCGTCATAATCGGAATACCGTAAAGCAATTGGCAAACCAGTCCCGCCACGAGCGACGCGTAAAGCACTATGCCGCAAACGCCGTTCACTTCAAATATCGCCTCGCCCTTTTTGCCCGCTCGGAATTTCAGGACCATGCTGAAAGTCATCGAAATAAGTATCAATATAATTCCTATCGCCAAAGCGAACAACAAAACGACCGTCGCCACGCTGAAAATGTTATCGGGATGTTCGGCTACTCCCAAGCCGCCGAACATTTTGCAAACGCCGTGCCAGATGTTCTCTCGGTGATATATCGGCGGTATTATCGTTTCTATACCGAATACCGAACCGTAAATACACCCGCCCAGCATTGAGAATATCCCGAGACGCGTCATTATCGGGGCAAGTCCGTTTTTGGTAAGCTTAGTAAGCAGAAGTCCCAGCAGCATTACCAACAATCCTTGTCCAACATCGCCGAACATCAGTCCGAACAGTATCATATAAGTGACCGCAACGTAAGGCGTCGGGTCGAAAGTATTGTAGCTCGGCAGTCCGTACATCTTGACAAACATCTCAAACGGACGTATGAACCAATTATTTTTAAGCTTAACTGGTATCTTTTCCGAAGCGCCTTTTTTATCCACGGGTATTTCCACGCACTGCACGTAAGGCGAGACCTCTTTAAGCAGCTCTTTTAGCCTGCCGCACTCTTTGGTGGGGCAAAATCCCGAGAACGAGAACTTTTCGTCGGAAATGACCGCCTTTTTGCGAAGCTCAAAGCAATCCGACTTGTATTTCAGCTTGCAAAGCACCGCGTTGAAATCGCCCCTAAGGCTGTCCGTAAGATATGCAAGCTCCTTTTCGAGTTCTTCTTTTTGTTTGGATTCACGCTCGATAGCGTCGGCAAGTTTCTTATCCGCGCCCTCGGCGTTTTCCTCCAAGTAATCGGGAAGTATCATGCGCTCAAAGCCCAGCGACACCATCACGTCATCCGCTATTTCGACAAGAGTTTTCGGGGCGAAATATATCCCGTAAACGTAGTCGACCGCGCGCTCAAACGGCAAAAACACAAAACATTTCGACGCGTAGTAACCGAGCTTCTGCTCGTTTTCCGCGGGAAGACGCCCTATACGTATCTTTACGTATTTCAGCGCGAACAGATCGTGAAACGAAACGTCCAAACCCAGCAAGTGGTGCAGATACGCGTCGGTCGTTTTGTGATCCTCCAGCGTTTGGTTGACCTTCTCGAGTTTATCGCTTATTTCGTAATACTTTTGGCTGATATTCTCAAAATAAGCGTCGAACTGCTCGGGCGTATCATACGGGAGCGATTTGAAATCGCAATACTCCGGTTCGATTTTAAGATTTACCGCCATATCGTGAATTTTGGAATAAACTCCCAAATACGGATTTTGTTCGTTTAGGTTGCGAAGCACCGCGCCGCTTGTCGTTATCTGAAACTGATGACTGTCACAGCACGCCATCAGCGCGCTTTCGAGATCGTCGATCGATCCTTCCACCGATAACAGCGACATTTTTTCGATGCCCATAACAACACCCCCTCTTAATAATTGACAATTATCGTCTCAAACCGGAGCGCCGCAGCGTTCCGATCCGCATTGTTATATGATAAGCATTTCAAGTATCGCGCCACCGTCTATTCCGTAGCGCACGCCCTCTATGACGGTTTTAATGTTTTTAAGTTCCGTTCCCAGAAGCTCCATAAACGCGAAATAAACCACCGACGAGCTTTGCGAAAGGCTCATACGTTTTTTCAAATAGTCGAGACTTATCTTGTCCATTAAAAGCTCCACCGTCTGCGGAATATCTCCCGCCTGCAGACCGTAGCCTATTTCGTCAAGCTCAGCGGCTATCTTTGAGATATCGCTTTGCGCAGCCAGCCGCTCGATAGCCTCATCGGAGAGCCGCCGCCTGAACGGTATCATCGCCGCTTTTGCTCCCTGTGCTCCCATACCGAACAGCCGCGAATATCTGTAGACCGTTACAACATTCTTCATATCGATAACGCCGAGTATCAAGCGCTTGATATCCTTTTTTTCCGTGCCCTTTAGTGTTTTCTCCGCCGTTTTGAGCATATTCATATAATATTCCGTATATAGCTTTCGCTCTATACCGCAAAAATTCAGAACGCCCGTGTTTTCCGCTTCGATAAGTTCGGGACATACCGTTTTCTCATACGGCGTACCGTGCAAAATCGCCGCCGCTTCTGTGAAGCTTTTAGCCAAACCCAGCGCGGGCAGATCTACGCTTGTGTGCGCCGTTAAAAGCATCGGCAGCGCCGCGATATACTGCATCGACTCTCCGCCCGCGACGCTCTGCAGCGCCGCAAGTATCTGTTCTATCTCAAGTTCCATCACGATATACTTGAAAAACGCGCGGCTTTCGGTATGATCGAACGTATGAAACCTCTCGAATATATCAAAGACAGATCTTCTGATTATCGCCTCAAGCTGACCTCGGTGCACCGTTTGCGGGTTCACTGACGACAACGCCTTTCCGTAACGCTCGGTTTGCTTTAAGTAAGCGCACACATCAGCGACGCTTTCCTTTGCGGCAAGCTGGGTATAGTCCTCAGCGGTGAGAGCGTGTCCGCAGACCGCCTTTGCTTTTGCGATAACGGCGTTTTGTGCGAACGACATATTATCCCTCCGTTATGCGCTTTATTATTTCCGTTCTCCAGACGGATTTTTTCGCCGCGAATTTTTCGTCCAGTTTTCCGCACTCGTCCGCAAGCGTTTTGTCCGCTTTCGAGAGCTTTTCGTCCAGTTCTTTCATCCGCTTTTTGCTATATTCCTCGACCTTGGCGCGCTCCTCGGCGACAGCCGCCTCGCGCGCTTTCGCCGAACCTTCGCCCGATTCGTCGGAAAGTCTGCGTTCTTCCTCTACCGCCATTTCCACTCGCTTTGCCGCAGCTTTATCCATTTCTATTATCTGCTGCAAGATCTCCATATATTTACACCGCCTTTTTGCGTGAATGCTATTCAAAAGTATCAAAGATATGTGGTTCAGTCTACCTATTTAATATTGTTCAACGCCCACTCTACTATAATAAAACTTTTTAACTAATTCGTCAACCGTTAATTTAACCAAAAAAAGCTATAATGTTTGGCTAAATTATACAAACCGACAAAAACCCCCCGACCTTACACGCTATCGGGGAGCCGTTTATATTATTCGCACAGTTTCAAGATGAAATGACTTGCGGTCAGTCTTCTTCCTCTGATTCGGGCATATCCCAGTTATGCCAAACGTTCTGAACGTCGTCGTTGTCGTCCATTGCTTCCAACATAAGCCCCATTTTTTTAAGCTGATCCTCGTCTGTGAGGGTCGTGTAAGTACTCGGCACCTGCGCCGCCTCTGCGGAAAGTATCTCGTAACCGCGTTTTTGAAGCTCCGCCGCGACATTCTGCACTTCGTTCGGGTCGGTGGAAATTTCCACAACGCCGTCCTCGAACGAAAAGTCGTCCGCGCCGCTCTCGAGAATATCCTCCATCGCCTTGTCCTCGTCGATATCGCCGTCCTCGTTATTAAGCACGATAACGCCTTTCAGCGAGAACATAAAGCTGACGCAGCCCGAGTTGCCTAAATTTCCGCCGAACTTATCGAAATAGTGACGTATCTCGCCCGCCGTGCGGTTTCTGTTATCGGTAAGGCACTCTACTATTACCGCCACTCCGCCGGGACCATAGCCCTCGTAAACGCAATTTTCGTAATCGTTCTTCTCCGAACCGCCCGCCGCTTTTTTGAGCAGTCTGTCTATATTATCGTTCGGAATATTGTTCGACTTTGCCTTTTGCACCAGCGTCGCCAGACGCGAATTATTCGCGGGGTCCGCCGAACCCGTTTCCTTAATACAAACCAATATCTCGCGGCTTATTTTAGTAAAGACTTTTGCGCGAGCGCCGTCTTTTTCGCCTTTTTTACGTTTGATCGTGCTCCATTTTGAATGTCCTGACATAAATATTCTCCTTTTTGATTATGTTAATTTCGTAAATCCTTCGCCGAGCACTTCGCCCGCGCTTGTTGTGATAACGAACGCGTTCGGGTCGGTCTCGCGGACTATTCGTTTTACTTTGCTGTATGCCGTTCTGTGAACAGCCGTCGCTATTACTTGACGCTCGTCGCCGCTGTAAGCGCCCTCCGCTTTAAAGAATGTCACGCCGCGGTTCTGCGCCAACAGTTTTTGTGCTATCTCTTTGGAATATCGCGAAAAAATAAACAGAAAACGGCTTTCCTGAGTGCCGTATACCAAAAAGTCTATAAACTTAGACTGCACGAAGATTGCCACCACCGCAAACAGCACAACGTTGATATCTTTATAAACCAACGCGCCGAAGCCGACTACGAAAATATCCAGAATGGCGGTTATCGTGCCGAGCTTCAAGTCCGAATTGAACCTTTGTATTATCTTGATAATGATATCCGTGCCGCCCGACGTGCTCTCTCGCTGATAGTTCACACCAAGACCCACGCCCATAAGCGCTCCGCCGAATAACGCCGCCATTATGCCGTTGCCGCCCTCCGCGCTGTAAGTCGGTACAAATTCCGCGAACAGATCCGTAAACACGGTTATTGCCGCAACGGAAATCAGCGTTTTCACCATCGTGGACTTGTTCAGAAAAATAAACCCGAGAATTATCAGCGGCACGTTAAACGCAAAAATAAGCGTGCCGACCTTTACGGGCGCTATCGAGGACAAAACCACAGCGATACCCGTAACGCCGCCCGGGGCTATATTGTTCGGTGAAATGAAGCAGTGTACTCCCAGCGAATATACCGCGCTTGCCGCCAAAATTATCAGTATATCAGTAATCCAACGCAGAACTATCCGCCGTTTCATTTTAGCGGACAAAAGTTGCTTCTCATTCTTCATACCTTATCACTTTCTACGGGGAGCGCCTCGCAAATCGCGTTAAACAGCGTTTCGAGACGTTCCGTTTGCCCCGTGATACTCAAATACCCGAACAGCGCTTCCAGTGCTGTGGCTCTTCTGTATTCGGATGGCTTTGCGCTTTTCGGCACGGAGATACCGCCCGCGTTTCGTCCGCGCCGCAGAATATCGGCTTCCCGCTCCGTAAGCATTGACTCTATAACTCCCGCAGCTTTCGATTGGTAGCTCGCTCGAACTCGTTCCACAGCCATATCGTGAAGTTTTCCCGCGTTCGTTTGATGATTCGCCACCACGCGGTTTCGCACCAACACCTCGTACACCGCGTCGCCGTAAAACGCCAGCACGTTCGGACTGTAGCCGTGCGCCTGCTGTTCGGTCAAAGTTTTCATTAATGTCAATTTATTTGCCTTTCAAGATATAATAGACAAAGCTGTATTCCTCGCTGTGAAGATCGAACATATAAATTTCCTTGTTGATCTCCCCGATACCCGATGCTTGTTCATCGTCTTCTGCGCCCTCAAGCTTTTTAACCAAATCGCTCATAGGCTCGTAGAAGTTCCGCTTCCAATCGGACTTCGGCGCAATGTAAAAATCCTCGATCGAAAAATTATTCTCTTTCGCCTCGCGAAGCACCTCGTCAAGCGCTATCGGTCTGCCGAAACGCCGCTCAACATAGCTTTTCGTATCGGGCGACGGGTCGATAAGCCAGCAAAGCGTTCTGAAAACCGCCGTGCCGCCCGGCGCCAGCCTTTCGTGTATCCGCTCCAAACGCCGCATTACGCCGTCCGGCTCGGTAAGTCCGTTGTACCAGATGAAGTCCCAGCCGCCGTCCTTTTTCGTTATCTCGTAAGCGCCGACCTGCCGCGCGTTAAGTCCCGCCGCCTTTGCGGCTTCGGCTCTTTTTTCCTCGCCGAACGTCGCCAGAACCTCCAAGCCCATCGCTTCGGCAATTAGCCGCGGCGTGAAGATATCGTCGCCAAAAAACAGCGCGTTTTTCGGCTTTACGCCGCCGCACATCTGCATAACGCGTTTAGCCGTTTCTTCACTGCCCGCCGTGGAACGCTGCATTTGCTCGATAATCGCGTTTAAAAATCCGCCCAATTTAAACACCTCTGTTTTTTGTTTATCTAAAATAATCCCGCTTGGTGTTTTATCCGTATTCCGCTTAAGGCAACACCGCACAAAGACCGCGCTTCGCGCTTTGCCGTCCGCTTGCTTGCATCTTTTCCGTCATCTTGCACAAATCTTCCTTGACGGGCGTGTCTACCCCTGTCGGGGGAGGTGGCACGCAGTGCCGGAGGGGCTGACCGACAGACCGATCTCTGTGCGGTATTGCCTTAACGCGGACTTTTTATCTTACATAATTGAACTCGAAATCAAAGATAGACACAAGGTCGTCCTCTTGTATCCCCTGTCGTTCAAGCTCGTCTATAATGCCGCTGGAGCGCAGCACTCTTTGAAAATATTGCAGACTCTCGTAGTCCTCCATATTCACTACTGACAGGATAGGCGCAAGCCATTCCGCGTCAACAATGTAAACTCCGTCCTGCTTTGTCACGGTGAACGAATGTTTTTGCTCGTCCATCGCGGCAAGCTCCTCAAGAGTAAGCTGCTGAGCCTCGTAGCGTTTGACGGGCGGCAGAGTGTCCAGCTTTGCCATTACCGCGTCGATAAGCGCGTCTGTGCCCATTGTAGTTGCCGCCGAGATTTTGAAAAACGGGTAGCCCCTGTCCTCAATGAATTTTTGAAAATCCGCGATCTGTTCCTCCGAAGCGAGGTCGCACTTGTTTGCCGCAACTATCTGCGGACGTTCGGCAAGCTCCTCGGAGAAATTTGCCAGCTCATGGTTTATCTTCTCGAAGTCTTCCTTGGGGTCGCGCCCCTCTATCCCCGAAACGTCCACCACATGTACGATAAGGCGGCAGCGCTCAACATGGCGCAAAAACTCGTGACCCAAGCCCACGCCCTCTGAAGCGCCCTCGATAAGTCCGGGAATATCCGCCATAACAAACGACTTTTCGCCGCGTTTGACTACCCCCAGAACGGGCGTTATCGTTGTAAAGTGGTAGTTCGCGATCTCGGGCTTTGCCGCGCTGACAACGCTTATCAGCGAAGATTTTCCGACATTAGGAAAACCGACCAGACCAACGTCCGCCAGCAGCTTTAGCTCCAGCGTAACATCGAACTTTTCGCCCGGAAAACCGGGCTTCGCAAAACGCGGTATCTGGCGCGTGGGTGTGGCAAAATGAGCGTTGCCTTTACCGCCTTTGCCGCCGCGCGCGACTGTCACAGGCTCGTCGGAAACATCCGCCAAAACGCGCCCGGTCTGCGCGTCTTTCACAACAGTACCGCGCGGCACTTTAATGACCGTCGGTTCCATAGACTTGCCGAAGCAGCGTTTCGCGCCGCCCGGCTCACCGTCGGGGGCGATGTACTTCTTCTTATAGCGAAAATCAATGAGCGTCGAAAGGCTGTCATCGGGCGCAAACACTATGTCTGAACCCTTGCCGCCGTCGCCGCCGTCGGGCCCGCCCGCCGCGACATATTTCTCGCGCCGAAACGAAATAGCCCCGTTGCCGCCTTTTCCGCCTTTTATAAATATTTTCGCTTTGTCAATAAACATCGTTTCCTCCTGTAAATTATGATTTATGTATGTGTAGGGGCGGATATTATCCGCCCGCCGCGATATATTGGGAACGGGCGGATAATATCCGCCCCTACGAGAGGCCCCCTTGTCAAAGGGGGCTGTCAGCGTAGCTGACTGGGGGATTCCTGCGCTAATTTTTAAAAAAGAATCCCTCCACCGCTACGCGGTCCCC
>CANRFR010000059.1 GCA_947629945.1 uncultured Clostridia bacterium | reverse complement strand
AAATCGGCGCCATATAAGGTACTCCGTAGGTGTTGATCGAACACATTTTCACGATCACCGCTCCCGCAGCAAGGACAAGTCCGTACAACCCGAAGATACCGCCCGCAAATATATATAAAAAACGCAAAACAACTATTTTTTCGTAATTTTGCGGCACCACAAAGCTGCATAAACCCGAAAGCGCGACCACCAACACCATAGGTGCACCGACAAGACCCGCGCTTACCGTAATGTCTCCGATGACTAAGCCGCCAACCACCCCGATAGCGTGTCCGATGGGACGCGGCAGACGTATCCCCGCCTCTCGCAGTATCTCATACATAAAATGAATAAACAGGCACTCCACCATAAGCGAAAACGGCGCTGTCTGCTCCGCTGCCGCAAGGTTCAAAATAAGCGAGCTTGGCAGCATTTCAGGGTTATAGCTTGCTATTGCAACATAGGCGCCCGGTAAAAACAGCGTGATAAAATACGCTATCAAACGCACTGTCCTTATAAACGCCGCATAAAACGGTTTTTGGGTGTAGTCGTCAAGCGTCTGAAAACTCTCGATAAACAAATGCGGTACAACGAGCGCGAACGGTGTGCCATCCACGAGTATTCCCACTCTGCCCTCATATAGCTTTGCTGCGAACGTGTCAGGACGTTCACAGGTGCCGCATTCCGAAAAGAACCAACCGCCCTCGCCCTCAAGATACGGCTGAATGTAACCGCTTTCCAGTATAGTGTTCAACTTGACGGAATTAATGCGCTCTTTAACGTTACTTAAAAGTTTCGGGTCAGCTTTATCGGAGATGTAGCATATACATATATCCGTGTTTGAGCGTTCGCCGAGCTGCTGCATTTCAAACACCAAGGTCGGAGACTTAACACGCCGTCTTATCATAGACATATTCGTTCTGACTGCCTCAACGAAGCCCTCTCGGGAACCGCGTACGTTAAGTTCGCTGGAAGGCTCGTCTACGCCGCGGGTTTTATAACCCTGAACACCAATGCCGATTGCTTTGGCGCAGCCGTTCACCAAAATTACCGCGAACCCCGAATGTAAACGAATCACTAAGTCTCCAAGAGTTGTAAGCTCGGCTTGCTCGGCAGCCGTAAGATATTCGTTAAACAAGCGCTCCATAAGCTCTGCGGGCTTCATCGGATACTGGTCTCCCACAGTGTTAAGTTTCCCATAAACCATCTCCGCCAAGGTATCCGTGCCTGTCATTCCCTCGCAAGTCAGGACGGCAATGCGGTTTTCAGCTACCGAACCGGGTTTTATTATAACATCCGAGGAATCGGACGTGAATATTTTGATGTTATTCAGATTTTCGTCCAGTGACGCGCTTATCGGCAAATCCGGCGAGAGTTTCTCGTGTACATTTTCGCTCATGATCATCGCTCCTTGTTTTTACAGTATGTGGATTATTTTTTCCGAAAGCTGTTGAAATATTCGTTTAATTATGGTATAATAAAAGTGGCGTTTTAACCTTACAATGAAAACGTTAAAATTTCAATGGATATAACATTGGTAATGAAAATATAGTTTATGAGAACAACTCCTACGGAGGAATTTTAATGAAAATAGAACGTAATCAAAAATATTTTACGATAGCGAGATATGCCACAATGACGATCATCATAAGCGCGCTGGCAATTTTGGCTATCTTCAATTTTGACGCGCTTAAAGACCGTCTTTCGTTTATTACAACGGTCACAACGCCTATCATCATAGGTATTTTCTGCGCTTATTTGCTCAATCCATTGATGATACGACTGGAAAACGGAATGTTCGGCAAGTGGGCGCGTTCGCCCAAACAAAAAGACAGAACCCGCGCACGAGCGTTCGCGCTAACGCTAACAATGCTGTTCGTGCTGGCTATGCTGATCTTATTGGTTATGCTGATGCTTCCACAGCTTACACAGAATATCGTTGCGCTCTTCAACAATTTGGATGTTTACACCGGACAGATCAACGAATTTATAGATAAGATAGCCGTGAAGGTACCGTTTCTCAAGGAATTTCTGGGAAATCCCATAAATAATTTGGACAATTTTCTGTCAAGTATCTGGGACAGTCACTCTTCGCAGATTATGGACTTTGCCGGAAACATCGCGTCGGGGGTTATTAGCGTTTTGAACGCTATGAAAAATCTGTTTATCGGACTTACTATCTCGATATATTTGTTGGCGAAAAAAGAGATGTTTATGGGGCAAACCAAAAAACTGATCTTCGCGTTTATGAAACCCGAAAAAGCACAGCGCTTTCTGGGCGTTTGTCGTGAGGCAAGTAAGAAATTCCTAGGCTCTATTATCGGCAAAATAGTTGAAGCGTTTTTCGTGGGCGTTTTGATTTTCTTGGTTTGCTGGATAGCAAGGATCCCGTATACTCCACTGATATCCGCAATTATGTTCTTGTTCAACCTTATCCCGTATGTAGGACCCATTATCGGCGCAGTGCCATGCGCCTTGCTTTTGCTGATGTCCTCCGCACCGTCGACGGTGATATGGTTCATCATTATAATCTGCGTTATTCAAACGCTGGACGGCAACGTTATCGCACCGTGGATATTGGGCGACTCTACGGGACTGCCCGCAGTCTGGATATTGATATCGCTTATAATCGGCGGCGGATTTTTCGGAATGCTCGGAATGCTGCTGAGCGTGCCCGTGTGCGCCGTGCTTTATATGCTGTTCAAAGATTTTGTCGAGAACAAGCTTAAAAAGAAAAATCTTCCGCAGAGCACCGCGCTTTACGTCGGCAATGTGGACTATATCACCGCCGACTATGTTTATGTTGAACCGGAACCGCACATTTGTGAAAGCGAGGAAAAGGAAAAGAAACCCAAAAAGCCGAAGCTGCGTGATATTATCCGTAAAAAGAGCGTCGAACACACGCGAAAGATACTGAATCTACGCCATGATGTCTCATTTAAAGAACGCAAAATAAACAAAACCGAAAGCAGCAATAAAAAGCAAAAATAAAATGTTCACAATGCCATTCCCCGCCCGAAGCGAGGGAATGGCAAATTTTTGCGGACACAGTTTATAATATATTTGAGTAATTTTTACAACTTTTAAGAATTTAATTCACTCAAAAAAGTTATAAAATAGAAATAGGTGGTGCAATGAAAAGAATAAAAATATTACGCGACGAACGCAGAATGAGCCAGCAGCGGCTCGCTATTGAACTGAACGTTACACAGGCGATGATAAGCAAATACGAATTGGGCTTGTCTGAGCCTGATATCGCAACCATCCGTCGGCTTGCCGAGGTTTTCGGTGTTTCGGCTGACTATCTTCTCGAAATTAGCGATGACAAAACGAGCATTTCGTCTTACGGGCTGTCAGAAGCAGAAAAAAACGTATTGTTTGGCTTTAAGAGACTCGACGATTTGCAGAAAGCCAAGTTGCAGGCATATATGCAAGGGCTTCTTCAAGAATAATGCCGATTTGTAATATCATCAACATAAAGGAATTTTATTTTATGAAAAAAACCGCAGCTTCAATCCTTATTCTGATCCTAACGCTGAACCTCGCCGCCTGTGCTAAAACCGAAAAAACGGGCAGCGATGCTCTTTCAAATTCTTCGGCTTCTTCGACATCTTCAATCTTATCGACTTCGCCGTCCACGTCGGTCGATGATACTTCAACGGACGAGTCCGCTGTCGCAACGACGAGTTCGGCAGATGTTTCTTCATCCTCTAACGGTTCTGCCGATAACATTTCCGATATTTTAAACGTTTCGAACGAAAGCTCTACAGGCTCCACTGCCCAATCCCAAAAAAGACCGATGGGCACCTCAAAAAAAAGCTCCGCAGATACGCCTGAAGCTCCTCCGGAGGATAATCCCGATGAGGTTTACGGAATTCACGATCTCTCCACAGGAAATTATGTTTACAATCCAAACGTCACCGACACCTCTAACGAACGCCGCTACAACGCGGATTTCGAGTGGACGGACGAATCAAAGACTCTTTGGATAAGCGAAATTGACGAAAAGCCGTGGGAAGCCTATGACACGGACGCCGCAGTGGCTTACGGCAGAGCACACTGGGACGACGGCGTGGGGCTTTGTGCTCCCTTTATCTCGCGATGCATAACAGCGGGCAACATCACCGAATACACCGAAAGCTCCACGTCAATAACATTGCAGCTTCTGCATTCGAGACTGGGATTCGGTCAATTCGTAAAGTACAACAAAAGCGATCACACCATTACCTTGCCCGAATACGCACGTCCGGGCGATGTTGTCCAAATATACTGCTCTTATGAGGGCGTTATGATACATTCATTGCTGATGGTGGGCACCGACGAAGAGGGTAAACTTAAAGTCGTGTGTCACAATATGCGCAACAGCGGCACATACACATTCCACATAGACGATCTCAACGACCCTTGTTATGACTGTGCAAGCGAAACCGTAGAAGTGTTCTTTTATCACTTCTACCGTGACGATGACGAGGGCTTGCCCGAGGAAGTCGTTAAAAACAAAAATATTATGCTTTGGGAAAAGGAAGCCTACGTTATCCCCAATGAGAAATACGACCGCGAAGCAGCTTTGAAATTCGCACGTGAGAATCCGGAAGACGGCTTGGGCTATTACGGAGCCTCGCACACATCCGATATTTTACAGGCGGGCGGCATATCCGTGGGGTATCCCAATCAATCTGCGGTATTTCTGCAGCTATTGAAATCACACCTTGGCACGGCTTATTCGCAGAAAATACGCGACGACCGTACGGTCATATTGCCGCAAAACGTACAAGCGGGCGATATTGGTTTTGTTTACTGCCCTTACGACGGAATGATCTACTCGTCTTTCATCATCTCGGGAGCTGACAGCTCGGGACGTATGATTGCCGAGTCCTATGACTCGCTCAACGACGGGAAGTCTGCATATAAAGTTGACAGCCAATGCATAGGGTGCGGCGATGATATTAAAGAGGTCATAATCTATCACTTTGATAATTAAGGCATTGTTGATTTCAAGTCAAAGCAAAGAATTTTTCCTAATCAATACATGAATACAGCGTATGTAAAAAAACACAGCGACACGAAAATAAGTGTTGCTGTGTTTTTTATTCTCGGTTATTGTCATTGCGAGATGGCGCTCAATTAACGGTCTTTCATTCCCTCGCAAATTGTAAGCAGTTCTTTCATCGGAACAGTGCCGCTCACCCTGTGAATGTAGTCGCCGCAATCCCAGATTACAACGTTGATCGAGTTAGGCTCATCAACATTGCGCGTAAACGCAAACCCATTACAATTCTTTACGGTAATATGCTTGACATCCGCATCGCTCTCCTCGTCTATCGCCTGCTCAAAGCAATTTTTTGTGAACTGCTCGGTCGTGAATATCGGCTTCTTCTCCATACCGGGGCGATCTTCAAGCGCCACATATCCGTGCGCGACAAGTTTGCCTCTTTCCACAAGAGTATCGAAGCTGTCGGGCAGCATTTTCCACCCCTCGGGAGCAGTGGGATCGTAGCACTCGTGCTCAATAGTTTTCGGCGCAGCAGCGGCGTTCTGCGTCATCATCAGATACTCGTCTTCTACCGGGTTTTTATCAAATCTGAACCCGTGCGACACGACAACAGCCGCCGCGCCCATTATTGCCAGTACGGCTATAGCCGCAATGATAAGCACCCGCCTTTTAAGCGGCATTTTGCCGGCAGCTTTGGGCACGTCGTCAACATAGAACAGCGTGTTCATTGCACGGCGGTGCGTTCTCGAAAAAAGATGACGCGGCGCGTTTTTCGGAAGGGCGTACTCTTCGGCGCAGTAATTTTCGAGTACTTCATATAGTTTAGTCATTTAAATACCTCCGTTCAGATATGCTTTTATGGTTTTGTAAGCGTTCGATACGCGTTTGCGAGCAGTCGAATCGGTGATGTTCAGTTCCGCAGCTATCTCCGAATAGGACAGCCCATGAACGGTTTTAAGTATCAGCGCATCACGCTGAGCCTCCGGCATTTTCCCAATAAATTCTTTAAGTTCATCGGCGGCAATGCTTCCCAACGCTAGGTTTTCTACCGACGTTTCGCTCGCCAAGGTATCGGGCAATTCCTCGGACTTCGCGCTCTCGTTCAAAATATCGGCGACGGCGTTCCGAGTAACTATCACCGCGTAGGATTTACGCTTGCCGTTGGGAAGAGCGAAAAAAACGTCAGGGTACTTTGCTATCCGCAGAAACGTTTCTTGAACAGCGTCCTCGGCTTTCTCGCGATTATGCGTCCTGGACAGCGCGAAAGCATAAAGCCCGTTTTTGTTCTCCTTATAAAACTCGGCGAGCGAGTTCCTCTGCTCTTCCGTTTCGATGATCGCCAACGCGTTTGTTATCATCATATTTTTCAGCTCCTTTCGATATAATAACCATAAATCTGATCTGTTTGTGAACTCTCTTTTTTAAAATATCAAAAAAGTTCCCGCCGAAGATAAACGCATTAAGGAAGCCCTGATCAATCAGAGCTTCCTTAACTCTCAAATTTCAACCGTACAATGTCAGCTTTTTATAGTAAACGACCGGGAGTTTTGCAATAAAGTCAAAGAGACATTAGGTTTAATGCCGCTGTCAAAAGAGAAATGCTCATTTACTGTAAACACTCGATCAGCTTCTCTTCATCAGCACCCGCGTAATTTACCAAAAACAGAGCGCTCTCACAAGCTGTACCGGACGCGTAATAGCTTTTCAACGGAGTTACCTTAATACCGCACTTCGCGCATTTTTCAACGATTTCGGATACGTTTTCAGTAAGCTTTACCGTGAAATGCAGCCCCGCGTTTTCCTCCGATATCTTTACATTTCCAAACCCTGTGATAAGGCGGTCAGACAGCTCGGAAACACGCTTAAAGCGCTTTCGGGCACGGTTTATGTGACGTTCGAAATATCCCTCGGAAATAAATCTCGCCAAAGTGTACTGCTCAAACGCGGGAACGCTGCACGCATAAAAGCCCAATTTTTCGCGCCAGCGCTCACGCAGCTCATCGGATAGGCACATATAGCTTATCCGCACCGACGGCGCGATAGTTTGAGAAAACGTGTTGATATAGATCACGCGTGAAAAATCGTCCGAGCCGAAGATAGTCGGCAAAGGCTTGCCGTTTCTTCTGAACTCGCTGTCGTAATCATCCTCGATTATGTAACGCTCACCGCTCTCCGCCCAGTTGAGTATCTCGCGGCGGCGAGAGATCGGCATTACAATACCCGTTGGAAAGTGATGTGCGGGCGAAATATGCGCGATATCCACACAGCGATTTTCCAATTCATCCACTCTCATTCCGGAGTTGTCCAGCGGAATGTACTCAAATCGCACGTTGTTCAGAGCGTAGATCTTTGGCAGCTTTGGGAAGCCCGGCTCCTCTATGCCGAAAACTTTATCACGCCCCAAAAACTGGATCAATAAATTATACAGATACTCGGTACCGCTGCCAACGATAATGTTTTCGGGCGGCGTATAAAAACCACGCGCTCTGTAAAGATAGTCCGAAATAGCCTCGCGTAACTCATAAGCGCCGCCGTTGTCGACAGGCTGCAAAAGACGCGTTCCTTTCTCCAATATGACAGAACGCATAAGCCGCGTCCACACCGAAAAAGGAAATATTTCCTCTCCCGCGCTTTTGCGAACAAATTCTTGCTGCCCGGTTTGCGGCATACTCTCATCCCTTTTTATATTCTCGGGCAGCTTTCGATGTTTAGATCCGGGATTCGCTACCGCCTCGCCGCTGTACGCCGCAAAATATCCGCTTCTCTGCGCCGCTCTAACATAACCCTCCGCGATAAGCTGCGAATACGCGTTCTCAACGGTTATCAAGCTGACTTGAAGCTGCTCCGCAAGAGCACGCTTGCTAGGCAGTTTTTTTCCATTAGGATATCTGCCGCTTAGAATATCGTCTCGTACCTGCTCATATATTTGCTCGTAGAGTGGTCTTTCCGAATTTCTTTCAAGTAATCTCGTCATTTTTGTTCCTTAAACAATTTTCCTTGGTAAGTATCTAACTCCGCCAAATGTTTATCCAATCCGCCCAACACGGCTATCTTATCGGCGCTCCAGAGCGGCGCTGCCAACAACGACTTATCGCCGTCCCCCGTTACGCGCTCAATAACGGTCTCGGGCGGGAAAAGCTCAAGCTGCCGAACGGTAATGTCGATGTATTCCTCGCGAGTGAGAGGCGTGTATTCACCAATTTTATAAAGTTCAAACAGCCGCGTGCCGCGTAAAACGTGCAGCGAATGTATCTTAACGCCGTTTGGACGGAGCTTTCCGAGACATCTCGCGGTTTCCAACATCATCTCCCTATCTTCTCCCGGAAGTCCGTTGATAATGTGAACGCAAACACGAATGTCATGCGCTTTTAATAGCCTGTATCCGTTCAGAAAGTTCTCAAACGTATGTCCTCTGTTAATATATTCAGCCGTTTTATCGCGAATGGTTTGTAATCCCAACTCCACTGTAAGCGGCTTCTGAAATTCAGCCAAAATCCGTGCTTTCTCCTCGTCAAGGCAGTCGGCTCTGGTAGCCAACGACACCGAAAACGCATCAAGCCGAACCGCTCTTTCAAGAAGCTTCGAAAGTTTTTTGGGAGCGCAAAACGTATTTGTGTGAACGCCGAAATACGCGCAAATCTTCGCACTTTCATCTTTTGCGCGAATACGCTCGCACTCTGACTGCCACTGTTCCTCAATCGTTCTCGGGTCGAACGTATCTTTACAATAAATACAACCTCCGCTTTTCATATTCGGACAAGAAAAATGCGCGTCCAGCGTCGCCTTGTAAACACGTCCGCCATAAGTGTGCTTATTGTGATACGCTAAAGTATGATAGCGCTTGTTATCATCCGAAAACGGGAATGGGTTCATTTCGCGCTCCTTTTCCGGTCAAACGCTTCAAAAATACCCATCATGATATTGAAGCCGATTGCCATGGCTCCGGCAATTCCCAAAAGAATTTTGGACTTTGTTTTCATGGTGCTACCCTCTCTTTTCTTTTTTTGGGTATTGCCGCCAATACGGCGCAGGCGCGATTATTGTAACAACAATCAGAAGTCTGCATACTTTGACCTGCAATTTGTCACCCATAGGTTATAGCCTTGTAAAGCGAAATTTGCTCCCTCTTTCGAGAGAGCAAACTCGTTATTTAATCCCTGTTAAACAATATCGTCAGCGTTGAACGGGTCGCCGCATTCGGGACAGAACTTAGGGGGCTTAGTGGGATCATCAGGCTCCCAACCGCACTTGTCGCACTTATAAAGCGGAACACCCGCAGGTTTGGGCTTGCCGCATTCCATACAGAATTTACCCTTGTTTTGCGCTCCGCAAGAGCAAGTCCAGCTATCGCCCTTTTTGGGAGCGGGCTTGCCGCACTGTGCACAGAATTTGCCCGTGTTCTTCGTGCCGCAAGAGCAAGTCCAACCGTCAGCGGAAACCGTGGGCTGAGCGGGTGCAGTCTGCGCGTTAGCTTGTGTGTTAGCCTGTGCTACCGCTTGCTGCGACGCCATATTATATAGATTACCCGCGTTTATGCCGCCGTTTGCTTGTGCCATATTCATTCCCATAAAGCCCATCATGGCACCGCCCGAGTTGCCCGCAGCGGTTTTCATTGCCTCGCCTTGTGCTTCGGTAAGGTGTGCCGCCGCCATCGCGGGGTCACGCATAACAGCAGTTTTCTGGAGGTTCTTGATAAGCTCTTGGTCCTCCTGAGACATTGACGGCGGATTCATATTGAACGACGTTATTGTCATTCCGCGGGCTTCTCCCCACTTCTTGGTGAGAATTTCGTTGAGCGCGTCGCAAATCTCCATAGTGTGCGCGGGAAGATTGCTCGGACGAACGCCCATATCGCTTATCTTGCCGAGCGCGGGCTGAAGAGCCGTTACGATCTCGCTTTTCAGAATACTGTCCATTGTGCGCTTGGGGTAAGTGTCGGTAAAGTTTCCGCAGACATTGGAATAAAACAGCACGGGATTGGTTATTCTGTAAGAATATTCGCCGTTGCAGCGTATAGAAACGTCAACGTCTAAGTTGATGTTTTTATCGAGCACTCTAAAAGGCACCGGAGAAGCTGTGCCGTAAAGGTTTCCGGTAATCTCTTTGGTGTTTATGTAATAAATACGCTGATTTGCAGCCGCTTGACCGCCAAATGTAAACCGCTTGCCAATCTCTTTAAACGTTGCTTTGATACTGTCGCCAAGGTCGCCGCTGAAGATGGAAGGTTCAGTGGAGCTGTCGAAAACAAATTCGCCGGGTTCCGCACAAACCTCGACAACCTTTCCCCCGTCCACGATAAGAGCGCACTGACCCTCATTAACTTCGATTATCGAGCCGTTCGAGATAATATTATCGTTACCCTTTGTATTTGAGCTTTTGCCGTTTACGCGCTTAAAACCGCGCGCTGCCAACATATCCGAGCTTATTGCGTCACAATAAAAATAATCTTTCCACGAATCCGCAAGAACTCCCGAGACAGCGCCCTTTGCTGCTTTAATCAAACCCATGATCTATTTCTCCTTTTCAAAAACTCTTGACGAGACTTCCCGCCGCGACGATTTCCTTTTCACACAAATTAATAAGACTTCGTGCAGTAAGTCTGCGCTCTATTTTTATTGTACTACATTTTCCGCGAAAAGTCAAGGGGAAATTTTAGAACCGCTAACGACCTCATCAAAATATTTTTATGTTAATTTGAAAAATAGAGCCGCATAAAAACACATATTCCCTCGCCGTAAACGAGGGAATATGCAGTCCAACAATATTCAAACAATAAAATTACTCACTCTGCGCGGTATAAAGCTTAAAATAATCCCCGCGCTTCCGCATAAGCTCCTCATGAGTGCCGCTTTCGGTAATTCCCTTGTTGGATACGTACATAATGCGGTCGCAGTTGCGGATAGTAGAGAGACGGTGCGCGATTATAAAACTCGTGCGCCCTTTCAAAAGGTGATTGAGAGCGTTTTGCAAGTCGCGCTCGGTCTTTGCGTCAATGGAACTGGTGGCCTCGTCAAGCACGAGTATCTTCGGGTCGGCTACTATAGTTCGTGCGAACGCGATAAGCTGCTTCTGACCTTGCGAAAGTCCGCCGCCGCGTTCACGTACGATTGTATTGTAACCGTCCTTTTGGCTCATTATGTAGTCGTCTATGCCGACTATTCTGCACGCCGCGCGGCACTCTTCAAGCGTTGCGTCAAGCCGTCCGTAACGAATATTGTCAAGCAGCGTTCCGCTGAATATAAAGCTGTCCTGGAGCATTATCCCCATCTGAGAGCGCAGACTTTTCAGCGTAACTTGCGAAATGTCGCTATCGTCGATACGAACGATTCCGTCATTCAGATTGTAGAACCTTGAGATAAGATTTACTATAGTGGTCTTACCCGCACCCGTGGGACCTACAAGAGCTATGCTCTGTCCCGCTTTAACATCGAATGACAAGTTTTCGAGAATGTTTATTCCTTCTTCGTAAGCGAACGTCACGTTTTCAAAATGCACATCTCCGCGAATGATCGGCATTTCTTTCGCGTTTTTAATGTCATGAACATCAATCGGCTCATCCATCATCTCAAAAATGCGCTCGAGATATGCCACGGCGTTTATTACTGTGTTCATAAGGTTCGAGAGATTCATCAGCGGCTGCCAAAAACGCGCGGTGTAATCCGTCATAGCAAGTATCGTGCCGAGAGTAAGAGTTCCGCGGAAGCCGAACAGCCCCACTGCGTAGATTGCCGCACTGACGATTATCCCGACAACGTCGGTAGAAGGCCAAACCAGATTTGACCACCGCACAGCGCTCATCCAATCCTTGCGGTACGCTTTGGCAAGCCTATCATGTATCTCCTCGTTTTCCTCCTCGCGTACAAACATCTGCGCTATCTTTGCGCCAACAATGTTCTCGTGTTGATAAGCGGCGAGGTTGGAACTTTTGTTGGAAACGCGCTGCCAAGCCTTACGCTGTTTGTTCTTAATAAGCATCATCACCGCGAAGTAAATCGGTAAACCGCAGAGCGTCACCAAAGCCAGCTGCCAACTTACGATAAACATAAAAATCGTGATGAAAATAAGGTTGAACACCTCGAGTACAAGGTTTACCAGACCGTTTGTCATCAAGTCCGCGAGGGAGTTTATGTAGTTGATTATGCGCGTGAGTATTTTGCCGTGAGGTCGGCTGTCGTAGTAATCAAACGACAGCTTCTGAAGGTGCTCAAAAAGATCCTTTCGGATATCGTAAACTATATTCTGCCCCGCTTCGGTCATAAGTTCGGAGCGCTTTTTTGTCAGCAGAACACTTACAATTATGCATAACAAAACTCCGCCGCCGCTCAGCAGCAGCTTTGGTATATCCTCTGTGCTGCCCATATAGTTGTCCACAGCGTTTTGCACTATAAGCGGCGAGAGCAGTCCAATTATCGCAGCAAGCGTGCTGAGTATCATCGCGGCGGCTATCTTGCCTTTATAACGTGCCGCGTATTTCAGCGAGCGTTTTAAATGCCTTGCGTCAAACGGGGTCTCCAGTACCTCGTCCACATCGAATTTATTGCGAGCCATTTTCCTCACCTCACTTTTGCAAATCGTAAACCTCTTTATAATATCCGTTTTGACGGATAAGCTCGTTGTGAGTTCCCTGTTGTATTACCGAGCCGTTTTTCATAACGATTATCTTATCGGCAAATTTCGTTGTTGAAATTCTCTGCGCGACAATGATTTTCGTGCACTGAAAATCCAAGTTCTTCAAAGAATTCTGAATATGTTTTTCGGTTTCCAAATCAAGCGCCGAGGTCGTATCATCCAAAATCAGAACCGCGGGCTTAACGTTAAGCGCGCGCGCAAGTGAAATGCGCTGACGCTGTCCGCCGGACAGCCCCACGCCGCGCTCGCCGACTATCGTTTCATACCCGTCGGAAAGCTTTTGGATAAAACCGTCCGCGTCGGCAAGCCGTGCCGACTCATAAACCTGTTCTTCGGGGCAGTCGGAATCGCCATAGGCAACGTTGCCGTCGATCGTGTCCGAATAGAGGAACACGTCCTGTGTCGCCGTGCCGATATTTCGGCGAAGCTGATCGAGTTTCAGCATACGCACATCCGTGCCGTCAATTTTGACCGAGCCGCCCGTCACGTCGTAAATTCTCGGGATAAGCTCGGTGAGAAGCGTCTTTCCCGCGCCTGTCTCACCCATTATCGCAACAGTTTCACCGGGGTTTACGGTAAACGTTACGTTTTTCAAAACGTCCTTGCCGCCAAGGTTCAGCGTAACGTTGTCAAATTCAACTTTACCGTTGAAACGTTCGGGCTTGTCAACGGCGTCGGCGCGCGTTACTATCCTTGGACTTCCGTAATAAATCTCAACTATCTTCTGCGCGGAAGCCGTAAACGACTGCCAGTCATTGATAATCGTTCCAAGCTGGCGCATTGGGTTGGTCATAGTCCAAATAAGACCCGAGAAAGATATGTACTGCCCGAACGTTATCCTGCCGTTTATTACGAACAAACCGCCAAAAACCAGCATTACTACCGAAATAGCCTGTGCGGTTATCTCCTCGAACGGAAAATACTTGAACCACGTGAACGCCGCGTCCTTGGAGGACTCCCGAAAGTCCGCCGAGAGCTTATCGAACTTTTCGTTTTCGTGATCCTCACGCGCGAACGCTTTCACAACACGGTTTCCCGAGATATTTTCCTCAGCGGCAGTGTTGAGGTCGGAAAGCTTTTCTCGCTTATCACGGAATTTCGGCGCAACAACTTTCTGGAATTTATACGCGATAATAAGTATCACTGGAGTAAGCGCGATAAGGCAAATTGCCATCAGCGGATCCATCGTAAAGAAGAATATTATCGAGACTGTCAGCATTACGATACACTCGATAACAACGCGGATTATCCACGCAACGGAGTGACGAACCATATCAAGGTCGCCCGAAACGCGCGTCATAATGTCGCCCGTGCGGTAAAGGTCGTAGAACTTCGCGTCCTGGTCTTCAATATTCTTAAAGACCACCGCGCGTATCTTATAAATCATGTGCTGAGAAGCCTTTTCGTAACTCATCGTGGAAACGTAAGTTATGACCGCGCGGATTATTGTAAAACCTACCATAGCGACAAGCAGCCAAACAAGCACATCGGGCTTTTCATCAAGATTTTGCGCGGCGTTCTCGCCGACTAT
>CANRFR010000058.1 GCA_947629945.1 uncultured Clostridia bacterium | reverse complement strand
CATATCCACGAGGACGAATTCCATACTTCCCGCGAAAACCGCCGCCGCCATTATAATCGGCACAAAGGGCGGCAGACCCGCGTTACGCGCGTAAATACCGTATGCCGCTCCCAAAAACAGAAAGCCTGTCATAATAGGCACGGTTTTCGGGAACGCCGCCTTGAACGCCCGCTTTAAAGTTTGCTTCATAAATCACAAATTCAAATCGGACATAATTTCTTCGCTGTCGGAGTCCATTCCAAGCTGACGGAGCAAGTCCTTAGCCGCGTTGTAGCCCATCTTTTTCTGGCGGTTGTTCATCGCCGCGACCTCAAGAATAACAGCGAGGTTGCGTCCGGGCTTTACGGGAATGTTCAACAGCGGCACCTTAACGCCGAGTATAGTCATATAATGCGTGTCAACGCCCATTCTGTCGTAGGTCTTTTCGGGGTTCCAAAGCTCCATTTCAACGACCATATCGATCTTCTCCGACATTTTGACAGAGCCAATACCGAAGAGCTGGCGCGCGTTCACGATTCCGATACCGCGAAGCTCCAAAAAATGCCTGATGTTGTCGGGAGAAGAACCGACAAGCGTAATATTCGACGCCTTACGTATCTCTACCGCGTCGTCCGCAATGAGCCGATGACCGCGCTTGATAAGCTCGACGGCGGTCTCGCTTTTACCTACGCCGCTCTCGCCCATTATCATAACGCCCTCGCCGTATATCTCGATAAGAACGCCGTGACGGGTAATACGGGGTGCAAGCTGCAAATTGAGGAACGCCATAAGCTTTGAGATAAACACCGTGGTACTCTCGTCGGTTCGCAGTATCGGTATCTCATAATTGGGAGCAAGTTCCATCATCTCGGAAAAAACATCCAAACTCCGCGTAATAACGAGCGCCGGAAATCTGTATGACAGCAAGTCCTCAAGGCGCTTACGGCGCGTTTCGCTGTCCATTCCCTCAAGGTACGCGTGCTCCATTTTACCCATAACCTGAACGCGCTTATTGTCGAAATAATCATAAAAACCGGCAAGCTGCAAACCGGGGCGGTTCGTATCGTTATTTGAAATAAGTGAATTTTCGCCGTTTTCGGGCATATAGAGCGTTTCAAGCTTCAATTCATCTATCATTTTCTTCAACGGGAACGAAAACTCCCGCGTTATTTCTTCAAGAGGCATAGCCTTATCCTTTCCGGAGCTTTTAACTCCAAACAGATTACTACAAATTACTTATATTTATTATATCATATTTTACAGAAAATTTCAAGTCCTTTTGTGTGAATTTATTCCATCATAATTTAATCGTCAATGATACGCTTTCGGATATCTGCCGCGATTTTGACGCCGTAAACGATTAATAATCAAATGGTCGTTATCAACAAAAGGATATCCCCCACGTTCGGCGGGGGATATCACAGACTAAGGCGGCGCGGCAGTTTTTTACGTTCTTTTCGCCAATGTAAAGTTAACGGTCTTAGAAAACGGGTTATAAATAATATCCTCACTTTTGTTCGACGTGAAGAAATACTCGTTTTTGTAATAAAGCGGGAAAAACGCGCAGCCGTCAATAAGAGCCTGCTCCGCCTGCAAATAGAGCGCCGTACTTTGAGAAACATCGGCGACCTCATCGGCTTTGTCGAGCGTTTTTTCAAAGTCCGCATCGTTGTAACCTGTGTAATTTTCCGAGCTTGTGCTTGAAAACTTTTCAAGGTACGCGGCGGGACTGTTGTATTTTCCGGAAAGCTCCAACACTGCGATATCAAACTCGCCGTCCTCGAGCGCCTTGGCGTATTCGCGGCTTGAAAGCGTTTCAACCTTACAGTAAAAGCCCAGCTTGCTCTGCCATTCCTGGCTTATATATGATACGGCGGTTTGCGCGGCAGTATCGGGAACTATTATCTTCGCGCCCGTAAGCGACGTTCTGTCTATTTCAGAGCTTATGCCGTTAAACAACTCCACGGCGGCTTGGACATTATACTCGGGTATTTTTGCGTTTCCCACCGTTTCACGGTAGCCGCTTCCCAACATAGAGACTTGTTTGGGAACGATACCTTCCGCACATTCATATTCGGAAAGCGCGTCCTTTATCGCGTTTTTATCGACCAACATACACAAGACCTTTCGGAAGTCCTTGTTTTTGAAAAGCTCCGATTTTCCATTGAATGCCAACCCGCAAGTTATGTTGTTGAATTCGGTGACTTTATACGAGCCTTTTATCTGCGATTTGTCGCTGTTCGCGACGGCTATGCAGCTTATTTCTCCGTTCTTGAAATCGGGAATAAATTTTTCCTCGTCCTCGATAAAAAAGTTCAGACCCGACGGGCAGATGGTCTGCGTTTCGGCGTTTTTGTAGTTCTTTCCGAGTATCAGATTATTTACGTCGTTGGTGTTATACTTACTGTATGTCCAGCTTTTCAGGTAAAACGACCCGTTGGACGGAGTGCACTCCGCTGACAGTCCGTACTTTCCCTGAGATTTCTTGAAAAACTCCTCGCAACAAGGCATAGCGGGCGGCTCGGCGAGCATACTCAAAAACCTTGGATTTGGATATTCAAGCGATATCTCAAGTTCCAAATCGCCTTTCGCCTTTACGCCGAGCTGCGACGCGTCCGTTATCGTGCCCTCGTTTATCGCCTGCGCGTTTTTTATGCAATAATAATCCTTTGCCCTCGGAGCCTGAGTCTCCGGCAGAAACAGCCGTTTAAATCCGTAAACAAAATCCGCCGCGGTACACTGTTTTTCAAAATCGCCGCAGTCTATCCAATAAACGCCGCTTTTCAGCGTAAACTCATAAGTCAAGCCGTCCTCGGAGACTTTGTAGCTCTCGGCGGCGCCGTTTTCCACGGCACCGTCCTGATTTACCGTAAGCAGCCCCATAAACATATTTCCGATTATCGTATCGGAATTCGGCTCGTTCGCCTGCTGCGGATCGAGAGTTGTCGGGTTCGCGGAGATGTCATATTTAAAAACGCGCCCCAAGCCGTCGCTCTTAGAGCAGCCGGGCAGCGTTGATATTATCGTCAGCGCGGCGAATACAGCCGCTATTTGCTTAAATAACTTTATGTTGATCGCCCCTTTGCGAATTATTTTCGTTTCAATATAATTCTATCATAATTCGGCGAAAAAATCAACAAAAAATTTATTACAATTTTGTAACATTTACCGCTTTGCCCGCTTCGAGACTTTTCGGCACGTCGATAAGCCGCTGATTTGCACTGCCGCGAAACTGCAAAGCGAGACTTTTTTGTTCCTCGATAAATCTGCCGTCCACAAGCACGTCCAAAATTGAGAGCAGCTTTCCTGTGAACGGCTCGCGCTCCGACTTTTTCAGCAGCTCCTCAAACGTCCAGCCGCTGTAGCTCCAAAGCGACAAACCCCGCTCCTTAAAGCGTTTTCCGAGTTCATAAAGCGGCTCGGCTTGGCAGAACGGCTCGCCGCCCGAAAACGTTACGCCTTTATTTAAAGGATCTTCAATACATTCGTTAAACAAATCGTCGGTATCAACGGTTGTTCCCGCTTTAAAATCATGCGTCTGCGGATTGTGACAGCCCGCGCAAAGGTGCGGACAGCCCTGAACGAATATCGTATATCTGAATCCGGGACCGTCCACAATGGATTCGCTCACTGTTCCCGCTATTTTTATCTCCATAATATTTACCTCACAAAAGCCGCCGCAGAACAGTTCGCGGCGGCAAATATATTGTGACTGCTCACACAGCCTTTAGAACCTGTCTTGATATGATTTGCCGAAAAGACGCGTGCAATATCCTGTAAAGACAGGTTCTTATTCCTTTGTAAAGCGCTTCGGGCGCTCAATGCGGTCCAGTTTTATTTCCTCGGCACGGCGGTTACATTCGGGGCAAACGTCGTCGATTATCCCGGTGAAGCCGCAGCACGGGTCACGGTCTATCGGGTGATTTATCGCGCCGTAGCCTATGCCTTTTTCTTTCATATAGCGAACTATCTGCTCAAACGCGTCAAGATTTTTCAGCGGGTCGCCGTCAAGCTCCACATAGCTTATGTGACCGCCGTTTGTCATTGCGTGATAAGGCGCTTCGAGATTTATCTTCTTGAACGCGCTGATGTTGTAATAAACCGGAACATGGAAAGAGTTGGTATAGTAATCCTTGTCCGTAATACCCTCTATCTCGCCGAAGCGCTTCTTGTCGATAGCAATAAACCGCCCAGAAAGTCCCTCGGCGGGAGTAGCCAGCAAGCTGAAGTTCAACCCCGTTTTTTTGCTCTGCTTGTCCACCTTTTCACGCATGTGAGAAACTATCTCCAGACCGAGCTTCTGCGCTTCCTCGCTCTCGCCGTGATGAACGCCGATAAGCGCTTTCAGGCACTCGGCAAGTCCGATAAAGCCTACGGAGAGCGTTCCGTGCTTTAATATCTCGGCTATGTTGTCATCCTCGCTCAGCTTCTCGCTGTCTATCCAAACGCCCTGTCCCATCAGGAACGGAAAGTTTTTCACACGTTTGGAGCACTGTATCTTAAAACGCTGCAAAAGCTGTCCGAACACCAGCTCCATCATCTCATCAAGGCTCTCGTAGAACTTCGCAATGTCCTTGTCCGCCTCGATACCGAGCCGCGGGAGGTTTATCGTTGTAAAACTCAGGTTGCCGCGCCCCGTGACTATCTCGCGCGACGGGTCGTAAACGTTGCCGATAACGCGCGTGCGGCAGCCCATATAAGCGATTTCGGTATTGTAGTCGCCCTCTTTGTAGTATTGAAGATTAAACGGCGCGTCTATAAAGCTGAAATTCGGGAACATACGCTTGGCGGACACTCTCATCGCCAACTTGAACAGATCATAGTTCGGTTCGCCCTCGTTGTAATTCACCCCCTCCTTTACTTTAAAGATGTGAATGGGGAAAATGGGGGTCTCGCCGTTGCCAAGCCCCGCTTCCTCGGCGAGCATTATGTTGCGGGTGACCATTCTGCCCTCGGGAGAGGTGTCGGTGCCATAATTTATCGATGAAAACGGGTTTTGCGCGCCCGCTCTCGAATTCATGGTATTCAGATTGTGGATAAGCGCTTCCATAGCCTGATAGGTCGCACGGTCGGTTTCGGCTTCGGCGATCTGTTCCGCTTCGTCTTGGAGCTTTTGGAAGTTCTCGCCGTATTCGGACGCAAGTTTTTCCCACTCCTTGGATTTGTATTCGTAATTGTTCTGCAATTGCGGAACGATACCGTCCTCGTCCTCTATCTGCTTCCGCAAAGCTTTGAATCTCTCCAAAACGGATTTGTAGTCCTGTCCGTTATAGGAGTAAGCCACGGCTTTTACGAGGTTGGTTATATACAGCCGCTTAAAAGTTTTCTTAACGCCCTCCGCCATCGCGTAGTCGAAATTCGGTATAGACTGACCGCCGTGCTGATCGTTCTGGTTAGACTGGATAGCTATACACGCCAGCGCGGCGTAGCTTGAGATATCATTCGGTTCGCGCAGAAAGCCGTGACCCGTGGAGAAGCCGCCGTTAAACAGCTTCAGCAGATCTATCTGACAACAGGTGGTAGTCAGCGTAAAGAAGTCTAAGTCGTGGATGTGGATATCACCGTTGATATGCGCGTTGGAATATACCGGGTCAAGCACGTACATTTCATTGAACTGCTTAGCGCCCTCGCTGCCGTATTTAAGCATTGTACCCATTGCGGTATCGCCGTCTATATTGGCGTTTTCGCGCTTTATATCGCTGTCCGCCGCCGACGTGAACGTAAGGTTTTCGTATATTTTCATAAGAGTGGTGTTCATTTCACGCGCTCTGGTGCGGTCGGCTCTGTATAAAATATAGGCTTTGGCAGTACCGGTCTGCTCTTCCTCGATAAGGACGCGCTCCACGGTATCCTGAACCTCCTCAACGGACGGGTTGCGTCCGATGATGGTTTCCGAGAGCTTCTGACACACCTTATCGGCGATCTTCATAGCCTCGCCGTAGTTGTCCGCCCCGACAGCCTGCTGCGCTTTAAGGACTGCCTTTGCTATTTTTTCAACATTGAACGGCACCTCTCTGCCGTCCCTCTTTTTTATCATTGTGATCATTGCCATTTTCCGTTCCTGCTTTCCACCATATATTGTATTTCTTTCGAGACATATTTCTATTATATAGTAATTTCCCTGATTTGTCAAGAGTGTTTTCGGAAATTTTTAAGGAATTTTTGCTAAAACGACAAAGTAATTACTTAAATCAGCAATTCTTTAAAGTTGCCCGTAATTATTCTATAATAAAACAGAAGCTAGAGGGTTTGCCCCTCTCGCTTCTCAGTCTGTATAAAAAGTCGGTTATAAAAAAATGGTCAACCTCATTGAGTGGTATAGGGGGAAAGGGGTGAGGGAGAGGGGAAAAGGGAGCTCGAGGGGAAAACCCGTAGGGAGAGGGGGGCTTCCTGCCGTCTGAAAAAATACTACAGGTAGAAGTCAAGAATGCATTTGTGGGGATATCAAAGGTAGGTTGCCCCCCGCTCCCCTTTCCCGAAGGGTTGTCCCCTCGAAACCGGCAACGTAACAATCCAAATTCAGAAAAATAGGGATATATGAAGTGTTCCCATCGAAATGGGCGCGTAAAGTTTACAATTAAACGTGAAAAAGGACTTTTTCTACAAACTGAAGCGAGAGGGTTTGCCCCTCTCGCTTCAGCAATTTATGAGCTTTGCGTTTTACCAAAAATCCCGTGGTATTCGGCAAAACAAATCACCTTATGATCTCAAATAAGTTTTGAGCTATCTCCCAGTTTGGAATAAAACACCTGTTGATCGTCCAGTACGACGCTCCGGCAAGGTCGAACTCGTCGATAAGGCGCAGCTTCGCGTCGATGCTCTTCGCGTCGTCGAACCACACCACGTGGCGCACGCCGTTTTCCGTGTAATAGAAGTACGGGGTTTGAGATTTTTCGTCATAAAGGATCTCGGAATTATACCGCAGCGCCGTATCCAAAGCCGCCGTAAAACCGATTCCGGAAGCCGCCGTGCCGCGCGTATATGGCAGCGTCCAATCATAACCGTAATTTGGCATTCCCAAAAGTATCTTTTGTGACGGTATCTCCGTCACCGCGTACTCCAGAACCTTTCGCACCTCTTCTATCGGCTGAACGCTCATAGGCGCGGAGTATGTATACGGATATACATGATACGGTCATTTCACCAGCGGCTCAATGACGAGCCGGAAGTTGGCTCTGTCGGGGTCGCGCCGAGTGTTTTTCGTTGATTTCGTGTACGTTATCCGACGAATGAGCGCCTTTAACAGACGGTTTTTCGCCGAAACATCGTCCGACGCGCGGTATATGTCAAGCAGATTTTCAAAATGAGGAACAAAATTATCGCGCAAAGCCGTATCGTCTTTAAAATTCTTTATCTCCCGCTCCGCGTCGGCAACAGAGCGCTCAATCTCCGTAAGCTTTTGCGAAAGCGCCGCGGAACGCTCTTTAAATATCTCGGGAGTGTAAATTCCCTGTTCAAGCAAATCGAACGTATTTTCAAGCTGCTTTTTTATCCTGTCGCGTTCGAGCTTCAGACCATCAAGCTTTTGGCGGCACAACTCGGTGGCATTGCCGGAGTGCGGAGAAATGTTTTCAACCTTTATCTTATGCTCCTTTATCCAATCTTCCAGAAAATCCATTACCGAAAGCTCCACCAAATACAGCTTGGACGCGACCGTGCCGCAATAGCGGTCGGAACATTTCAGCGCGGCGTATTTGCTGCGTTTATTTTCTCCGAGCCGTATCATAGCGGCTCCGCATTTTCCGCAAAAAACCAGACCTGCCAACGGGTTTTTAAGCTCCGTATCCGCGCGTTTCGGCGGGCAATAACGCGCGCTTAAAAGCTCCCGTACCTTGTTGAAATCCGCTTCGGAAATTATCGGCGGGTGAATACCGTCCGCATAAACGCAGTCCGTGTTTTTTTCGCGGCGTTTTACGACCGCGCCGTTTTCAAGCTCCTTAGCACATTTTCGATAACCCCACCGCACTTTTCCAATATAAACGGGATTTTTCAAAATGTTTGAGACCGAAGCGGCGCTCCAATTATTGCCGCTGCGCGGTCGTATCCCCAGCGCGTTCAACTTTTGCGCGACGGCGGCTTTTCCGTCTCCGTTTAAATACAACTCGTAAATCAGCCGCACCGCTTTCGCTTCGTTTGGGTTCGGCTCGAGTGTATACCCCTTGTCGTTTGCTATCTTGATTTTTCTGTAGCCGTAAGGTGCGGTGGAACCTATAAATCGCCCCTCTTTAGCCGATTGGACGCGTCCGCGCTGAATACGTCTGCCGATTATTTTGAACTCGCGCCGCGCCATAAACAGCTCGAACTCAAAATATTCCTCGTCGAACTCCGAATGAGGGTCGTATTCCTTTTTCGGCGTAACGATCTTTGTCCCGGACATTCTGAAAGCCCGCGCTATTATGCCTTGGTCTATGGTATCTCCGCGCGCCAGACGGTCTATATCCATACACAGCACGCCCGTGTATTCCCGCTTTTCCACTGCGGAAAGCAATCGCTTTATCTGCGGACGTCCTTCTATGCTGTCGCCCGACACTACCTCCTCGTAAATGTCCGCGACAACGATGTTTTTGTTCTTCGCAAGCTCCAGCAAGAGCTTTTTGTGCCTCGCCAGCGTTTCTCCCTCGCCATGAGCCTCGGCTTCAAGGTCGGCACGGGATTTTCTAAGATACATTGCGTATTTCTCCATAACTGCACCTCGTTTCGGTTTGACGTTATGACTTCGTTATGCCTTTAAGATTATATGTAAAGCCGACCGCGCTTAACAATCTCAAAGAAAAATCCGGCGTTTTTTCGACAAATTCTATAACTAACGTCAACTGTACAATCCTCAAATGCATACAGATAAAGCGGGGTGATTAATATGGCTGAGGTATCGGACTTCACAGTCGGAACGGGCGCGCGCGTTATCGTAAAGGACGACGCTTACGCGGGGTTATCCGACGAGGAAATGGCTCAACGTTGGCGGCGCGTAGACGAACTGGCAATGGAACTCGCCGTAAACAACGAGATCCGCCGCTTGAAACGCGAGACAGGAAAACAAGCGGACAACTGAATTTATGCGGTGCAGCAAGGCGTGACGCCTTTGGCAATTCGTTTCACAGAAAATTTCGGTGTCAAGCCTTGTCGCTCGACACCGATTTTCTTCTATAACGCACTTACCCTAATACACTGCTTTTTTAATCGGTAATTTCATCTTTACCGCCCCTCTACCGGGCGCTTTGATCATATTATTCCGAAGTAAGCTCTCTGCCCATAAGCACTCCCATAACGGAAGCCATCATAAGACCGCGCGTCCAGCCGCTGGAATCGCCCAGACAATGCAGACCTTTGATATTGGTGTTGAAATGCTCGTCCATTTTGATACGGTTGGAATAGAACTTCAATTCGGGAGAATAGAGCAAGGTTTCATGGCTGGCAAAGCCCGGAACTACCATATCCACGGACTTGATAAAGTTGATTATGTTGGTCATTGTGCGATACGGAATGGCGGCGGTAATGTCGCCCGCGACCGCGTCGGGCAGAGTCGGCTTGACGTTTGAAAACGACAATTCTTTATCCCATGTACGCTTGCCGTCCAGAATGTCGCCGTAACGCTGAACTAAGATCTGCCCGTTGCCGAGCATATTGCACAGCTCGCCGACCTTTTGTGCGTAAGCTATCGGTTGATTAAACGGCACAGAGAAATTATGCGAACAAAGTATCGCAAGATTGGTGTTGTCGCTTTTAAGCTCTTTAAAGGAGTGTCCATTCACGACTGCCAATCCGTTGTCGTAGTTTTCCTGAGCGACAAATCCCCCGGGGTTCTGGCAGAACGTGCGAACTTTGTTGCGGAACGGCGCAGGATAACCGATGAGTTTCGATTCATACAGTACGGAGTTTACCTCCTCCATTATCTCATTGCGGACCTCCACGCGCACGCCGATATCGACCGTACCGGAACGGTGATCGATCTCGTGCGTTTCGCAGATCTTTTGCAGCCAATCCGCGCCCTTTCTGCCCGTTGCAATAACTATCTCGTCTCCGTAGACCGTCTGTTCCTTGCCGTGGTTATCCGCAATGACAGCGCCCTTACAAATATTATCCTCGACGATAATATCAAGACAAGAGTGAGAAAACAGCACTTCAACGCCGTTTTCCAGCAAGTACTTTTCAATTCTGCCATAGAGCTGCTGAGCCATTTCTGTACCCAAATGCCTGATAGGACAGTCAACGAGCTTCAAGTTTGCGTTTATTGCTTTCTTACGTATCTCGCGGATCTTCTCGGGATTTGAGACGCCCTCGACGCGCGTATCCGCGCCGAATTCAAGGTATATTTTATCTGTATACGCGATAGTCTCCATAGCCTTTTGCTCACCGATAAGCTCGGGCAGCAGACCGCCCACCTCGCTTGACAGCGACAGCTTACCGTCGGAAAACGCGCCCGCTCCCGAAAATCCCGTTGTAATATGGCAGTACGGCTTGCAGTTCATACACTTTTGAGTTGTGGACTTTGGACAGTGACGCTGCTCTACAGCAACGCCCTTTTCGACTATCAATATCTTCTTTTTCGACCCGCGGCGCAGCATTTCAATAGCCGTAAAAATGCCCGCGGGACCCGCACCGATTATCACAACATCATATTTCATTATTGATCACTCCAAAATTTTTATATTTCGCAAATCTCAAAACAATACGTTTTTTCGTTTAGTACTGCGCAAACGGCTTCCCGCTTCAATTGCATACTGCCATTGTATTAAAAATCCCGTTCGGAAAATTTCTCACTATCTATAATGTAACATAAATTATCAAATATGTCAACAGCTTTTTTTGCAAAATACCCGCATTTTTCAAACCGCAAACGAATATATTTTTACAAATGAATGTCCAAAACAAGGAGAAAACAATGGAAAATATTGTTAAAATCACTAACGCGGGTGCGCTGCCCGCCGAAAAGCCCGTAAACGAACCGACCGAAAATCAAATCGGTGAAATAGAGACCACCGGGGAGGTCAAGCCCGATGAAACTCCCGACCAAACGGATTTGACCGCCGAAGCCGAGGACAAGCCCATAGAGCACGTGCGCTCGCCGGAGTTACGGCGGCACGGCTCAAAGCTTATCATGGTATTCGCAGCGGCTGTCGGAGCGGCTGCGGCAATTCGGCTCGCGCTGACGGACAGCACAGCTTTACAGAGCGTCTCGAAAATTTTTTCGGGCACGTTTGGCGAAATTTTTCTGCGGCAAACAACATTCGGCGCGGCGTTTTTAAGCATTGAACTGCTGCTCGGATTTTTCGCGCCGGGCGATCTTCTGGTGTGGACTGTGCCGTTTTTCTGCACTGCCGGAACAGTGCTTCGTCTGTTTGCTTTCGGCTCTCCAAAGCCGATTGCTGGCAGCGTGATTTGCGTTGGCGCGGTAATTTTGGGCGCGGTGTTTTCCGCAGAAATGTCCTCTCTGCTGATGCGGCTGTCACGGGGCGGAACCGTTCATCTCGGTGAAAGCCCGCGCGGAGCGTTTCTGCTGAGAATTTTAGGGTGTTTTACTGCTGTGCTGCTTGGCGCGATCTTAACGGCCGCTTTATCAAGTTAAACCGCATACTCCGCGAAAGTTCCGCCGCTCAAGTCTTGCCAAGTGAAAATGCCGTTTTCATAAATAATGCAGCTGTGCGGCGAGTTCTCTTTCGGAAGCGCAACAGAGCCGCAATTAAGGCAATGAACTCCGCCCGAAATCTCAGACTTCGGAATATGCGTATGCCCGTTCAGCATAACGGCTCCCTCGGGCAGCGGAGGAAGATTTTGCGGGCTGTAATGATGTCCGTGCGTTAAGAAAAACTCGTGACCGTCCGCGTAAATAAGCGCGTAATCGGCAAGCACGGGGAAATCCAGCACCATTTGATCCACCTCGGTATCGCAATTTCCGCGAACACAGATCAACGCGTTTTTAAGCGGATTTAAGAGCTTTATCACCTCTTTGGGCGCGTGACCTTCGGGAAGGTCGTTGCGCGGTCCATGGTATAGAATATCGCCGAGCAGACAGAGCTTTTCGGGCTTCTCGCGCTCATAAAGCGACAGCATTTTCTCGCACCACAACGCGCTTCCGTGTATATCACTCGCTATCATCAGCTTCATACGCTTCTCCTTAACTGCACTGCAAGATCAGCCAAGCGCTGCTGAAATCGCGTTTTTCCAACTCCTCGCGGCGAATGTAAAAATAGATACGCCCCAAGTCTCCGAACATCAGCTCGAAGCCGTCCTCGGTATCGAATGAACTCAGCTGAAACAAAAGCTGCCAATCGCGGTTTGCCCACTGCTCGGCTTCCTGCTCGTCCTGCGGAGTGACGTGCGGCTCCCAATCGCCGCCGAGATAATAACCGCGGCGTACCAATTCACATTCTTTGGTCATATTCTCTTGAATGGGGTCTGCCCACCCCAGCAGCTTTGAACGACCCTCGATATCGTCAACTTCCTCTATCCCAAGGCTTTCGGCGGCTTCATCGAATTCCTCCCAATCCTCGATCAGTTTTTCGCGCTGAAGCAGAAAATCTTCATAGCTTTGATACGACTTTTTGGACCTCGCGGATATCTTCAGCGCGGGAAAACGAAGATTTTCACTCAAATCGTTGGGAAATTCGGCGGTATGAAGCTTATTTTTATCGGGAAACCAATAAACTCTCGCGCAGCCCTTATCTTTAGGGTCGTAGCCCCACCTTTGACTTTCCGACTCATAGAAAAACGACAGCACGCCTGTTTTCGGGAGAAGATTTTCGGTATCAAATTTTGATATTTCTTCCAAATCAAACTGCGCGATAAACGACAACGGTCTATTTTTCACCACATCGCCGCACTCGCCCTCATAGCTGTCCCACAGGAAATCCGAGGGCACGTCGGGCTTGCCTCCGAATCTTGTCGAGCCGACCGCCTCTACAGCCGCGCCACCTATCGTTAATACTATCGAGTTTTTCGCCGTTTTTTGAAGTTCTTTTTTTATATTCATAACTATCCCCCTATCAGCTTTTGGACAAGTTCCACCGCAAAAACTCCCGCGCAGGCGGCTATCGCAGTCAACAGCAGACCGCGCTCGAACAGCGACATAACCACCGCGACAATAAAACCCGCGACCGCGCCAAGCAGTCCGTTCGAGCTGTAAAACACTGCGGGAACAGTCATCGCGGCAAGGACGGCATACGGTACGTAATACAGAAAATCCAACACGAACTTATTTTGTATCTTTTTACGAAAGACGGCAATCGGGAGCACTCGTATAAGATATGTCACAAACGCCATTACCGCTACGCTTGCGAAAAGATATGCAGCTTTACTCATTAGAGCCCGCCTCCTTTTCGCGCGGGAACAGCCTTGCCGCGAGCGCCGCTGTTGCTATCGTGCAAATGATTATTGAGATACCGCTTGATATCGCGGGAAAATTTGCCAAACAGCAGCTCAAGGCGGCGGCAAACAGCACCGTAAACAGCACTCCCTTGCTCTTTTTTGCCGGCGGGATGATTATCGCCAAAAACATTCCGTATATCGCAATTCCCAATGCGGATTTCACCATCTCCGGCAGAACCGCTCCGAGAAACGCGCCTATCGACGTGCCGCCCGTCCAGAACAGCAGCGGAAGCAGTTCCAGACCGTACATATAGCGCGGCGGTATCTCACCCTCCTGTCCCGAAGCGACCGCAAACACCTCGTCCGTTATACAGAACGCCGTGGTTATTCTGTGCGGCATCGTGTAGCTTTTATCCACCTTTTGCGACAGAGACAGGCTCATCAGCGCGTATCTGAGATTAATGACGAGCTGCGCCGCCGCCATTTCTCCCAAACCTCCGCCCGCCGCAATTATCCCTATTCCCGCGACTTGTCCCGCGCTTGTTACGTTAGTCAGCGAAATTAAAATCGCCGTTATCGGTGAAAGTCCCATGCTTACCGCCGTTATCCCAAACGTGAACGCCACCGACAAATATCCCAGCGCTATTGGGATACCGTCGTTCAAACCGTTTAAGAAGCTCAATTTTTTCTTTCCCATTTTATTCCTTTTCTCTTTTCCACAATTATACCTTAACTATTATAGCATGTTTTCACTTACTTTTCAAGTACAAACCGCCTTTTATTTTTTATCGGCGTTTCATTCTTGCGGGAGGGGGCGCGAGCGCTCGCCTTGGGAGCGCGTCAGCTTTTCGGTT
>CANRFR010000057.1 GCA_947629945.1 uncultured Clostridia bacterium | reverse complement strand
ACGGGTATCTCGCCGTTTTCTGTGTAAACGCCGCCGCTTTTGATGACGCGCGTTTTCCTGTCCTTTACAACATCCTCAAAAATGCCCGCCGCCGAGGTATCCAAGCGCTTTACAAGTCCCGCGACGTTATTCGCCGCCGTTCTCATTTCCGTGAGCTTCGCCTCTTTGGAGAGGTCGATCTTCTCGAAGTCTATTTGCAGCGGCGACTTTTGCCGCCCGTCTTTGACGGTTATTTTGTCCTTGAACGGCAGCTTGTCGAAGTCCTTATCCAAGCCGTAGCTTACCAACGTGACCTTGACTCCCGCCGCGCAGAGCATATACAGCAGATACAGCTCTTTAAGCGTAGCCGAGCCGACGAACAGTACCGCTGCGGGTCTTTTCCCGAGGTACTTCATCAGCCAGCACAGCATAACGAAGTAGGTGTTTTTCTTGTTCACTCCGCATTCCGAAACGGCTTTCGCCATAATCTCGGCTATCGGAGCGGCGGAGCAAGGGATATTCTCGGCGTGAAGCCACATTTCAAGAGCCTTTTCGATATCGGCGGCGTTGTCGAAGCTGGAGGCGGTGTATTGTGCCGCTTTCGCTATTTCGTCGGTAGTCGCCGCAGGCAGTTTTTCTTTAAAGAATACCCCGTTTTTTTTGACCGCCACAAATTGATTTATCAGCAAGCCGCGAAAGACGTCCGCGTCGTCGTAGCCGATATATCTTGTGAACTCCTGTTGTGCCATAAGTCCGTTCCGTCCTTCTTCCGTTATCCTTCAACCTCAATGCCGTATCTGTTGCAAAGCTTAGCCAAGCCGTCCCTAAAGCCCGCGCCGACCGCCGATATTTTCCATTCGCCCTTGTAAAGATAGAACTCGGCGGCTACCACAGTTGTCTCATCGCCAAGATCGCTCATCGTGAACGTCACCCGTTCGCCGCTTTCTGCGGTTCTGAGCGATACTCTCGGAGAGCCGACTGCGCGGAAATTTTTTGCCGCTCCTCCGTCGTAAATTGAATACGCCAGAGCGATCTTCTTGATTTGCGGCGGCACTTTTGACAAGTCCACCGAAACGTGTCCGTCGGCGTGGGAGTATGTTACCTCGCCGTTTTGCGAACGCTCGTTTCCGAAGAAAATCAGTCCCTCGTCGCCCGTAGCCCTGTCGCCGTCCGTCAGCAGAAACACATAGGGGTCTATCTCAACGCCGCGCGGTAAATTCGCCGTGAACCAAGCGTCAAATTTTGCGCCGAGATACTGCGAAAGTCCCACGCGCTGACCGCGCTTCATATCAAGCGGCGGCAGAGCCTCGTTCGGAGGCGGCGACTGCCGTCCCGCCATTGAGATAACGTCGGTTTTGGCATTTGCCGAGCCGCCGTGCAGCATTTCGCTTATCGCTTGCGCCGCCGTCTCGGCTGCCGTTTCGCTGAGCCGCTGCTGCGCGGCGCTTTTGCGGGTATCGTGAACGGTCGCGGGGGTCGGCTGTAAAACGGTCGCCGCGACTTTCGGCTGTTCTGTTTTCGGCGCGGAGTATATCGGCTTCAAGAGCGCTTGTTCTGCGTTAGCGTCGGGCTTTCCCGTAATGTAAACGCGCCGTGTAAACCGCGATTTGAACAGCGCTTCGGCGTACAGAAACATCTGCGCCGAAATGCCGTTCAGCGTGATCTTCAGCGTATTGCGCCCCGCGTTTAGCCTTGTCGGCTCAAACGTTACCTCGCGGATATCGCAGACTATCTCGGTCTGCGCCGGCACATTGATTTCCAGCGTGTAAGAATTTTCCTTATCTGCGGGGAATTTTCCAAGCTCTATGGTTCGCGGAACGTCAAACCGACCGTCCTCCGTCCCAAAGCCCGAAACGCGCCCCAGCACCTCGACGTTTTTTGCGGCGCACATCAAGTCTGCGGTTATCGCGAGTTCCTCGGCGCTGCCCTCGGTTATCTCGGCGCGGATATCCTCAATTGAAACGCCGCTCGACGTTATCCGTATCACAGGCGAGTGCTTAGCCCAGATAGTGGTGCTTTTGCCTTTCAGCCGCAAGGGCTTATTTATTACGAGCGGTCCCTCAAACTCACCGGACGGCAGAGTTACCTCGCCGCCCGCAGGGGCTTGGGAAATAAAATCGTTGATATTCATAACCCGCGCGACCTCCAAAGGTTTGTTTTGATTTCCCGCCGAGCGGGAAATCGCGTTTAATTAAGGCTTCCTTAAACGTTCACGCCGTAAGCGCGGCAGAGTGCTTCAAGTCCGCCCTGATAGCCCGCCGCAACCGCGTTGAACTTCCAGTCGCCGTTGTAGCGGTAAATTTCGCAGACAACGAGCGCCGTCTCAATGGAGAATTCCTCTACCAGATCGAAGCGGAGCACTTCCTCGCCGCCAACGTCGTCGGGAGAGTCTACCTTAGATACGCGAACATAAGAGTTCGACACCTGACCGAAGTTCTGGTTCTTTTGATCCGCGTCGAAGATTGTTACCGTAACCGCAATCTTTTCGATTTCTGCGGGAACCTTGGAGAAGTCGATGAAGATAGTCTCGTCGTCGCCCTCGCCGTCGCCGGTGCGGTTGTCGCCCGAGTGAACTACCGCTCCGTCGCGCCCGTTGAGGTTATTGTAGAATATGAAGTCCTCGTCGCGAAGCACCTTGCCGTTAGCTCCCAAAAGGAACACACAAGCGTCGAGGTCGAAGTCCTGACCTCCGTCATAGCGGTTTACGTCCCAGCCGAGACCGATTCTAGCCATTGTTACCGATTTGTCGAGAGACACTCTCTGACCTTTAGAAAGATTTACTGCCATAATTATATCCTCCGTGTTGTATTATTCTGTTTACGCCGCTAAAGCGGAGATAAACATTGTGAACGTTATTTATCCTTTCCCGAGCCCATAATAGCTTTTCGCATAAGGTCTATCGGGATAATGGAGATTGCGGGAATAAGCACTACAAGCCACTCTGCGGCGGTAAGTCCCCAGCCCGAGAGTATTCCCCTGCCCAGGTAAGTCATCAAGACCTGAACCACCGCGATAATGCCGAATACCGTTAAAAAGCCCTTGTTCTTTTTAAGATTGTCGAACAGATTAAGTCTGTCGGTGCGAGCGTTGAACGCGTTGAATACCGCGATAAAGATGAAGAACGCGAAGTATGCTGTGTGAAGGATCGCGTGCGTCTCGCCGCCCATTTCGACGTTACGCAGCAGTCCCCATTGTTCAAGATAGCTGACGCTGCTTCCCTTGGGGAGTGTGCCGAGCAGCAGCATTTCAAGCGACAGCGCGAAAGTCCACACTGAACCCGTGATGATCTGCGACATCATATAGTTTGAGATTATCGGCTCGTTGCGGCGCTTCGGTTTTTCGCGCATAAAGCGTTCGAGAGGCGGTTCTCCGCCGAACGCCAAAGCTGCGAGAGTATCCATAACAAGGTTTACCCAGAGTATCTGGATAACGGACAGAGGGTTCTCTATGCCGATAAGCGGACATACGAACGAAATAAGCACCGCCGCCACGTTGATAGTAAGCTGGAACACTATAAACTTGCGTATGGAGTTGAAAATCGTGCGTCCGTAGAGTATCGCGCGGTCAATGGAGTTGAAGTTGTCGTCGAGAATAACAATATCTGAGGCTTCTTTCGCGACTTCCGTACCGCCGCCCATTGCAAAGCCGACGTCGGCTTTTTTGAGGGCGGGGGAGTCGTTTACACCGTCGCCCGTCATACCCGCAACGAGGTCAAGCTCCTGCGCCAAGCGAACAAGACGGCTCTTGTCGGAGGGCAGAGCGCGCGCGATAACGCGGATATCTTTGAGTTTCTCCTTGATCTCTTCATCGGACATTTTTGCAAGCTCATCGGAAGTCAGCATAAGGTTGGTGTTTTCGTCGTCGATAAGTCCCGCTTCTTTCGCGATAGCCACTGCGGTTTCGCGTCTGTCGCCCGTTATCATAACGACCTGAACGCCCGCGCCCTTAACTTCCTTGATAGCCGTAACGGATTCCGGACGAACCTCGTCGCGTATGCCAAGACAACCTACCAAAGTCCAGTTGTTGCCGTCGGGAAGCGCGTCCTCGCCGAGAGCGTCCTCGCTCGTCGCTACAGCCAGTACGCGGATAGCGCGGTTTGCAAGTTCGTCTATTTTAGCGTTCAGCTGCTTCATATCGAACGGCTGCTTTTTGCCGTCCTTGTCATAGTAATGCGAACATCTTTGCAGTATCTTCTCGGGCGCGCCCTTGATGAGCGTCAAGTCGTATTGACCCATTACCTGAGTCGCGGAGTACTTGTTGGTCGAATTGAACGGAATGTTGGCAACCGCCGCGACTTCGGCGTTACATTCGATATTCATAGCGTAGCCGAGAATAGCGCGTTCCGTTGCGTTTCCTCCGAGTACGCGTCTGTCCTTGCCCTCGCCCGAAATAATAGAGAGCGTATTCTTGTGAATGGAGAGCGACAGCAGATCGGCAAGCTTGCCGCCTATGTCGTTGAATGTTTTATACTCGTTCACCGCGCCGTCAATAAAGTTGATGGCTTCGAGCTTGCCCTTAGTGATAGTGCCCGTCTTATCCGAGAACAAAATGTTCAAGGAACCCGCGGTCTCGATACCCGCAACTTTGCGGACAAGGACGTTGTCTTTAAGCATTTTGCCCATATTCTGCGCGGAAACTATAGCTATCATCAGCGGCAAACCCTCGGGAACCGCCATTACTATAATTATAACGGCGAGCATAACGGCTTGAATTACCGCTTCAACGAGCGCCGCCCATTGGAATACGCCGTCGGCAAACAGGAACGCTCCGGGATTGAAACCCGTATCGAACAGCATTGTTTTTGCAAGCATTGCAATAGCTATCGCGATACCGCCGATATATCCGAATTTGGAAATGCCGTTCGCCAGCTTGCCGAGTTTAACTTTCAAAGGCGTGTCGCGGTCGTCGTCCGTTTGAAGCTCCTTGGCGATCGTACCGTAAACCGACTTGTCGCCGACAACGGTGACCTGCATAGTCGCGTTGCCCGAGCAAACGACAGCGCCGCGGAATACTTTATGCTCATTATCGAAATTTGTGTTTTCATCGGTATCCGTCCAGCCGTCGGGAATGGCGAACTTCTTCGCTTCGCGGCTCTCGCCGTTCAGTACGGATTGATCGACCTTGATGTCGCCGTCGATAATAATACCGTCCGCCGGTATCTTATCGCCCGATTGCAGTAAAATAGCGTCGCCCACTACTATGTCGTTTATCGGCACTTCGGCGATAACGCCGTTGCGGTAGGTCTTTACCATTATTCTGGAAGCCTCTTCCTGAAGCTTCTGGAACGCATTCTCGTTTCTGTATTCCGAGAACGTGGAAACAAGCGTCGCAAGACAGATCGCTATGAAAATGCCGAGCGGCTCGTACCATTCGGGAGCGCCCTCTTTAATAACGTGCGTGTAGCCCAATATTGACAGCAGCACGTTGATAAGCAGCGCGACTATCAGTATTTTTATCATCGGGTCTCCGAGGTTGCCCTTTAGCTTATCCCAAAAGCTCTCATGGGCTTGCTCGGTCATAGAGTTGTCACCGTATTTCTTTTTGCTCTCGGCAACCTCTTGGTCTGTCAAACCAAATTTCTTCATTTACTTTGTTACCTTTCTGAATTTGTAATGTTGAGCGGCGATAAACCGCCCGTATATGTTTACGCGGAATTGCGTCAACTTACTGCCAATAACCGAAAACTATCCGCTGACCGCTACCTCGCAGAGCAGTCCGTTCTCGCCGCCCGTCATCTTGAACGCGGCGCCGTCTTTAAGTTCCACGGCGCTGCCCTTGGGCACCAGTCTTCCCGACGGTGAAAGCATACCGTCGATGTTCTGATTGACCAGTAGCTTCATTCCGTTGTAGAACGCGATGTAAGCCGCGATATCGGTGTTCGCTTTCTCGTCGTTGTGAATGTTTGAGTAGACGTGCCAATCGTAAAGCGGCAGTTTGTCATAGACTACAAGCTCGCCTTTGTCGCGGAAAACGCCCTTTCGACCGCGCATTTCGCTTTTAAAGAGCATCTGAGTTATCTTGCCGTTTTTGCGCGTTTTGCAGAACGGGCAGACGGGGTTTTGCGCGTCGCGCAGAATAAACCACTTTTTTTCGCATCTCGAATTGTCGCATGGCACCAGCTTATCCCACGCCCGCAGAAGTTCGCGTTCCCATTCCATCGCGGTGGGGCGCTCGGCGGGGTCGTGCAGCCCGTTCACGAACGCGCGTATGAACAGTTCTTCCAAGCCCTTCGACAGAGATTTTATCGTAACGTCGAGGTCGGGCGGACGGTTGGAAACGTCGTTCGGATTTTCGATAAACGTTGCCTTTTCGCCCAGACCCAGAAAGTCGTCGCGCTCGGCGTCGTTCGGGTCGTATATTTTAGGTCCTATCAGAGGGTGTCTGAAAAAAAGATACTCGTAGATAAGCACGGGAAGAGCGTGGAGATCGGTCTGAACGCACGGCAGAGCGCGGCGCGGGTCGTTGAAATCCAGACCCAAAGTCGCCAAGACCTCCGGCGCGATGTATCCGCGCGTTCCCACTACTTCGGGAGCGTACTTGTTCGGCACCACCAGCGAGTCTATGTCGATAACGACTGAAGCGCCCGTGCGCGGGTCGATAAGCACGTTGTTGCACGAAAGGTCGGAGTGCGCCAAACCCGCTTGGTGCATTCGGCGTACAGTCCTTGAAAGTCCTATTGCCGTGCCGAGCATTGTGCGGAAGTTTCCGCGCTCGTCGGGGGAGAGGTACTTGCGGTTTCTCCCGGTGAACCAATTGGACTTTTTGTCTTTGCCTTTCAAATTAAGCACCGTCGAAGCATCCGAACCAAAAAAGAAGTTGCGCGGATAGGTCGGGCAGACAATCCCGAATTCGGGCTGCCTTACTATCGCGAGAGGCCAGCAAAACCGCTGTCTGAAATACCCCGCAGTCTTGTCGGTGTTGCCCACGGCGCCGCCGTCCGCTTCGGAGAGCGTCGGGTTGTAAATACCGACTATTGTTCTTATCCGATCTTGCATACGCGGGTCGGCGGCGTTCTTCGGGTCGTTGAAGAATTGTATCGCGAACTGCTTGTCGGGGGTGAAGAACGTGTGCTTCATACCTCCGCGCGGCGCGTTCGCGTCGTAAACGTATTCAATAGTATTGCCGTTTTCAAGCACGGCTTGCAGCACCGTTCCGCTTAACATATTTTCACTTCCCTATTATGCGGCATTTACCGTTTTGATGATGTTTGAATTGCGTGAATTGCTATAATATGCTGATTATCGTTAAAGTTCGGTCGTCAAATGAACCGCGCTCGTTGTAGTTGTCGAGCCACACCCGCAGGCGTTCCTCGGAGGTTTTGCCGATGGTTATTCCGAACGCCTCCAGCGAGTGGCAGCGCAGCATTTCACGCTTTTCCCAAAGAGCGTTCATAGCCGTCTCGGACTTGTCGGCGAGAAGCTGCTTGGCATATTGCAGCGCCACGCTGGTTTGGCTCATAGACACGGACTTAAATCTTATCGGAGCGGGATCCTCGCCTTGTTCGGGCAGCTCGCCCCTCATCGGAAGAATGCCGTTTAAGCACAAATCGAGATACAGCCGCTTCATCATAGGAGCGGCGGGGAAGTAGTCGTCCGCTACGCCGTCGCTCATCAGCATTATCGTATCCGATCTGCCGCGTGAAATTCGCGTTTTCGCGCTTATCGCTTCCGGTTTCACGTTTTTTTCCGAAAGAAAATCCGTTTCTCCCGAAAACGCGCCGCTGTCCGCTTCTCCCATTATCTTTAGACAATGCTCGGCGCTGTCCGTGCTGTCGAGCGCGCAAATGCAGCCGTCGCCTATCTGAACGCACGCGAGAAACGTTTCGCGCGTGCCGTTAACCTCAACGGGCACGGCAACCGCAGCGAGGAAAGTCGTATACAAATCGGTGATCACGGGCTTTCTGCCGAGCGCTTTTTCGTAAGCCGCGTCATTGCAGAGTTCCTCAAGCTTTTTTCGCTGAGCCGAGAACGCTTCCCGTGCCGATTGCTGAACAAGCGGCGCTATCATTCCGCAAGCCGCCATAAATTCCTCGGAGCCGAGTTCCGCGCACAGCCCCTTTTTTACGTCGGGTCGTGCCTTGAACATACCGCTGAGGTTCTCTTTAAGATAAGCCGCCGCCGCTTCGCAGCTTACGCGCGAACCTATCCTAGACAGCGCCTTGGAGCCTGCTCCATCGCAGACTATTGCCACGGCGCAGTCGTCGGTATAGGCGGTCTCGAAATAATCGTCGCAGTTGGTGCCCTCGTGCTTGTGCTTTTTGCCGCGCACTCTCGCGCCTATTATCTCGGCAAGTTCCGTTTTGGAGTGCTTTTCGTGATATTCCGTGTGCATCTCCGTGCCGTTGTCGTCGATCTCCTTATATTGCCAGACGGACGCGGTGTGCTCCATAACTTCCATATCCGAAAGCGGCTTTTTGGGGGGATCGGGCAGAGCGGGCGCTTTTTGCGACGGCTCCACGATCTTATCGGACGGCTTCGGCGCCTTGACCGTTTCCGCTTTCCGATCGCTTTGGGGCTTATTCGGCACTTTCGTCTTGCCCGAGCCTGAGTTGTCGGAATTTTTGCTTTTCAAAGCCGCTTCGTTATCTTGAGCTTTCAGCTTGGCTTTGGTTTCCAGATATTCGGCGGCGGGCATAACGCCGTTTTTCAGCGAAAGGTCGTCGAACGTCACGGAAAGCTGTTCTTCCTGTATTTCATCGGGGGTGATTTTTTTATCGTTCATTAAATACACCTAAAATAACTTAAATTAAGGAACAATGACAAAACCCTGCGGAGGCGGCGGCAGCTCGATAGCTTCACCCGGCTTCGCGTCGATACTCTTCGAGGACGCTTTGATAGAGCTTGATACCCAAGCGAAGAACTGCGCCATATCTCCCGCTGTAAGATTATTCATCATCAGCACGTTGTTGGTTATCTTTTTAAGAGTGTTTGCGTTGGCGTTCGCGCCCGCGCCGCACGCGATGATATTGCCCGTGGACACCTGTTTCAGCGCGTCGATGCCCTCGTCTATGTTGTCGGTGGGCGCTCCGTCCGTCATCAGGAACACTAAGGGTTTCCAGTCGCCCTTCTGCGTGGCAGTGGAGGTGTGAACCTCGTTTTTGATACACTCCGCGAGGACTTTTAAAGCTCCTCCCAATGCCGTAGCGCCGCCCGCCTGTATCTGCGGCTCTTTGAAGAGCATAAGCTCGGTCAGCGGGCTTATCTGCCGCGCGCTGCTGTCGAACGTGATTATCGATAAGAACGCCGTTTCAAGAGCCTGCGGGTCGCCCTTTAACTCGGATATGAGCGTTTTTATACCTTGCTTTACCGCCTCTATCGGCTCGCCCGACATTGAACCGCTGCAATCTAACAGCAAATATACGGGCAGTCTTCTGATGTAATCGGACATTTTGAACCTCCGTTTGTTGTGTTTAAAGTACAAACACTTAATTTTAACTATACAATATATATTATAACCCATTTTCCTAAAAATGTCAAGAGGTTGTTGGAGAATAGCGGCGGGCGCGGGTCTTTTTTTACGATAATCGGGAGAATGCCGCCGCGCGTGATAAATTTACGTTACCGCAATTGACATTTTTGACTAATTGTGGTATAATTTCGTTATAATCCAAGAAAACATTATTATAGATCACCTATATTTTACGGGCAAAATAAAGATATAATAACTCAATAATTTATGATCCGGGGGCGAAAAAATGTTCAGGCTTGCAAGATATCTGAAGGACTTTAAGATAAACGTGACAATAGGACCGTTGTGTAAGTTTACCGAAGCGGTGTTCGAGCTTATTGTGCCGCTGGTTATGGCGAAGATCATCGACGTGGGTATAGCAAACGGAGATACCGATTATATTTGGAGACACGGGCTTATTTTGGTGCTGCTTGCCGTTTTGGGACTGTCCTGCGCTTTGGTGTGTCAGTATATGGCAAGTAAGGCTTCACAGGGCGTGGGAACGGCTCTGCGGCGCGACTTATACGCGCACATCAACACATTGTCGCATAAGGAGCTTGACAAAATAGGCACGCCCGCTCTGGTAACGCGCATTTCCAACGATGTAAACCAAGTGCAGACCGCGGTCGCCATGCTGATAAGGCTGGTGGTTCGCGCACCGTTCTTGGTTATCGGGGCGACGGTGATGAGCTTCACAATCTCGCCCAAGCTCTCGCTCATCTTTTTGGGAGCGATGGTATTTATAGTTTGCGTGATGGTGCCCATTATGAAAGCGACCGTCAAGCTGTTCAAAAAGCAGCAGCGCTCTTTGGACGGCGTTTCGCGCATAACTCGCGAGAACCTTACGGGAGTGCGCGTAGTAAGAGCGTTTTCCCGACAGGAACACGAAAAAGAGCGCTTTGAGGAGACCGCCGAGGAATATCGAAAATTCGCGGTAAAAGCGGGTCGGATAAACGCTTTGCTGAACCCTGCGATATTTATTGCTGTGAATGTCGCGTATCTTTTGATAGTGTATTTCGGCGCGGGATTTGTCGAAAACGGCATTGACGGAATGACGCAGGGCAACGTTATCGCTCTGATAAACTATATGACGCAGATATCGCTGGCGCTGGTGGTCGTGGCTAATTTGGTGACTATCTTCACAAAAGCCGCCGCGTCTTCGGCGCGTATCAACGAGATTTTCGATACGATACCGTCCGTTAAGGGCGCGGAAAGCGCTCCAAAGCAAGACCCGAACGCGCCCGCTGTGGAGTTCAGGAACGTTGAGTTTTCGTACATCGGCGGCGAAAACGCGCTCGAAAAGCTCTCGTTTAGTCTGAAGCGCGGGGAAACTCTCGGAATTATCGGCGGCACGGGTTCGGGCAAATCCACGCTCGTAAATCTTATCTGCCGCTTCTACGACTGCGGTTCTGGCGAGGTGCTGATAAACGGCGCTAACGTTCGGGATTATCCAACACACGAACTTCGGCGGCTTATCGGGATAGTTCCGCAGAAAGCGGAGCTGCTTTCCGGTACCTTACGCGATAATATGACGTTAGGGCGCACGGATATACCGGACGAGCAGATATACAAGGCTCTTGAAATTGCGCAAGCCAAAGAGTTTACGGACAATTTGGACGGCGGGCTGAACGTGCGGGTGCTGCAAGGCGGCAAGAACTTCTCGGGCGGTCAGAAGCAAAGACTTACGATAGCGCGTGCGCTCGCTCAAAATCCCGAAATAGTGATACTGGACGACAGCTCTTCCGCTCTTGACTACGCCACCGACGCGAAGCTCCGAAAGGCTCTGCGGCGGCTCGGCGAGACCGACGGCGTTACAGCGGTAATAGTATCGCAAAGGGCGAATTCCATAATGCACGCGGACAAGATAATCGTGCTTGACGACGGCGAGACAGTCGGCATAGGCACTCACGCGGAGCTTCTTAAAAGCTGCGAGGTCTATCACGAGATATGCGCTACGCAATATTCGGAGGAAGAATTACGCAAACAAGAGGAGGGCGGATTATGAATAATAAAAAAGGCGCTCTCGGTCGAATTCTCCGCTATATGAAAGGGCAGATACCGCTTGTGGTTCTGGCGATAATCTGCGCGGCGGGGAGCGTTCTGCTTTCGCTGTACACAACCGTTTTGGTGGGCAGGGCAGTGGACTGTATTCACATTGAAAAGTCTTATTGGAGCGACTTGTATCCCATTTTGATTAAAATAGCCGCAATTATACCAACGGTAGCGCTGCTTCAATGGCTGATGTACTTTTTGACAAATCTTATAACTCACAAAACGGTGAAAAGTCTGCGTTCGGATATTTTCGCGCATTTGCAGAATCTGCCGCTGAGTTTTATTGACGCGAATTCCCACGGCGACATAATAAGCCGCGTGGTGAACGACGTCGACGCGGTGTCGGACGGCTTGCTGCAAGGCTTTCAGCAGCTATTCACGGGCGTTGTGACGATAGTCGGAACCTTGTTTTTTATGGTAAGTCTCAACTGGAAGATAACGCTTGTGGTGGTCTGCATAACTCCGCTGTCGTTCGCGGTTGCGGCGGTCATAAGCAAGCTGTGCTTCAATAAGTTTAAGGAGCAGTCGGCTATCAAAGGCGAACTTACGGGTTATATAGACGAGCACATCGGAAGTCAGCGGCTTGTCAAGGCGTTCGGTTTCGAGAGCGCTTGTGATGAACAGTTCGCCGAGATAAACGAGCGTCTGAACGTTTGCGGCGTTAAGGCGCAGTTCTATTCGGCGCTTACAAATCCGTGCACGCGTTTCGTGAACTCTCTCGTGTATGCGGGCGTAGGGATTTTCGGTGCGCTGAACGCCGTAAAAGCAGTGAGCGGCGGCTTTACCGTGGGCGACTTGTCCTGTTTTTTGCAGTACGCTAATCAGTATACAAAGCCGTTTAACGAGATATCGGGCGTCGTGACGGAGCTTCAAAACGCGCTGGCTTCCGCCGCGCGAATTTTCGCGCTTATCGACGAGCAGCCCGAAAGTTCGGACGAACACAAGGAGGTGCTCGAACACGCGGACGGTCGCGTGGAGCTTGACAATGTGGATTTCTCTTATGTACCCGAAAAGCCGCTTATCGAAGATTTGAACTTGAACGTCAAGAGCGGTCAGCATATCGCGATAGTGGGTCCGACGGGCTGTGGAAAAACAACGCTAATAAATCTGCTTATGCGCTTTTACGACGTAACGGACGGTGAGATAAGGGTAAGCGGCAAGCCCGTAAAAGAGATTACAAGAAACAGTCTGCGCGGGAGTTTCGGCATCGTGCTTCAGGAGACTTGGGTGTTTAAGGGCACGGTGCGCGAGAACCTCAGCTACGGCAAGCCCGACGCTACTCTCGACGAGATAGTTGAGGCGGCTAAAGCGGCGCACGCGCACAGTTTTATTAAGCGTTTGCCGCAAGGTTACGACACGGTTATAACGAACGACGCGGAATTGTCACAAGGGCAGCGGCAGCTTCTCTCGATAGCGCGCGTAATGCTGGCGCTGCCGCCAATGCTGATACTCGATGAAGCGACAAGCTCTATTGATACGCGCACCGAGATGAAGATACAAAACGCTTTTGATAAGCTTATGCAAGGCAGAACGAGTTTCGTAGTCGCGCACCGTCTTTCCACCATTCGCGAAGCGGACTGCATTCTGGTGATGAAATCCGGACACATCGTAGAGCAGGGCACACACGCGGAACTTCTGAAAAAGGGCGGTTTCTATGCCGAACTTATCCGTTCCAGAGAAGAAGGCTGACCTCGGCGGGAAAACGTCAACAAACTAATTAACGCCGCGGAGTTTGCCGCGGCGTTAAACATTTATTGTTCGTTTGAGTTTTCAGGCTTCGGAACGGGTTTGACTTTCTTTTTCCTGAACACGAACACCTTGCTGAGAATAAAATTGAGTATCAGAACTATTATGTTGGAGAATATTTTTGCACAGAATTCGTACAGTCCGCCGTGTATTCCCGTAAGGTCGACAAGCAGAAACATTATCACGGTGTCGATGATAAGCGTGGCGATACGCGAAGCGAAAAACTTCGCCATTTCGAAGATAAACCGCCCGAAATTGCGCGCCTGACTGTTAAAAACGTAAACGCGGTTGGTGAAGAACGAGAACAGGTTCGCCAACAGCCAAGACAACAGCACCGGGAAAAACGTGCTGCTTTCTATATTGAATATGGCGGTTATTTTGAAAATCCATTGCAGCCAATGAGGCACGCTTTCGGCGTTCGGGAATATCTTTCGGATAATGTAGTAGCTGCCGAGCGAGATTATCGTTGTGCCTATTCCGAACGCGAAATACAGAACTATGGACTTGTGCTTTTCGTAGAACTCGCGTCTGCCCTCTTTGGTTTTAAGTGAGCGTAAAATTTCGCCCACGTCCGCTCCTTTGATTTTTATTTTGATCACCGCCCCTTACCGCTTTAAAAATTAATTATAATAATATTTTACCACATTTTCTCGGGAAAATCAACCCCTGTTTTGAATAAGAACATGATAAATTTGCAATATCGCTTGGCTATCGCTTGGCTATCGCTTGGCTATCGCTTGGCTATCGCTTGGCTTTCGCTCGACTGCCGCCTTGCAGAACCGCGAAAAAATGCTATAATAAAGATAACGCCGAAGATTTACAATGAAAACTCCATAATGCAAACCGGTGCGTAGCTATAATAAGAATGTGTTCTAAAAAACGCTCCGTAAAGCCATTCGCTGTTTGTGTCCTGTACATTTCGGCGCAGATTTGGTATAATTTTGCTAAGAGGGTGCGCCAGTTCGGTGCAGATAATATAGTTCGGTGAAAGTCCGAACCCGATAAAGCATAGCAAGCAGTCGG
>CANRFR010000056.1 GCA_947629945.1 uncultured Clostridia bacterium | reverse complement strand
AACAATCCAAATTCAGAAAAAATAGGGATATATGAAGTGTTCCCATCGAAACGGGCGCGTAAAGTTTACAATTAAACATGAAAAAGGACTTTTTCTACAAACTGAGCGCGGCAAAGCCGCGCACCATAATTGTCAACTGTCAATTGAATTTTTGCAAGTCTTTTTCCACGTTGGTGACAACAGAGAAAATCGCGGCGCTTTGGCGCGGATATTCCTGTTCAATTCGCAGATTTGTTATCTTTTCGTCCACGGAGCCATCCCTTGCCGCGGAACGCGCTTTAACATCGTCGAGAGACATCTTTGCGGCGCAGATATCGGCGGCTTCATCGGCGGGTATGGCAAAGCAGTTCTCGTCGTTTTCCGCGCCCGCGCTGAAAACCATTCTGTAAGCGCGGTAAACGGCAGTCATCAAATAACTTGCCACAAACTTCGCAAGTTTGGTGTTTTTCGCCTTGATTAGCAGCGAGAAAACTATTTCCAGCGAGTTTGTGATAAGCTTTTTTCGCAGCAGTGTGCCGGCGCCCTCGGGGTCGCCCGAATACCCCTCGGATACTGCGCTTTCGGGCAGCGTCTCGGAGGACACCACCGTACCGTTGCGCGAGTTCGTCCGACCTAATATGTAGTCCACGGAAACTCCGTAAAAATTCGCGGCGGATACCAAAAAATCAAGACCGCACTCGCGCTTGCCGTTTTCGTAATGCGAAAGCAAAGCCTGCGCCACGCCAAGCTGCTCAGCCGCCTCCTTTTGGCGCAGACCGCGCTCCTTACGCAGCATTTTCATAACTCTGGGAAAATCTTTATTCATAAAATTTCTTTACACTCCATTTTAAACATCGCTTGCAAATTACACTAAATTGCCATACTGTATATTATACACGGTAATCGCCGATTTGTAAAGCGGCAGAATAACCAAATTTTCGACGGCGTTATAGGATATAATTCATAACGCAGCTAAATATTGGAGGGAAAAAATGAAAAACTACTACCTGTACCTTATACGTCACGGAATAACACAGGGGAATTTAGACGGAAAGTACATCGGGCAGACCGACTTGTCGCTATGCCCCGAGGGGAAACGTCACATCGAGGAGCTTGCCGCGCAGGATATCTACCCCGAGGTCGGCAAGGTGTACTCTTCTCCGCTGTCGCGGTGTTTGGAAACCGCCGAGATAATTTACCCCGAACAAAAGCTTATGATAATAGACGAGATCTGCGAAATGAACTTCGGCGATTTTGAAAACAAGTCGCGTGAACAGCTTCAAGATCTTCGCGAATATACCGAGTGGCTGAAAGGCGGCGCGGAAGCCGCTCCGCCGAACGGCGAGAAATACGGAGAATTTATGCTGCGGTGCATTGAGGGCTTGGATTCGATTTTCTCGGACATGATGCGCCGCGAAGTAACAAGGGCGGCATGTATAACTCACGCGGGAGTTATAACGAACCTGCTGTGCGGCTGCGGACTTCCGAAAGGTCGTCCCGCCGATTTTCTGTGTGCGCCGGGCGAGGGCTACGAAATAATTCTCACACCGTTTTTGTGGCAAAAGGGTCCGACCTTTGAAATTTCGGGTAAGCTTTGCTGACGGTTTTACGGCATTGATTATTGGAGGAACATTATGTTTAAACGAATTTTCGCCGTTTTAACGCTTTGCTCTTTGTTTTTGTTTTCGGGCTGCCGTGAAACACAGTCGGAAACTTCTCGGTCAAGCACCGCTCCCCTTGCGGCGGAGAGCTTTGATGTAACGCCGCCGTTTTTCAAAGTCTCAGACAAAGACACGGGCGCGGCGGTCTATATGCTCGGCTCTATGCACGTTGGAAAAGCGGGCGCGGTCTATCCCGAAAAAATGTACAAAGCATTGGACGAAAGCGGCACGCTCGCCGTGGAGCTTGACACTCAAGCTCTGCAAAACAACAGAGCCGAAATGAACGAGGCGCTTCAAGTGCTGCTCTGCGAAAACGGCAAAACAGCCGCCGATTATATGGGCGGCGACTACGACGATATCAAAAAGAAATTCCGCAAAAACGGCATTTACAATGCCATTTACGAAGCATATATTCCATCTATGTGGACTTCCCTGTGGTCTAACACAATTGTGGAAGAATGCGGCTATAACTCCGATTTCGGCACGGATACCCTGTTGCTTTCATACGCTAAAGAGCGCGGCAAGAAAATCGACGAAATAGAATCGGCGAAAGAGCAATATCAAGTTCAAGCGGAGAGTTCGGCGGCTTTGCAGACCTATATATTAAAGGAGACCGTCGCTTTGAGCGCCGAGGAAAATCAAGAGGACTACGATGAACTTTACGACGCGTGGCGCTCCGCCGATATGGACAAGCTGATAGAAATGGTCTCCGAGGAGGACGGCGAAGTCTCGGAGGATCTGAAAGCCGACTACGACAGCTACTACGAGATGATGTACACTCTGCGCCAGAAAAAAATGGCGGATTACGTGTTGGACAAGCTGAAAAACGGCTCGGACGGCTATGTTACGTTTATGGTGGTGGGAGCTATGCACTACGCCGCGCCGCCGAGTATCCTCGATATTCTGGAGGAAAACGGGTACGAGGTCGAGAACTTAAACGCATAAAAAATCGGGAGCGGCTGAAGCTCCCGATTTTCTTTATTAAACGTTCACGTCAACGTCCGCGTCGTAATCCACTCCGTCAATGCCGAAGCCGAACAGCGCGTAGAAGTCTTTCCAATAGCCGTCAAGGTCGGTGAGCTGCTTGAAGTTGCTTTGATCAAGCTCGTCCCACGCCTTTTGAACTTCCGCTTGAACGTCATCCTCCATTTCCCAATCGTCCATACGGATACGACCTTCATCGTCAAGATTTATTTCCCCGCCGTAAAGTTTACCGAAAAGCCGTCTCATCTGCTCGATACAACCCTCGTGACTTCCCTTGGATTTCATTACCTTATATAAAATGGAGATATACAGCGGCACTATCGGAATAGCCGCGCTGGACTGCGTAACCAGCGCCTTGTTCACCGAAATGTAGGCTTTCACGCCGTTCTCTGTAATTTTACGCGAGGACTTCAACAGATCCTTTTTCGCTTCGCCTATAGAACCCTCGTAGTACATCGGGTGTGTAATTTTCGGACCGATATAAGAATACGCGACGGTTATCGCATTGTCCTCGAGAGCGCCGGCGACTTTGAGCGCGTCTATCCACGCTTCCCAATCCTCGCCGCCCATTACCTTAACGGTCGCTTCTATCTCTTCCTCGGTCGCAGGCTCGATAGTCACTTCGGAGATAGCATTGTTTCTAAGATCTATGGTCTTGTTGGTGTAAGACGAGCCGGTGGTTTTAAGCACGCTCTTGTAAACCGTATCGCCCACCGCTCTGCGAGGAGCCGCCAGCGAATAAACCACCATATCAACCTTGCCGAGATCGTTTTTGATGAGATCTATGACCTCTTTTTTCACCTCGTCGGAGTATGCGTCGCCGTTTACGGTCTTAGCGTAAAGACCCTCGGCGGCGGCAAATTTCTCGAACGCTTTTGTGTTGTACCAACCCGAAGTCGCGGTCTTATTGCCCGAAGCGGGTTTATCAAAAATAACGCCCAAGGTCGCCGCGCCGCACCCGAACGCCGCCGATATCCTCGAAGCCAAGCCGTAACCCATCGAAGCGCCGATAACCAGCACCTTTTTTGCGCCGTCAAGCTTTCCCTGTTGTTTAACATAGTCTATCTGCTGCTTTACCGCCGCTTCACAGCCCGCGGGATGCGCGGTGGTACAGATGAATCCTCTTACCTTTGGCTGAACTACCATTCTTTTGTCCTCCACTCTTTTATAGAATACAATAAATATCCGTAAATAATTTTCTTCTTTATTATATCACATTTCACGCGGTTTTGTCAATAGGGGCGCGCTTCAAAATCGGGTTTTATACTCGCCGCTACAGCAAAATGTGCAAAGAATATCAAGCAGAAATTTTGTGTGTTGAGGCAAGGACAACAACGAAAACACACGAAATTTATGCCGACAGGATTTGGGCATTTTGCTGTAGTGGGGAGTATATGTCAAATTGCGGCTTGCAATTTTCATTTGGATATGTTATAATGTAATTACCTACAACACAAACAAGGCAAACGGCGAACGAATGTATTTCGGCGCTTGCAGATACCGAAAGGGAAACGGTCATGAATCTGAAAATCAATATAAAACAAATAGGTGAACGAAAGCAAAAAATAGCGCCTATAAACTTTGAGTACTCCCCCGTGCCGCGCACGGTGCGCGAACTCATTACGCAGACCGTTGAAACCTGCGTAAACTCTTACAACGAGCGCGTCCGCGCGGGAGAGGACGGCGCGAAGCCGCTGTCCGACGCGGAAATTACCGATATGGCGAACGTCGGGAAGATAGCGTTCGGGATAAACTACGGCGGCAAAGAACAGCCGCTCGATAAAGCGGTTGACAACGCTTTACAGTCGTTTAAAGACGGACTTTACCGCGTTTTTTTGAACGACAACGAGCTTACGGAGCTTGACGGCGAATTGACGTTAAGCGAAAACGATTCGCTTACCTTTATAAGACTTACAATGTTAGCAGGGAGGATGTGGTAAAATGGCAAAAATCACCAACGATGAAAGAGCGCGGCTGGCAAAACTCGCGGAAGACTACAAGAAAAAAGCCGAGGAAAAGTGGGATAAAAAACTGAACTCTCTTGACAAGGAGCAGCAAGCGTTTTTGCGAAACTACAACCGCGACAACTCGGGTATTCTGCGCGACTTGGAAGAATTCACGAAAAAGGGCAAAAAACCGTCGGAATTTTTCACGAAAAAGTGTAAGTGGCTGTTCGACGGGTGTATACTGAAGCGGCATGAGGACGCGTTTTTATACGCCGTTGACAATGTGACCGCGTGGATATTTCAAATCGGGTGGGGGCGCAGAACGTTCCGCTCGGCGGACGCTTCACTTTATACGCATAAGCTGCGCGATATCGCGAACGAGTTCGCAAACAGCAACCGTATCGACGCGGAATACGCCGACTTTCTGGAAAACAAGCTGCCGGAAGATCAGCTTGCTTACAAGCGCGAATATATGAGGAACCGGTTGAACAGCTATCTGCTTGCATACGAAATCGATTCGGGAAACGAGCGTGTCATCAAGTATGTAAAAAGCGCTCTGGACAGCGGCAGCGACACCGAAATAAGCTACGGACTGCTGTCGGCGGTGTTTATGTGCAAAAACACAGAGCTGCACGAGCTTACCTGTAAGCTGCTGTTGGCGGCAAGACTGCAAGAGGGTTTAAGACAAGCAATTTGCGAGAATGCCGACGGCGGTCGTATCGAGCCGTTTTTGATGATATTGAAAACCATTCGCGACAATAATTTGATACGCTATTCGTCCGTAAAACGCGCAGTCGGAACTTGGCTGGGACTTATGACGGAAGAAACGCGCGATCTCGACAGAATAAGCGGAAAATCGCTCGATACTATCGTGGAATGTCTTGAAAGCCGCGAGAATATAGACGAATGTTTGGCGACCGAGGATTCGATGAAAATATACATCGCGCTTTGGGCGCTTGCTTGCAGCGAGTTCCGCGACGCGGAGCGCAAGATTGACGAGTATCTTGAAAGCGGCACTTCTCATCAGGTTTTGACGGCGGGCGTTTTCGTTTATAACGCGAACTTCGATTCACGGCATAAAATCGCCGTGAAAGCCATTTTGAAGCGGCACGACGAATTTGACGTTATGGCGGTATATCTTCCGATGATGTCGGACAGCAACTCGTGGTACTCCGCAAGCGCGGGCGGACAGGTGCTGTCGCCAATGGAAACGCGCTACGACAAGTCCACAGCCGAAAAGCTTTACGATATTTTGAATGAAATGCTCGAAAAGCTGCCGAAAGATATGGAGTTTAACCCGTGCGTTTTTCCGTGGAACGCCGAATCCCTCACCAAAACCGACATAGTTAAAAGACTGTGCGTTATTGCGTCCGACCTCGATGACAACGACAAGATAGACGAAACCTGTGTGAAAATTCCGCTTATAAAGATAGTGGGTTACGGCACGCGCCGCACACAAATTTGTATGCTGCTTTCCCACCCGAGAACGGAAAAGCAGCTTGATACGCTTGTGTCGTTTGCCTCCGACAAAGAGGAATACGCGCGCAAGACCGTTTTCGAGATACTTAAAACCTGCGAGCTGCAAGATAAACATTACAAAATGCTGGAAGATATGCTGCGCTATAAGGCGGCGGATATGCGGCAGAAACTCATCGAGGTGCTGTTCCGTCAGCCCGAGGAAAAGCTGTGCGAGTGCGTGGAGCGGCTCGTTACCGATAAGAAAGAGGAGAAGCGCACAGCGGCTCTCGATATGATAATACGAATTATCGAGAGTGAAAAATGCGCTCATCTGCACGGAAAATACCGCGCCCTCGCAGACCTTATCGAAAAGCCGACCTCTAAGGAAAAGATACTGATAGAGCGTATCCGCGGCGAAAAATCCGCCGAGGACGAGGTTGACTTGTATTCCGAAACGGACGATTACACACCTGAAACAGACGAGAAATTTATTGCGGAATGCAAGAAAGAGTTTATCAAACTGTTTCCCGGAACTCATCTTTTCGGCAACAAGCCCCAAAAAGAAAAACTCGGCTTTGAGAATATCCTGACGGCGCTTGACAAGCTGATCGAGGAACACAAAAACGAAGAGTATCTTGACGATGGCAGCGGAGAGACCCGTCTGCTTGCCGACAATTCGGGGTATAGCTCCTTTGAAGTAAAGGAAAGCGACGGCACGAAGCATATAGCGTTCAAGGAACTTTGGGACAAGTTCTACAAAACGCACATCAACGACAGCGAGCTTTTGTTAAAACTGAATATTTCAATGTCCAACAGTCAAAGTTCCGCAAAAATCGTGAAAACTGTTTTCGGCGACGAGTATGTTGGCGAATATGCTCTTGCACATTGGGCAAGAGTCTACCGCGTTCTGCGCTATTTAAACGAGGAATATTCCGAGGAGCGCGATCTTGTGCCCGAAGCGTGCGCGCTCGGTTATTACATAGCTTGCGAAGCCAAGCCCGACGATTTGTATGATATCGCCGACAATCAGTACGGCTGGTCCGATAACGCCGCGCTTTTGCTTGACGGAAAAACTCTCAAATTTGAGAAAATGAAAGGCAAGCGGCTTGTGACCGCAGTCAACGATGAAAAAATCAAAAAAATCATTTCGTGGCTCGGCGCAAATCCAAACAAACTCGGAGACCGGTTTAATAACGTGTTCGCTCTGCGCGTAATGATAGGCAAACGCTTTGGATTTTTCGAGCCGACAAGCCTTGAACACGTTAAAATAGATTGGCGAGATATTTACACCCCGTTCGGCGTTGCGGAGATCGTTTTGGCGGCATATAAGGGTATCGTTTCGCGCGGTTATATGTTTAAAATGCTGATGAATCCTCTGCTTAAAGACGCGCTGGACGACTTGTCACGGTTTATTGCGTTCAGAAAATCGGGAGAAGCGAAAACCACTTCCCGTTACTACAGCTACGGCAGCGCGGACGGTTTTGTAAAATGGCTTTTGGGGTTGGACTATGATATAAAAATCTCGGAATACACGTTCACCGAGGACGAAAACAAATTGCTCGATTATGCGTTTGAGATCGGAGAGAACGTTGTCAATACCGTACTGAATACGGAACTTAAACGCGGAGACAGCGAAACGCGCTACTCCGGAATTGTCGGAAACGTTAAGCGCATTTACGGCGCGGAAAATTTCGTGCGGATACTGGCGGCGCTCGGCAAGGATACGCTTGCAAGATCTACATACTTCTACACATACGGCGGCGTTTCCAAAAAACAGAGCCTGAGCTACCTGTTGGGAGTTTGCGTGCCCGACGCGGACGACAGCGCCGAAAAACTGAAAAAACTCGTCAAGGAAACCGACGTTACCGAAACCCGTCTTGTCGAAGCGGCGCTGTTCTCCCCCGCGTGGATAGATATTATCGAGGAATATCTGGGCTGGAACGGCTTCAAGTCCGCGTGCTATTATTTCATCGCGCACACAAGCGAATTGCCCGATGAAAAAACCAAAGCGGTCATCGCGAAATATTCGCCGATCTCGGCTGAAGATTTCGCCGCGGGAGCGTTTGATATCAATTGGTTCAGGGACGCTTTGGCAACGGTCGGCGAAGAGCGCTTCAACAAGATTTACAACGCCGCGAAGTACATCTCGGACGGTTCCAAGCACACCCGCGCACGCAAATACGCCGACGCGGTTCGCGGAAAGCTCGATATAAAAGAATGCGAAAAAACGATTTCCGACAAGCGCAACAAGGACACGCTTATGGCGTATGCGCTTATCCCGCTTAACGGCGAGGACGACATCGCCGCGCGTTATCTGTTTGTACAGGCGTTCAAAAAGCAGGCAAAGCAGTTCGGCGCTCAGCGAAAGGCAAGCGAGACGGCGGCTTCCGAATGCGCTTTGCAAAATCTTTCGATAAACGCGGGCTTCGCGGACGTTTCCCGCCTGACGCTGCGAATGGAAACAAAGTTATTCGAGAACGTCAAGCCGTTGCTGGAGTGGAACGATATCGACGAAATACGTCTGAAGCTTGAAATCGACGAAAACGGCAAAACCGAGATACTTTGCGAAAAAGGCGGGAAAGCGCTGAAATCAATTCCCGCGAAATACAAGAAAAACGAAAAGGTTTCGGAGTTTTCGGACACCAAGAAAATGCTTACCGAACAGTACAGAAGAACGCGGCAGATGTTTGAGGAAGCAATGGAAAACCAAACGCCGTTCACTGCCGAAGAACTGGGTATGCTCCGCGAAAATCCCGCTGTAAAGCCGATCGTTACGCGGTTGGTCTACAAGTGCAAAGACAAACTCGGGTTTTTGGACGGAAATAAGCTCTCGGATTTTGCGGGAAATGTAACTAAACTCACGAAAAAAACCGAACTTAAAATCGCCCACCCGTTCGATATTTACACCGACGGTCACTGGCGCGAATATCAAAAGTACGTTTTCGATAACGCGATAGTTCAGCCGTTTAAGCAGGTTTTCCGTGAACTGTACGTTAAAACGGACGAGGAAAAAACGGCGTTCCGTTCAACGCGCTACGCGGGAAATCAAATTCAGCCGCAAAAAACCAAGGCTTGTCTGAAAACACGGCGGTGGGTCTGCGACATCGAATCGGGTCTGCAAAAGGTCTACTACAAAGAGAACATTATCGCGTCTATTTACGCGCTGGCGGACTGGTTCAGCCCCTCCGACATCGAAGCGCCTACGCTGGAATGGGTAGAGTTCTTCGACCGCAAAACCGGAAAGGCAATGCGGGTAGATGAGGTTCCCGACATCATTTTCTCCGAAGTTATGCGCGACGTCGATCTTGCCGTGAGCGTTGCCCACGCGGGCGGCGTAGACCCCGAAACAAGTCACTCGACTATCGAAATGCGAAGCGCCATTGTCGAATTCACTTTGCCGCTTTTCAAGCTCTCGAACGTTACGCTCGAAAAATCGCACGCGTTCATCAAAGGCGAACGCGCGGACTACTCCGTTCATCTCGGCAGCGGCGTGGTGCACATTCAAGGCGGACCCATGATAAACGTTCTGCCGGTATACTCTCAGCACCGCGGCAAACTGTTCCTGCCGTTTGTTGACGACGATCCCAAGACCTCGCAGATAATCTCCGAAATTCTGCTGTTCGCCGAGGACAAGAAGATAAAAGACCCGTTTATTCTGGAGCAGATAAAATAAACCGCTAAAAACCAAAATGCGCGGCAGCTTTAAAACAGGCTGCCGCGTTTTTTATCAAATGCGTTAAAATGTGGACAGGTTCTACACAAAAATGCCGCCGAACCGAACGTTCAGCGGCATTTTAATGTAATTGAATTTTTCGCAACGGATATCACTCTACGATGTAATCCTTGATCTCGTCAAGGAACTCGCCGCAGTCGTCGCTGTGAATGCGAAGCTCCAGCTCCTTGGAAAGGTCGAGCGAGAAGATACCCATAATGGACTTAGCATCGATGGCATATCTGCCGCTTACGATATCAACATCGAAATCAACGCCGGTAACAAGAGCTACAAAACTCTTTACGTCCTCAATAGTGTTTATACGGATTTTTGCGGTTGTCATAACAATACTTCCTTTCGTCAAACGAGCGCGTAACACAAATTAGATCACGTACTCTGTGTTTTGTAAAACCTTACTATTTATAATTTACCACAAATTCCCTCTTCTGTCAAGAGGAAAAATGATGTATTTTGTAAAATATGCGCAATTTTGTTAATGTGTAATAAATTTCTCCGCTTCTTCAAGGAAATCTTTGCACTCCGTCTCCTCTCCGTGAAGAACGAGCGAGAGCGTTTTGGTAAGGTCAAGGCTGAAAATGCCCATAATGGACTTCGCGTCGACCGCGTATCTTCCGGATACCAAGTCCATATCGAACGCGTGGGAATTTGCGAGCGCGGTAAACTCTTTCACGTCCGCAATGGAATTGAGTTTAACTTTACATTCAGTCATATAAATTCTTCCTTTCTACACATATAGTAAACGACAGAAAATTTCAGAGCTTGTGTTCATAGGATTTGTGCGTGGATTTTCGAGCGAATTTTGTCGAGGACAAGTCACGCAGCCATCGGCAAAATTTGCCGAAAAGACGCGTACAATATTCTATGAATACAAGCTCTCGGATTTCAGTAATTGCAGCCCTTGTATTTATGCCGCAATAAAAGGAAATGTACATTTTCTTGTGTCGTTTACTATAATATAGCAATTTTTTGGAAAATAGTCAATAGGTTATTGCAAATTTCGTAAATTTCGAGTATAATATAAATATGAAGCCTTTCCGCTTTGTTGATTTTGCACAGTTTTTTGTTGTAAAATCCGACATAATAACCAACAAGGAGCTGATATCTGTGTTCGGGAAAATAGCCGCCGCTATTGCGGTCGCGACAACGGGAATGATAGTTCGGGATAACGTTCGTCTCACGGTAACGCGTTACACGGAAAAGTTTGAAAAACTTCCCGAAAGCTTCAACGGATTTACGATAGTTCACGCTTCGGACCTGCACAATCAGCAGTTCGGAGAAAATCAAAGCAAGCTGATAGAAGCGGTGAAGTCCGAGAAACCCGATATGATAGCGGTAACAGGCGACCTGTTCCACACCGAGCACCGAGGACGAGCGTACCGCTTTATTGAGCGCGCGGCGAAAATCGCGCCGTGCTATTATGTCAGCGGCAACCACGAACAGCGGTTCGCGGATTATTTCCGGAACATCAAGCCGCGGCTTCAAGCGCTGGGCGCGGTGGTGCTGGACGACGAACGCGTTACGCTCTCCCGAAACGGAGAGAACATCACGGTGATAGGGCTTGCCGACCCGAGCTTCAAGCGAACCGTGCCGCCCGAACATCTCACCGAGGACAAGCTCTCAAAACTTACGAGCGACTTGGACGGTTTTACGATACTGCTTTCGCACCGTCCCGAGCTGTTACGAGTTTACGCGCGGCACAACATCTCGTTGGCGCTTGCGGGTCATGCTCACGGAGGGCAGATACGATTCCGCAAACGCGGACTTTTTGCGGTGCATCAAGGGTGGTTTCCGAAATATACCGAAGGTATAGTTGTCGAAAAAAATACCAAAATGTTGATTTCGCGCGGCTTGGGTAACAGTACCTACTACCCCAAGATAAACAATCCGCCCGAGCTTGCCGTTATAAAAATGTACAAATTATAAAAGAGCAGTCTAAATTAACCTGTTCAAAAGCTGCGGAAACGTTCTGCGATACAGAAAGTATATTTTCGACATAATATTACAATTAAACGATGTCTCTAAGTATACAAATCGTATATATCTCAAATATAATTACATTTCGACAAGGAGTGACACTAAAATTAATGACTTATAAAGTAATAACTTTAGGCTGCAAGCTGAACTTCTGCGAGAGCGCGACTATCGAGAAAGCGTTTGAGGATAGCGGATTCACGAAATCCGAGGATGAAAACACGGCGAACGTCGTTGCAATCAACTCCTGCGCGGTAACGAGCGTAGCAGTGGCAAAGGCGCGGCACATACTCTCGCGGATTAAGCGCGAAAACCCGAACTGTATAACGGTGCTTTGCGGCTGCTTTCCCCAAAGCTACCCGGAGGAAGCCGCTCTGAATTTGCCCGCCGACATAGTGACAGGCAACTCGGACAAATCAAAGCTGCCCGCGCTTGTCAAGGAGTATCTGAAAACGCGCGTAAAAACAGTTAAGATCAAGCCGCTGTCGCGCGAATACGACGTTTCAAGCGCAATTCCCGACGAGGACAGAACGCGCGCGTTCATCAAAATAGAGGACGGCTGCGACCGCTTCTGCTCCTACTGTATAATACCGACGGCTCGCGGACGGGTACGCTCTTTGCCGCTTGAACTTATCGAGGAACAGGCACGGCAATGTGTTAAGGACGGTCACCGCGAGATAGTGCTTACCGGCATAAACTTGGGCTGTTACGGGCAGGATTTGGGGCTTAGGCTGTCGGACGGTGTGAAAGCCGCGGCAAATTCGGGCGTGGAGCGCCTGCGGCTGAGTTCTCTCGAACCCGAAATGATAACCGACGACGAAATAGCGCGTTTTCACGAGACACCGAACCTTTGTCCGCACTTTCACCTTTCGCTGCAATCAGGCTCGGACAGCGTTCTTAAGCGCATGAACCGCAAATACAATACCGAACTTTATGCTCACGTTGTCGCGAAACTTCGAGAAGCGTTTCCGACTTGCGCGATAACCACCGACATCATCGTCGGATTTCCCGGAGAAACGGACGAAGAGTTTATACAAAGTGTAGAATTTGCTCGAAATATGCGATTTGCTAAAATTCACGTATTCCCCTACTCAATGAGGAAAGGCACGGTCGCCGCAGAAATGCCCCAAGTGCACCCGTCCGTCAAAAGCGAACGCGTCGAAATTCTCACCAAGGCGGCTCGGGAGCTGGAGAACGCGTTCTTTGAAACGCAGATCGGCACAAAACATACTGTTCTTATCGAAAAAACACAGTCTAAGGAGTATTCGCACGGATTTACGGAAAGTTATATTCCCGTGCGTATTTACGGAGAGGATTTGCCGAGACACACTCTTGCGGACGTTAAAATTGTCGGACGCCGAGACGGGTATTGTTTCGGTAAAATTGATTGACAAACGGCGGGGCTTGTGTTATAATTATCTTATAGAATACTTCGCCGCAATACCGCTCAAAGGCGGGAGAAAACTCTCCGCAGGCAAACGGTTTCGGCGGCGACTTAAATTTAAAGGAGACAAAAATGGTTTATCGAATTTATGTGGAAAAGAAAAAGCTTTACGCAGTGGACGGCGCGGCAGTGCTGGACGACCTGACCACATCTCTCGGCATTAAATCCGCAGAAAGCGTGCGGATAGTCAATCGCTACGATGTGGAAGGCATTTCGCAGATGGATTTCGACAAAGCGGTGCCCGTGGTTTTCTCTGAACCGCCCGTTGACGACGTGTACTACGAGCTGCCCCCTATCGGCGGCGAGGGGCGTATGTTCGCCGTGGAGTTTTTGCCCGGACAGTTCGACCAGCGCGCGGATTCGGCGGCGCAATGTATCCAAATGCTCTGCAAAGGCGAACGCCCCGAGGTTCGTTACGCAAAGATATACATTTTAAAAGGCAAAATCTCCGACGAGGATTTCGCGAAAATCAAGCGCTATCTGATAAACGCCGTTGAAGCGCGCGAGTGCGGCTTTGAAAAGAAAGACACATTGAAAGTTTCCTACACGATCCCGACCGCCGTTGAGACGCTAGGCGGCTTCACGCGCAAAACCGACGAGGAGCTTGCCGAATTTGTAAAGAGCTACGGACTGGCTATGGACAACGACGATATCAAATTCTGTCAAGACTACTTCAAAAGCGAACACCGCGACCCGACTATCACCGAGATACGTATGATAGATACTTATTGGAGCGACCACTGCCGTCATACGACATTCGGCACGATTATTGATAGAGCCGATATCAAAACGCCTTATATCGAAAACACCTATGCCGAGTACCGCGCCGACCGAGTGGAGCTTGGCAGAGAAAACAAGCCCATCTGCCTAATGGACATAGCGACCTTGGCGGCTAAAAAGCTCAAAAAGGACGGCTTGCTTCCCGATTTGGACGAGAGCGAGGAAATAAACGCGTGCTCCGTGAAAATAACCGTGGACGTCGACGGTAAGGACGAAGATTGGCTTTTAATGTTTAAAAACGAGACGCACAACCACCCGACCGAAATTGAACCGTTCGGCGGCGCGGCAACCTGTCTGGGCGGCGCGATACGCGACCCGCTTTCGGGACGTTCCTACGTTTATCAGGCAATGCGCGTAACGGGCGCTTCGGACCCGCTTCTCCCCGTTGAAAAGACCCTTGAGGGCAAACTCCCTCCGCGTAAGATAACCACTACTGCGGCGGCGGGCTACTCGTCATACGGAAACCAGATAGGACTTGCAACGGGACACGTTGCGGAG
>CANRFR010000055.1 GCA_947629945.1 uncultured Clostridia bacterium | reverse complement strand
GCGCTCCCTTTTCCCCTCTCCCTCCCCCTCCCCCCCCAATGCCACTCAAATAGGTGGATTGTTTTTGCTTTTTTATAATCGATTTTCTATACGGACTGAAGCCGAGGTCTTTACTCGGCTTATTTTTTGTTTTCGGCATAAGAATTCATATTGACAACTACAGCGAAATGTGGTAAAATTAAAATGTATGCATAAATCCATAAATCGAAAGGAAAGTAAAAATGAAATACGATTTTGCCGCCATTGAAAGCAAATGGCAAAAATATTGGGACGAACACCGCACGTTCCATGCGGAAAACGACTACACGAAGCCGAAATATTACGCGCTGGTGGAGTTTCCGTATCCGTCGGGAGAGGGACTGCACGTCGGACACCCGCGCCCGTATACCGCAATGGATATAGTGGCGAGAAAGCGCAGAATGCAGGGCTATAACGTGCTTTTCCCGATGGGCTGGGACGCGTTCGGTCTGCCCACCGAGAACTACGCGATAGAGCACAAAATACACCCCGCGATAGTAACCGAGCGCAACGTTGCTCGTTTCAGAAATCAGCTAAAAATGCTCGGTTTGTCGTTCGATTGGGAGCGCGAGGTAAACACCACCGACCCCAACTACTTTAAGTGGACTCAGTGGATATTCTTGAAGCTGTTTAAGGCGGGCTTGGCGTACAAAAAGGAAATGAACGTCAATTGGTGTACGCATTGTAAGGTCGTCCTCGCGAACGAGGAGGTCGTGAACGGCACGTGTGAGCGCTGTCATGGCGAGGTAATTCATAAGGTTAAAAATCAGTGGATGCTCAAAATAACCGACTACGCGCAGAAGCTCCTTGACGACCTTGACAGCGTTGATTACTTCGAGAAAATAAAGACCGCACAGGTAAACTGGATAGGTCGTTCTACGGGCGCTGAGGTCACGTTCAAGACCACTCTCGGTGATGAACTGCTTATTTACACAACGCGCTGCGATACGCTTTTCGGCGCTACTTATATGGTAATTTCTCCCGAGCACCCGCTTATTGAAAAGTGGGCGGACAAACTCGGCAATATGGACGAGGTTCGCAAGTATCAAGCCGAGGCGGCAAGAAAATCCGACTTCGACCGCACCGAGATGAACAAGGACAAAACGGGCGTTCGGCTTGACGGCGTAATGGCGATAAACCGTAAACGGCAAGGAAATACCGATATTCATTTCCGACTATGTTCTGATGAGCTACGGCACGGGCGCGATTATGGCGGTTCCCGCGCACGATACGCGCGACTGGGAGTTCGCGAAAAAGTTCGGTCTGCCTATTATCGAGGTCGTTAAAGGCGGCAAAGACGTTCAGGAAGAAGCGTTTACGGACTGCGCGACGGGCATTCTCACCAATTCCGATTTTCTGAACGATTTGACCGTTGAGGACGCGAAGAAAAAAATGATCGAGTTCCTCGCCGAAAAGGGCATAGGTCACGAAAAGGTGAATTTCAAACTGCGCGACTGGGTGTTCAGCCGCCAGAGATATTGGGGCGAACCTATCCCCGTGGTTTATTGCGAGAAGTGCGGCTGGCAGGCGGTTCCCGAGGAAGAGCTGCCGCTTAAACTCCCCGAGGTGGAGAGCTATATGCCCACCGACAACGGCGAAAGCCCGCTTTCAACGCTTGAGAGCTTTATCAACACGACTTGTCCGTGCTGCGGCGGACCCGCAAAGCGCGAGACAGATACAATGCCGCAGTGGGCGGGTTCCTCGTGGTACTTCCTCAGATACACCGACCCTACCAACGACAAAGAGTTGGCTTCTAAAGAAGCGCTTAAATACTGGCTGCCCGTAGATTGGTACAACGGCGGTATGGAGCACACCACTCTGCACTTGCTGTACAGCCGCTTCTGGCATAAGTTCCTATATGATAACGACATAGTGCCGTGCAAGGAGCCTTACGCGAAGCGCACATCTCACGGAATGATACTCGGCATAGACCCCAAGAACCCCGGTAAGTTCTGTAAGATGTCGAAATCGCTTCACAACGTCGTAAATCCCGACGAGGTAGTGCGCGACTACGGAGCCGACACAATGCGCCTTTACGAGATGTTCGTCGGCGATTTCGAGAAAGCCGCACCGTGGCAGGAAAACGGAATTAAGGGCTGCAAGCGTTTTCTGGAGCGTATCTGGAATATGTCCGAAAATCTTAAAGATGGCGCGGAGTATTCCGACGCTCTCTGCGCTTCAATGCACAGAACGATAAAGAAAGTTTCGGAGGACGTTGAGACGCTGAAGTTCAACACCGCTATCGCCGCAATGATGGCGCTTTTGAACGACGCGGACGCGGCGGGCGGCTTCAATAAGGCGGAGTTCCGCGATTTGTTGATATTGCTGAATCCGTTCGCGCCGCATATTACGTCCGAGTTGTTCGAGAGTTTGGGCTTCGGCTTGATACACGAGCAGAAGTGGTGTGAGTACGACGAGGCTCATTGCATTGACAGCACCGTAGAGCTTGCCGTGCAGATAAACGGCAAGGTGAAAGCCCGCTTTAACGCTCCGAAAGACGCGGATAAGGATACGCTTATCAAAATGGCGGAGGAGCTTTCCGAAGTAAAGGCGCTTATGGAGGGCAAAACCGTCGTAAAGCAGATAGCCGTGCCGAATAAGTTGGTAAATATAGTCGTTAAGTAATTTTAGCGCTTTAAACTTTCCCGTGTGTTTTCCAACATACGGGTCAGTTTATTGAGTGGCAGACCTCATTTCAAGCTCCCCAAAGAGCGAATGACCGCCTGCGGCAGTCACCCTCACACAATAAGCTTTGCGCGGGTGACTGCTACGCAGTCACCCTCACACAATAGACTTTGTGGGCAAAGCCCACAATTTGCGCTACGCGCAAACCGCCTATTGTGTGGACGTTTTCGCACCGCCGTTATGTTTCGTCGGTTCAAGTTCACCCCAAAAAGCGAACCGTTTAAAATTCCCCAAAGAGTGAACAGTCCAAAGCGCCCTTAAAGAGCGACGAGGGGGAGAGGGGTGAGGGAGAGGGGAAAAGGGAGCTCGAGGGGAAAACCCGTAGGGAGAGGGGAGAGGGGGGCTTCTTGCCGTCCGTAAAAACACTACAGGTAGATTTCAAGAATGAATTTGTGTGGGCTTCAAAGGTAGGTTGCCCCCCCGCTCCCCTTTCCCGAAGGGTTGTTCCCTCGAACCCGGCAACGTAACAATCCAAATTCAGTAAAATAAAGTTATATGAAGTGTTCTGGGGTTATCCCCTCGAACTCGGCAATGTAACATTACAAATCAACATATTAAAAAGTAAAAAGTTCTCCCCTCGCAATGGGCGCATAAGTTTACAATTTAACGTGAAACAGAACTTTTCTACAAGCTGTCCCGTGTGTTTTCCAACATACGGGATTTTTTTATGTTAATAAATTGTTAGCTATCCAACAATTTTCATTAAACCGTCATTTTTAACGCTTGACTTTTTTGCGAAAATATGCTATAATTTTAATAGTTGCGTATATTTCGCGGCGCTAAAAAGAAAGAGAATTGGAATTTTTTGCCATATCGTGGAGGAACAAAAAATATAATGAAGAAAGTGGGATTTGACATCGGTTCGACTACCGTTAAAGCGGCGGTCTTGGGAGAGAATAACGAGCTGTTGTTCAGCCGTTATCAACGGCACTTCTCGGACATAAGAAAAACCGTGTCGGATATTATCGGCGAGGTGGGGCGTAAGCTTCAATGCGAGAAAGCGCTTGTCGCCGTTACCGGTTCGGGCGGCATTTCCGTGTCGAAATGGTTACATATACCGTTCGTGCAGGAAGTCGCGGCGGGCACCGACGCAATCAAGGCGCTCATTCCGCAAACCGATGTCGCCATAGAGCTTGGCGGCGAGGATGCGAAGATAACCTACCTCACGGGCGGTTTGGAGCAGCGTATGAACGGTACTTGCGCGGGCGGTACGGGCGCGTTTATCGACCAGATGGCGGCGCTGCTCAATACGGACGCGCCGGGCTTGAACGAACTCGCGAAGAAACACGAGACTATTTATCCGATAGCCTCGCGCTGCGGTGTGTTCGCGAAAAGCGACATTCAGCCGCTGATAAACGACGGCGCGAAGAAAAGCGACCTCGCGGCTTCGGTGTTCCAATCCGTTGTCAACCAGACGATAAGCGGACTTGCTTGCGGCAAACCCATTCGCGGGAACGTTGCGTTTCTCGGCGGACCTCTGCATTACCTCTCGGAGCTTAGGGCGCGTTTTATCGAAACGCTGAAACTCGCTCCCGAACAGGTCGTGTTCCCCGAGAACGCTAATTTGTTTGTGGCGATGGGCTGCGCTCTGTCCGATGAAACGGAGGAGATAGACCTCGCCGCGCTCGTTGAAAAAGCGAACGACCTCGGCGACAGCCAGCTTCGCGAGGTGGAGCGTTTGGCTCCGCTGTTCAAGGACGAAAACGAACTTAAAGCGTTCAGAGAGCGCCACGCGAGAGCCGTTATCCCGACCGCGGATATCGCAAATCACGCGGGCGCGTGCTATCTCGGCATTGACGCGGGTTCGACGACCACGAAAGCCGTTTTGCTGAATTCCAAAGCGGAGATACTTTATTCGCACTACGCGGGCAATCAAGGCGACCCGTTGAAGTCCGCGATAGGCATTCTGAAAGAGGTTTACGGCTTGCTGCCCGAGGGCGCTTACATAGCTAAGGTCTGCACGACGGGTTACGGCGAGCATTTGATAAAAGCGGCTCTGGAAGCCGATTTCGGCGAAATTGAGACTATGGCGCACTACAAAGCCGCCGACAAGATACTCCCCGGCGCGGAGTTTATCCTCGATATCGGCGGTCAGGATATGAAATGTATGCGCGTGAAAAACGGCGAGATAGACAGCATTCTGCTTAATGAAGCGTGCTCGTCGGGGTGCGGCTCGTTTATTGAGAACTTCGCGAACGCGCTCGGAATGTCCAGCCGCGAGTTCGCGGTGCTCGGTCTTTCGGCGGAGAACCCCGTGGATTTGGGTTCGCGATGTACCGTATTTATGAACAGCCGAGTTAAACAGGCGCAGAAAGAGGGCGCGACTGTCGCGGATATCTCGGCGGGATTGTCGTATTCCGTAGTCAAAAACGCGCTCTTTAAGGTTATAAAGTTACGTGACGCTTCGACAATGGGCGACAAGATAATCGTTCAGGGCGGCACGTTTATGAACGACAGCGTGCTCAGAGCGTTCGAGCTGATAGTCGGGCGCGAGGTCATCAGACCCGACAAGGCGGGATTGATGGGCGCTTACGGCGCGGCGTTGGTCGCTCTGGAGCGCGACGACGGAAAGCCATCGACGATTGCCAAAGCGGAGGCTCTCGACGACTTCAAGGTACAGAAAACCACGGCGCGATGCGGAAAGTGCTCGAACAACTGTTTGCTTACGATAACGAAGTTCCCCGACGGCAAGCGCTACATAACCAATAACCGCTGCGAGCGCGGAGCGGGACACGTTTCAAAGGGCGAGAAGCTGCCGAATTTGTACGATTTCAAGTATCATTTGCTGTTCGACAGGGAAAGTCTGCCCGAGGATAAAGCACAGCGCGGCGTTATCGGATTGCCGCGAGTATTGGGAATGTACGAGAACTACCCGTTCTGGCATACGCTGTTCACGGAATTGGGCTTTAGCGTAAAGCTTTCGCCCAAGACCACGAGAGCGGTCTATGATTTAGGTATAGAAACTATGCCGTCCGAGAGCGTTTGCTATCCCGCAAAGCTCGCGCACGGTCACATACAGTCGCTGATAAACGAGGGCGTTAAGCTGATATTCTACCCCTCGCTGCCGTATGAAATGACGGACGACAAGGGCGGCGACAACCACTATAACTGCCCCGTTGTGGCTACCTACAGCGAGGTCATTAAAAATTCCGTGCCCGAATTGCGCAAGGACGTGAAATTCCTTAATCCGTTCTTGCCGATATTTGATGAAAACGGTATGGCGAAGCGCCTTTTTGAGGAAGCCGAGCAAAATCTTCCCGAGCTTCACATCACCAAAAAGGAGATAAAGGACGCTCTTGCCAAGGCTTACGCCGAGGACGCGAAATTCAAAGAAACTATGCGTCAAAAGGGTGAGGAGACGGTCAAGTTCCTGAAAGAAAACCACAAGCGCGGCATAGTGCTCGCCGGCAGACCGTATCACGTTGACCCGGAGATAAATCACGGACTGCCCGAGATGATAATAAGCTACGGTTTTGCGGTGCTTACCGAGGACAGCGTGGCTCATCTGGGCAAAGTCGTAAGACCTATCCGCGTAGTAGACCAGTGGACTTACCACACAAGACTGTACGCGGCGGCGCATTATGTAGGCGCAAACGCGGGTCTTGAACTCGTGCAGCTGAACAGCTTCGGGTGCGGCTTGGACGCTATCACAACGGACGAGGTTCAGGAGATACTGCACGGCTTCGGCAAGCTCTACACCTGTCTTAAAATAGACGAGGTGAACAACCTCGGCGCGGCGAGAATTCGTCTGCGTTCGCTGATATCCGTGGTGGACGAGCGCCGCAGACACAAATATAAACCCGTTCGCGGAAAGCTCGGATATGTAAAGCAGCCCGAATTTACAAAGGAAATGCGCAAAAAGCACACTATCTTGTGTCCGCAGATGGCGCCCATACACTTTGATTTTCTTGAGGCGGCGTTCCAACATTGCGGATACGATATGCATGTTCTCACGGACTGCTCGAAATCCGTGGTGGATACGGGTCTAAAATACGTAAACAACGACGCGTGCTATCCGTCAATACTGATAGTCGGACAGCTTATCCACGCGCTTCAAAGCGGCAAATACGATTTGAACAACACGTCGGTGATGATAACCCAGACGGGCGGCGCGTGCAGAGCGACAAACTACGTGGGAATGCTCAAAAAAGCGCTTAAGGACGCGGGCTTTGACAAGGTGCCGCTCATCTCACTGAACGTCGTGGGGCTGGAAAAGCAGAGCGGCTTTAGGATAACCCCCGCAATGGCGGTTCGCGCGTTTATGGGAATGATTTACGGCGACGTGCTCCAGCGTTGTCTCTATAAGGTGCGCCCGTACGAAAAGGTAAAGGGCAGCGCGAACGCTCTGTATGAGAAGTGGAGACTGTTTATCCGCGAAGAACTGGCTTCGCTTTCAACGAAGCGGTTCTACAACAACGTTCGCAATATCGTAAAGGAGTTCTCGGAGTTCCCCGTGCTGGATATCAAAAAGCCGCGCGTGGGCTTGGTCGGCGAGATACTCGTAAAATTCCACCCGATTGCAAATAACAACATCATAGAGCTGCTCGAAAGCGAGGGCTGCGAGGTGGTAGTGCCCGACCTTATGGGATTTTTCTACTACATCTGCTCGCACGGCGTGACGAAGTATGAGCTTCTGGCGGCTTCAAAAACGAAAATGGAAATCAAGAACGCGGTAATCAAGTATTTTATGCATTTGGAAAAAGCGTACAGAGCCGCGGTAAAGGGCACGAAATTCGGCGAACCGGGCGAGATATTCGCAATGCGCGAAAAGGTGAAGCCCATTGTCTCCCCGGGAAATATCGCGGGCGAGGGCTGGTTCTTGGCGGCTGAAATGCTCGATTTGATAGACGAGGGAGTGCCGAATATCGTGTGTATGCAGCCGTTCGCGTGTCTGCCCAACCACGTCACGGGCAAGGGAGTTATCGGCGAGATACGCCGCCGCCACCCCGAAAGCAACATAGTCGCGGTGGACTTCGACCCGGGCGCTTCCGAGGTAAATCAGGTGAACCGTATAAAGCTTATGCTTACGCAAGCGTTCGCGAGGGCGGGGATAAGCCGCAAGTCGGTAGTGCCGAGAGTGGAGCTGTCCGACAAGTACTCGGAACTCGTGAATAATTGATATTAAAGGTGCAATCGACAGTTGGGGTGCGGTCTCGGCTTAATTCTCAATGTAGAGCTTTTTGTGCATTACTTGCAGTATCTGCAGCTTATGCAGTATATTTCTATAACTTCTTCTATAAATAAAAAATATAGAAAAAAGTTTTAAAACTTCGTGCATAAGCTGCATATCCTGCATAAGCTGCACTAGCTCATTAAGCTTCATAAGGTTACTGCACACCGAACGCGTTATCAAACGGGGCGGCAAAACTTAAAGCAAGTCGTCGGCGGCGCATAAATTCACACGTTGCCGTAAAAGCAACAAACCGGCGGCGCATAAATTTCAAAAAGCGTCGACCGAAGCGAAGCGTAGGGAGACCGGTCTCGAATAGCTTGCGAACGAAGCGCGAAGCGCGAAGTGAGTAAGCTAGGCGAGATTTTGAAATTTTTTAAAATAAGGAGTTAATATGCAGAAATTTTCAACGGATAACGGTAAAAAAGAGGGCGGCGAGGGCAATTTTAAAGCTAAGATAGTAGTGGCGGCGCTGATAGTGGTGTTCGTGCTGATATTGGTGTTCAACAGCTTCTCGGTGGTGAACGAGGGATTTATCGGGGTGAAGTATCGGTTCGGGAAGATAGTGAACAGTTCGCTGTCGGCGGGGCTGAATTTCCATATACCGTTTATTGAGGAGATAAGACCCGTAGATATCAGAGAACAGGTGTACGAGGTGAAAACCGACGCGTATACGTCGGATACGCAGACGGTGGACGCGCTGGCGCTGAAGCTGAATTATTGCTACGACGGCTCGCAGTTGCCGGAGATAATACGCTCTATCGGAGTTGATAACGTGGAGAACAAGCTGCTTGTGCCGAACGTCGCGAAAATATCAAAGGACGAAATAGGCAGAGTTAAGGCGGAGGACTTGGTGCAGAACCGTTCAACGGTGCAGAATGAGATATATGAATCGCTGAAAGAAACGCTGGAGCCGCAAGGCGTTATAGTAACGGCGTTCGCTATTGAGAACATCTCGTTTGACGACGCGTTCGAGCAGTCCATTCAGGCAAAGGTAATAGCGGCTCAGGACGCTCTCAAAATGCAGAACAAGACCGCCGAAAAGGAAGAGGAAGCGAAACAGCAGGTAATCGCGGCGCAGGCTCAGGCGGACAGCGAGAAGATAAAGGCGGACGCGGAAGCGTATGCTATCGAAAAGGTTCAGGGTCAGCTTAAAAACAGCCCGAATTATATTGACTATATGAAGATACAGAATTGGGACGGCAAGCTCCCCGCGGCGGTCGGCGACGTAAACCCGTTTGTCGCGATAGACGGCTCGGCAAACACGGATAACAAGAGTGAATGAGCGCGTTTCGGCGGAGTAGACGTACCCGCACAATACTCGGTTTCGCGAAGCGAAATCGCAGACGAAGTCTGCGAAGAGTACTGTGCGAGGGTGACCGCCGCAGGCGGTCATTCGATGACAGAAAGGTTTAGAGGGTAAAATTGAATTACACGGAATTGAAACGGCGCGCGCTTGAAGCGTATTTTTCAAGTGCGAACGATATGCAAAAAAAGGCGATATTTAAGATAAGAGGCGCGGTGCTGATAATCGCGGGCGCGGGCAGCGGCAAAACTACCGTCTTGGTGAACAGAATAGCGAATATGATGCGCTTCGGCAACGCTTATCACGATACCGAGGAGCGCAATATCACGCAAGAACAGCGGCAGTTTTTGGAGGAGTTCCCGAATTTGCCGAAAACTCCCGAAACGGCGGCGCGGTTAGCGGAAATAATATCCGCAGAACCCGTAAACCCGTGGAACATTCTTGCTATCACGTTCACGAACAAGGCGGCGGGAGAGCTTCGCGACAGACTTGTTGCTATGATAGGCAAGGACGCTGAGAAGATATGCGCTTCAACGTTCCATTCGGCTTGCGTGAGGATACTTCGGCGCGAGATAGAGCATTTGGGGTATAAGTCGAGCTTCACGATATATGACGACGACGATTCAAAGCGCTTGCTTAAGGATATAATGAAACGGTGCGGTATCGATGAAAAGGTGCTGCCCGTGAAAAACGTGAAAAACCGCATTTCGCGTCTCAAAGACCAAATGATATCCGCAGAGCAGTTCGCGCTTACCGCTCAGGAAACAGCCGAGCTGCTTGATATCAAGGCTTCGGAGATCTACATAGAGTATCAGAAAGCGCTTAAAGCCGCAAACGCCGTGGATTTCGACGACATCATTTTCCTCACGGTCAAGCTCTTTGAGGATTTTGAGGACGTGCGGCGGCATTACCGCAATCTTTACAAATATATAATGGTGGACGAGTATCAGGACACCAACTTCGCGCAGTACCGCCTTATCTCGCTTTTGGCGGGCGAGGACGGCAACCTCGGAGTGGTGGGCGACGACGACCAGTCTATATATAAATTCCGCGGGGCTACCGTTGAAAATATACTCAACTTTGAGAAAGAATATAAGGAATGTGCCGTTATCCGCTTGGAGCAAAACTACCGCTCCACCACGAATATCCTTAACGCGGCGAACGCCGTCATAAGCCATAACAGCAACCGCAAGGAAAAGCACCTTTGGAGCGAACTCGGCGAGGGCGACAAGATACAGATAAATATGTATCCGAATGAAATGACAGAGTCAAAGACCATCGCCGATGAGATTGCCGAGGGCGTACAAAACGGCGCGAATTATTCCGATTATGCGATGCTTTACAGAAACAACGCCATTTCGCGCGGCTATGAGCAAGCGCTCGTCCGCGCGGGAATTCCGTACAAAATTGTGGGAGGTCTGCGCTTCTACGACCGCAAGGAGATACGCGATATTATGGCGTATCTGTCGCTTGTCGATAATCCGTTCGACATAATTCGTTTCAGACGCGTGATAAACGAGCCGAAGCGCGGCATTGGCGATTCTACCATTGAGGAAGTCGTTCGCATAGCCGAGGGCTTGGGCGTAAGTCCGCTTGAGGTGTGCCGCGACAGCGCGAACTACGAAACGATAGCAAAGCGCGCCAATCACTTGCGGGCGGCGGCGAATATTTTCGAGGAACTGGACGAGCTTGCCGACGAGCTGCCGTTGGACGAGCTTATTCAAGAGACCGCGGAAAAGAGCGGTTATCTGGAAATGCTTAAAACTCAAGGCGACGAGGGCGCGGCGCGTATCGAAAATATAAACGAGCTTAAATCCAACGCGGCGCTGCTTATGCAGGAAAATCCCGAGGCGGCGCTGCCCGATTTCCTGGAACAGGTGGCTCTCGTTTCGGATATAGACAACTACGACGCGACCACCGACCGCGTTTCACTGATGACAATGCACGCGGCAAAGGGCTTGGAGTTCCCGTATGTTTATCTTGTCGCGGCGGAGGACGGCATTTTTCCGTCTATGATGAGCCGCAGCGATCCTACCGAAATGGAAGAGGAGCGCCGCTTGGCTTACGTCGCGATAACGCGCGCCAAAAAGCGTTTTACCGCCACACACTCTCGTTATCGTATGCTGTATGGCAAGACCACCTCGAACAAACTTTCGGAGTTTATCAAGGAGATACCCGAAGAGCTTGCCGAGCGTCACGGCGAACATACCGCTCCCAAAAAGCCGCTTGTTAAGCCCGAAAAGCGCAGTTTCTTGAAAGAACAAAGCGAGAAAATGAAAACCACTGCCGAACCGAAGTCCTTTGAGAGCTTCAGCGTCGGCGAGCGCGTGAAGCATAACATTTTCGGAGAGGGCACGGTGTCCGAGATCGTTTCGATGGGTAACGATGCGATGATGACGATAAACTTCGACAAGCGCGGCGTAAAAAAGCTTATGAGGAATAACGCGAAGCTGCGGAAGATATAGTGCTGTAAATAAAGTTACAACTATGTTGCTGTATTTTTGCACAAATTATTAATACTAATAACACTCTTTGACTGCAAATTACACAAAATGTATAAAAATGTGAAATTTCGCTAAAGTTTGGAAGTTTTTGGTCGATAATATTTTTAAGAGGCAAGAAGCCGATGATACGGTTATCTTCTCCGATTGAAAAGCGCAGCCGAAAGGCGGCGCAATACGTTGACCGTGCAAACGTTCGCGGGGTTCCCGTGCGACAGCGGATTTTCGATGAAAACATCGTTTGTACGGTATGGAAATATTACAGCCGCGTGACAGTTGACAGTTACGCGGCGTTTTTACGGAGGATATTATGACGCTGATACTTGTAATGGATAACGACTGCGCGATAGGGCGCGGCGGAGAGCTTTTGTGCAGTCTGCCGGAGGATATGAAGCATTTTCGCGAAACTACGCAGAGCTCTATAGTGATAATGGGTCGAAAGACTTACGAGAGCTTTCCGAAGCGTCCGCTGCCGAACCGCGAAAATCTCGTGCTGTCACGCTCGGCGAAAGACATCGAGGGCGCGGAAGTTTTTGGGAGCGTCGAGGAAGTATTGAAGCGCGTTGAACGCTCCGAGAAGCCCGTGTACGTCATAGGCGGCGCGGAGATATATAAGCAAATGGCTCCGTATTGCGATACGGCGCTTATCACGCGCGTTTATGAAAACTTCGGCGGCGACGCGTTTTTTGAGGACATAGAACACGGCAAGATTTGGAAATTTACGGAAGCTTCACCGATTATCGAAACAAATTGCAGAAAAATCAGATTTATGAAATTTGTGAAAAATAACAAAAACAGCCAATAATATTCCTGTCGAATTTGCGGATAATATAAACGCGTAAATATATTTTGCGCATATTATTTGCAAAGGAGATACCGATATGAAGAAGAAAATTTCGGCGATTTTGACGGCGACAGCGGCATTTACGGCGCTTTCGGCGGCGGCAGCCGCTGATGGTCCCGTCGGCAGAGCCGTAAGAGCGGGTGAAGATATAGTCGACGGCGCGGGCGACGCGGTAGGCGACGTTGTAGACGGAGTAACGGACGGCGTTGACGACATCACGGGCGACAACGACACAACGCTGGATCCCGGTGACACCGACGGAGACAACACAACAGGCGACGATAACACAACGGGCGACGATATAACACTGGATCCCGGAGCAACGGACAGCGAACCGAATGACAACGACATTTCGAGCGACAGCGTTCCCAACGTTGGCGATAACAGCGTTTCCTCGATACCAAACAACGGGGTCGGCGGTGTAAACGGAAATAACCCCGGCACGGGCGTAACTTACGGCTTGACAGCGGCAGCGGCAGTTCTGGCGGCTGTGGGCGTGGCGGTTTCGGCGCGCCGCAAAACCAAGTAAAGCACTTTTGAGTTTTTAGGACATTCCGCGCTCTCGAGTTTCCTCGGGGGCGCTTTTGTTGAAATTGTACATAATAAGCTGCTGCTATTAGTAAAGTATGTACAAAAAAACGGTTGAATTTATTATTTCATTGTGATATAATGACCTTAAAGAAGAGCAAATCTTCTTTATTAAACTAAGAAATTTTTATATACTTATTTTTCTGGAGGAAAAAATATGAAAAAAAGAATATTTTCGGCTGCCGTTTTGGCTTCCGTATGCACTTTGTCTGTAACGGCTGTCGCAGCCGCACCCGTTGAAAGCACTTCCGCAGAGAGCGAGAGCGCTCCCGCTGTAAATGAGAGCAATTCCGTTGCCGAGTCCGTAGCTCCCGGCGCTACATCAGGCGCTGCCGGCACTTCCGCAGCTACATCCGGAGACAACAAGCCCACCGGTATCGCACTTGCGGTTGCTCCCGTAGTTCTTGCAGCGGCTGCCGCTATCGTGGTTGTTGCTAAGAAGAGAAAAAAGTAATTCAAAAACTTTATAATCATTTTTGCCCCTGTGTGAATAGGGGCATTTCCGTTAATATAAACAAAAAGTTGTTGTAAATTTTGTATATATTATTAGTTGAAATTAGCGTTTAAATATGATAAAATAACATAAGGGGTTATCTATCCCTTAATACTTAAGAAAAAATTACTTTAATTTACTTTAAGGAGGAAAAATTTTTATGAAGTCAAGAAAAATTTTGGCTGCGGTTTTGGCGCCCGTATGCGCCATTTCGGCGACCGCTGTTCCGGCTATGGCAGCGTCTGTAGCCTCTTTTAAGGTTACTTCCGATATGTGGAGCAGCGCTTACGGCGGATATGACGGCGGTTACGGTGAAGTCGATCTGGAAAGCACACTCAATGGGATTGACGGCACTAAGGTCGCAAAAGTAGATGTTGTTGTAAACACCACTTCGCAGTCCAGTGAGTTGGGCGGAAAGATTGCTTTCAACAACGCTGCGGGCGAGTGGGACAGCAATGCTAAGGATCAAAAACCCGCTGCCACGAACGGAGTTGCGACTTATACGCAGGAAACTCCCGACGGTATCAGCGATACATATTTTAAGCTTCAGGTTGGTTGGATAGGAGCTGCGGAATATGTTGACGGCACCGCTCAGCAAACACCTATTCCTACGTTTGAGATTACATCCGTTGTATTCTATGATGCAAATGGAGATGTCTTGACCGGCGGAACGACCGACGATCCCACGGACGATCCTACCGATGATCCCACGGACGATCCGACTGATGATCCGACCGATGATCCCACGGATGATCCGACCGACGATCCGACTGATGATCCCACGGACGATCCTACCGATGATCCCACGGACGATCCTACCGATGATCCCACGGACGATCCTACCGATGATCCCACGGACGATCCGACCGATGATCCCACAG
>CANRFR010000054.1 GCA_947629945.1 uncultured Clostridia bacterium | reverse complement strand
GCTTCATTTTTCACAACCCCTTCCTTTTTTATTATACCACTTCTTTTCCTTTTTGGCAAGATTAAATCAGTGTTTCCTTAATCATAACTTGCTCCTTTCGCATTTGTTGTTTCGGTTTGATTTGGAACACCGTCTGCGGCTCCTGTACCACTTCCGGTAATATGAGGGCGGCGGCTTTCAGCTTGCAAGGGCTGTTACGTCGTTGCTGCTCGGTATATTCTTTGTTGCGCCAAACGCCCGCGCCTTGCCCGTTGCCGCCGCTGTCTTTTTTGTCGAGATTGTCATAATCGTCCTGAATTTTTTTGTTGTTTTCCGCAATCTCCTTATACTGATTTTTCAGCTCGACCAATTGATTATAATACTCGGAAATTGCGCCGCCGTCGGTCGCTAAACCGCTGTCCTCAAACTCCTTGACCAACGCCTCGTAAGCCTTTAATTTCTCCATCGCCGCCGATTATAACCTCATATTCGGGACTTAAATCGCGATCCGTAAAATCAACATTTTCCAATTCTTTTGCAACGCCTTGAAAAATATCTTTTACGCGCTTATCTTGCTTTACTTCGTAATCAATGGATTTGTACCCGAACATGCCTACTTTATTAACGCCGTCGCCGTATTCGACATCTTTTTCTTTTTCCTCTGCGGCTTTCATTTTGTTATACGCAACGTTAATGTCCGACTTTGCCAACTCGTTTTTCTTGTCAATAACGCCTTGAATTTTGCTTGCCATTTCGTCGTAAGAGCCGCTTACAAGATCAATCTGCCCCGCCAATTTGGGAAACTGCCCGATCAATTGGTTTTGCAGATCTTTCAGCGCTTGCGATTTGTCCACGTCCGGGTTGCGATATTCGCTTTCAAAATGTCACCGAAAGTCGCGGCTGCTTGCCCCGTACCGTTAAACTCGTCTCGCGCCTCGGAGAGCTGACGGTTCAGCGAATTCATATTTGCCGAAAGCTGTCTCTGCGCGGAGTTGTATGTTCCGAGTTGAGTGGCGCACGCCGCTATCTTGTCCCGAAGTTCTTGCATTCGCTGTTTTTATTCCGACGAAAGTGTAACGCCGCTTCGCTGTGCTTTCTCCAGCTCCGTCAACTCTTTTTGGTACGTTTTCATCTCGGTTTTAAGCGCTGTGATTTTCGTCTTGTTTTGCTCAAACTCTTGGCTCGCCGATTTCAGCTTCTGCACAAGTTCGTTTATTTTCGGCGTAAATCCGCTCGTGTCCGCCGTGAAGTTCGCCGTTAATGTGCGCAAGTTGTTGTCTGCCATTGCTGCTCCTTTCCGATTTTGGGCATAAAAAACGCGCCCTTTCGAGCGCGTTGGATATTAAATTATTGCCACGAGATGTTTACCTGTCTGTTATTTGTCATGCAATCCGAAAGATACAGATTGATAAGCGTTTGATAAGGTATTCCCGATGACAACGACATATTCTTGAAATAGTTTACTACGTCATTGTCAAGGTTTATTGTTATCTGTTGCTTTATTTTTTTCGCATAAGGATTTTTGCGCGGATTAAGCGATTTAATATCGTATTCCTCTCTCATGCAGTTCACCACCCTTTCCAATAGGTTTCTTTTTCACTCTTTTTAGCTTCTCTTGCAGAGATAATACGAATAACATTATCAGTGTCCCTATAGCAATGGCTTACAATACATATTTTTTGCGTCTTTATCATTCCTATGATCAAAAATCTTTCTTCTCCAATGGAATGATCCGGATCATCAAAAAGGATAGCATTATCGTCTTCAAAAACCTCCTTAGCCTCCTCGAATGATAAGCCGTGTTTGTCTATATTGATCGCATTTTTGTTTTCATCCCACTCAAATCTTAGTTCTTCCATAATTATATTATAATTATTCTATAATGATTTGTCAATACCTTTTTGAAAAATTTTTATATTGACAAACAAAATCCCGTCCCGCCTCAAGCATAGCGACCTCGGCGAGCTTCACGGCATTTATGAGAGAAACGACCATATCCACCTTACCCGCGGAACGTTTCTTGTTGACATACTTGTTAAGGTTGGTGTCCTCGGTGCAGCGGGCGTTCTCGAAGTTGATTTCAAGCAGTTCATTTTCATCATACTCAAATTCCCGCGCGAGGATCTTCTCTTTTAACAGCTTAGTCGCGGAGTGTAAAACGCTGGAGTGCTGCCGCAGTTCCACACATTCAATCGGATTCCATTCGTCACTCTCGAGCTTCTGAACCGTGGATAGCGCGTTGTAACGGTCATAACCGCATTGAACTATCTCCACGCCAAACAGCTTCGGCAGTGCTAAAATAAAGCGTTCCACAGCGCCGTAGTCTATCACCTCGCCGCCGCACGCGAAGCAGTTTTCCGCCGCAATGAACTTTTTGTAATTGACATTCTCGCGCTCGGATTTTTCGTCCACGCGGTCTTTCGAAATAAACGCCCAAACCCGTGCATACAGCCGTAAATCATCGTCGAATGTCACCATAGCAACAGACGTATTATCTTCCGTCTGCGACAAATCCAAGCCCAGCCAAACGCGCCGACCGCGCCAGAAATCCGCGTTACTCTCTCGACGGCACTCTCGAACTTTCATAATGTCGATGTACGCTTCCGAGCCAAGCCCGCGATATTGAATATTGCAGTGCTTGCAGAGAAAATTTTCGCGCTTGTTTTCATAAAGCACCGCAAGAACGCGTTTATCGAGCAGATCCGAAAACAAATCGGAATTTTTCAGCGCCACGGGGTTCGCCTGATAAATAACGTTGTCGTTTATCTGCCAGTCCTTTTTTATTTCGTCGTCAGGCTCGTAGAGCAGCGAAAAATAGTGCTGCCTACCATCGTAAAGCCCGTCAAGCTGACGTTTTGCGAAGTCTATTTCATCAAGAAGTCCGTTGTCGTCCGTGGGATATTGCGTACTTATGAGAATGCCGAGCTTGTCTTTCAAAACGATCTGCGAGGAACGCATAGCCTCAACGGGATAACTGTCCATTGCGCCGACCTCGTCGGCGAGAAAGACGTGCGCCAATTTTCCGTCGAGTTTATCTTTTGAATACGCAAGCGGAGTATATTCGGTGTCTGTCAAACCGCAGCGCACTTCGCTCCGCATAACTTTGAAGTGCTTTTCGAGCGCGGGACTCGACTTGATTATTTTACGAATAGCAACCTTTAATTCGCTCGACAATTTAAGGTCGGGAGCAACGGAGAAAAGCCTTGAAAATTTCGGACAAATCAACAGCGCGATAATAAAAATTACCGCGCTTGTAAAAGTCTTGAAATTTTTTCGGGCTATTTCGAGTAACCCCGTTGTGTAGTATCGCCGCCCGTCGGGAGTTTTGGTGCAGAACAGCGCCGCGATAAACAACAGCGCGTAATCCTCCAATCCGTCTGACATTGAGCCGCCGAGATCGGGGTGTACCATAATTTTAAGCAGCTTTTCTATTTTCGAGTAAACCGCCCCGTCAAAGTACGCACAATCGATTTTTTCATCAGCTATTTCAAGCCATTGAGCGCATTGGCGCTTGACGTATCGCGGCGTTTTGCCGCTGTCGTCGTTCGCCGCGAATTTCGCGTACTTGTATGCGCGGCTCTCGAAAAAATCCGACACAACAAATCACCCCTTTCCCAAAATGGATAAAAAAGCACCTTGTTTTTATGCAAGGTGCTTAAAATGTGTTTAGCTGATTTTGCGAGCCTTTTCTTTCATTATACGTTCTTTCTCTTTGGCGGCTTCGGCTTCAAGGCGGGCTATTTCGATATCCAACTGTTCCCGCGACATAGCTTTAACCTCATCGGAAATTATAACATTATCGTCGAGGTAATCACTAAGATGTTCATAATCGTAATTCATTACTTCACCTCCCGGAAATCAATCTTGTAATTACGTTTCAAACTGTTTAAAGCGGCGATTTGGGCGTCAAACTCGGACAAACCGTCTTTTACTCCGCGTTCCGCAAGCATTTCGTACAGCTTAAGACTTATAAACTCTTTGGACGAATATTTAAATACTTTACCATTATGACAAGCAACTACTCCAAACTTATACCCATTACTGCAACAAGAATTAAAGTCCTCAATACTTGGCGGCATACTACTCGGATGAGTATGCAGTGCAACTACGTTTTCGGTTGATTTGACCGCTTGCTTTGTATTCTCGGAATACTTTACAAGCCGAGGGGAGGTGCTGTTAAGCTCCTTTGAAATTACTTTTCCCGTTTTTCCGTCAAACCAATACATATCCTCAAGCACCGTGCCGCTTCTGTGCTTCAAAGCCGTTTTAGCCGCGTCATAAAGAGCCTTATTAAGTTCGGGGTTATCCGAAGCGTTATCGAATTTGCGCTTATATTCGCCGCCCTCTATGTATGTTTTGTTGACAATAGTCTCTTTATTCCTACCGTAACGTTGATATTCCAGAGCCACCTCATCACTTCCTACACCCATTATACCACCGTTTTCCGAATTTGTCAACCCCGAATTTCCGCCGCCCGAAGCCGAGCCGCCGCCCTCGGGATAGCTCCCCGCGAAATATCCGTGAGCGCCTTTAATCCAATTTGTTTTCTTCCTGTGCTCCATTACAGCACGCGCTTCATCTTGTGTAAAATTACCGCCGTCCAGCTTCTGGAGCGCGTTCATATTAGGCGTATATATCGTGTTGGTTTTAGCGTCGTAAAGGACGTCGTTCAAGCCGAGTTTAAGGAAATTAAACCCGATAGGCTTTTTGTCCTCAAGATAGCGCACCTCGTCAAGCTGCAAAAAATTGTTGCGGAGCGCTATTTCGTAAGCCTGATAACGCGAAAGCGTATCGCCTTTCAAAAGCTCGGTAGTGTCGAGCGCGAAATACATTACGCCCTTTTCATCTTCACGTAAAAGCGAACGGTTAAGCGCCGCTTGAAATTGCTCCACAATCGGCAAAACGGCGGTGCGTATCGCCGACATATATTCCTGTGTGGAGCAGTTTCCCGAAAGAACGGCGGGGGACAGTCCGAAAATCTGCGCTATCTGTTCGGAGTTGGTTTGCTTGTTCTCGTTGAGCTGCATTTCAACGGACGAGGACGCACTCGGAACATATTTCAAGCCGTTGTTTAATATCATCATATTGCTCTCGTTGTTAGCGTAAAGCTCGTTCCAAAGCCGTTTAAGCTCTGCCATAGCCTCTTTTGAGAGCTTGTGTTCGCTTTCCAAAAATCCCTTTTTGTTTCCGCCCGTTTTCGAGAGTACAAGCTCCAATTTCATCATAAAATACATCGCCGATAAAAGCGTTTTGTGTTCCGCAACTGCTCCCACGCCCGTAACGCCGTCCTCGGAATTGCGTGTTAAAATTACGAAATTCCACGGCAAATAGCCGCGCGAGCCTACAAACAAATTGAAGTCGCGGAAAATGGGGTCGGCGTTCGACATTACCGAAACGTCCGATTTTTTGACATAATAAAGCCCCGAAATATCGCCGCGCACGTTCTGATCTATGTATAAAAAACCGCTGCCGTAAATCAGCATATCACGCAGAGCAGCGCGCTTCGCCGCGTCCGCGCCCATTATGGAATTCGCTTCGTCATTCAGAAGAAATAACCGTTTGTCATCGGTAATTTCCTCGGTAGAATTGTCCGCAAATTTCTCACGATACAATTTAACAGGCAGCATTGAGATCGTGTTGCAAATAAAATCCACCGACGCCGAAAACGCGGGTATTTCAAGAGCTTTTTCGGCGGTGATGTCGCCGTTCCCGACTATCGCGCGCAAAAGCTCCGCACCCGCTTCCAATACGCCGTCGGAGCGTTTTTCAATCCCGAAAACTTTATTTAAAAATCCCATTTTGTCACCTCGAAAAATAAAGTAAATTCTTCCAAAAACGCGCTCAAAAAAGAGCGCGCTCCGGGAAAAATTCACATTCCCTCCTCGTCGTATTCAAGTATCCGCTCCGGTTCTTCGGCGTAGCCCATAGCTACTGCATATTCGCTCCAGCGCTCAATAAGTTCACCGAGCGTGGAATTCCAAAAATACTCCTCGCTTTTTCCCATAACATCGCAAATTAAAGTCCTCAAACGCACGAAAGAAAACGGCTCGTCGTTCGGCGAGGGCGGTTTTCTCACAATGTTTTCCTCACGCTTCGGGAAACTCTGTAAAACCGCTTGCAGACAGTATCCCCACAGCTTTTCAAAGTCGATGATCTCCGCAATTTCGGGAATTTTCTCGGCGGGAATGGGGTGAACCAAACCCGCTTTAAAAAATTCCAAAATCGTTTTTCCGCTGACCTCTTTTGCGAAAATATCCGCGTAATTCAAGCCGCGTTTTTCAAGTTCCAAAAACGCTCGGAGAGTGTACCGAAGAGCGATTTTACTGTCGCCGAACTCGAACTCAAAACTTTTAGGCAGAAGCTCCGTCAGCATTATGTACCTGCCGCCGTGTCGTCGCCGTAATAATCCGCTTGTGCAAACCACTTTTCAATAAGCGTCTTATCCGTTTCGGGGTCCACTCCGTAGCGTTTGTAGCTGTCCTCGCGCGTGGAAATAAGCGGCGAGTACGTGCCTTTTAAGTTCGCCGTGCCGTAGCTTATCGTCGTGCCCTCTTGCTGTTTGGAATCCTCGCCCTCGGGGAAAAACTTGGTTTTCGGGAATTTATAAAGGTTGATTTTACCGTCGGGGCGCTTGGTATAATAAGCCGTGTCGCCTGTGCCGAAGCCGTTTACTGTGATGTCAATTTCGCCGCCGTCTTTGGCTACAAAATCCTCAGCCTTAATTCCGTCGCCGTACTGCTCGTTAGTTTGCATTTTCGGCGTGTACTTCACCGAATTAAGGGAATTATCCCACGTGTAAGCAGTGTCCTCAAATGTTGTGCCCTCGCTCGTGTCCGAGGTCTGTTTCCACATCGTAAGCCGCGCGACGTTTATCGTCGAGCGCCGCCTTTTGTCCGTCTTATTTGCCATCTTATTACCTCCTAAATCTTTCCGAAATTCTGTTAAACATTTCATCGGCATACGCCGAAAGCGCATTCTCACATGCCAAATTAAACCCCGCGCGAATGGGCATTACCATCGCTTCTTGGGGGAATTTCCCCTTTTTTCTGCCTTTTTTGTCCGTGGCTTTTGAGTGCCCCGGCGACTTTCCGGGTCTGCCGAATTCCACCCAAAAAAGCTCCGGATAAGCCTTTAAAGTCGAAGTGTCAAAGCCAATGTACGCCTTGATTTTCGCGCGTCCCGTTTTCTTAAATCTCGCGGAAATCAATGAATTATTTGCGCCTTTGTAAACGTGTTTTTTCTTATCGCGCAGAAATTTCGCCTGTGCGAAAATGCGCCGCTGTTCCGTTAAGATAATTGCCGCCGCTTTTTCAAGAGCCGTCTGATTTACGGCGGTAATTTCGCGCTCCATAACGTGCATATCGCCCACCAATTCCGCGATTTGAGAACAGATATCGAATGAATTATTCATAATTTTAAATTAACGGTGTACAATTGTCAATTGTACATTGTCAACTGTACATTATCAATTGTCCGTCACCTCCGCAAAATCCAAATAATAATGCGTATTGTAAGGGGAAATTTTATCGTCGTCAACTTTCCCGCCGCCAATATACGAAAATTCCGCGCCGCTCATTGCCCGTTTTATCGCGTTATAAAGCGAGAAATCGAGGTAGTCTGTATAGACGTTCAGCGAAATAAAATATTCCGTACAGCGGTTTACGCTCTCCGAATAATTCCCGCCCTTTTCCGCGATATTCACAATCACATATTTTTCGGGAACGTTATTTTCCGCAAATTCGGGAGTGTCAAAAAACGCGACAACAATGCCGTCTAAGGCGCTTTGGATTTTCTGAACAACGTCCATATTTTAACCTCTTTCCAACAACCATTTTATGTGAAGCGAATTTTTTGCGGGACCCGTTTCCACAATTTTGTAGCGAACGCCGTCAAGCTCACAATGCGAGTAATTTTTAAATTCATTTTTCCACATAATCACCGAAATTGAAACGCTCTGCCCCGCCCCCAGCGCGGCGAATTTCGTAGTAACTCCGACCTCGGAAACATCTGCCCAGACTGTTGCCCGAGCCGTTTCGCGAGGTTCGCCGCGCGATTGAGAGACGAGCGTTAAAAGCGTAATTTTTCGGTTGAAAGTTGTCTTTTTCAAAGCAAGTTCCTCCGATGACTGTCAAGAATTTGTGCCGCCATTGGGTTCAGCTTATCAAGCTCAACGGTCATCTCACGAGTGGAAAACATCTCGCAGACAAGCGCCAAAAACGCGTAAGAAATATCCTCATGCTCGTTGATTTCTTCGGGCGAAAGCGCGGTGTAAGCGCAAATTTCGGCTATCGCCGCGTCTTTGTAAACGCTAATTAAATTATCCGAATCATTACTCGAAATTCCGCAATGTTCCTTGATAATTTCGTCGGTAATTTCGCTTACACGCATAATTTCCGCCCCCTTAAGCTTTCAATTTCAAAACGGCGATTTTCTCATCGTTTTCAATCTTCGCGTCCATTTCGAGCCACGCCACAACGCCGATCGCGTGCTGTTCCGCGTACTTTTCGCGAAGAACTTCCATATTGAAATTATCCGTCATTTTCACTGCCAAGCCCGAAAAATCGCCGTAATAAACCGCGGGTTTTCCTTTTTCCAATTTAACCGCGTCGGAAATGTAAACGGGTCTGCCGAACAGCGTGTAACCCCACTTTGATGTAGCGTCCTTATTCAAAAGGAAATTGCCGTCGCCGTCCTTTAATTTGCGGATAGCGGAGCGCATTTTCGCGCTCATTACCCAAACGCAGTTCGGCTGAAAAACGTCGGGTACCGTGTCCTGAACGTCGACAAGGTCGTCGGCGGTAACGTTCGCCGCCGCGCTTGTAATGACGTTTTTCGCGCTCGAAAGACCTACGATTTTTCCGTCCGTGCCGTTGATTATTTCGTTATCGATCCACAGCGCCACCGCCTCGGAGAGCTTGGAAATTACGTAGCTTAAAATGTCGAACTGCGAATTGTTCATCAGCGAACGCGACACTTTTGTGAGCGCTCCGACCAAAAAGCCACTTAAAGAGATACTTTTCAGCTTGCCGGAAGTCGCGGTAATTTCGGAAAACTCCTCTTGATAGCCGACCGTAATTTTGCCGTCCGTCTCGTCGTAGTACGGAATGGAGAGCGTTCCGGGAACGTTGTATTTAGTCGACATCGCGTAAATCGGCGAGATATTTTTCACTTGCTCGATAATTTTATTCGCGATCGAAGTCGGGATAACCGCGCCGTTCGCGGCGAGAGTCCAGTTGCTGTCAGCGGGAGTTGTCGAGGTATCGCCCTCCGCGCGGATCTCCATTGCTTTTCCCGAACGCAGATACTCCACAAAAGCGCGTTCCTCTGCGGTTTCTTTACTGCCTTTCGCTGTGGGGCTTTCGGGAATTACGGGCTTGTTAATGTCAAGCGAACGCGCCTCGGAAATGCTTGAAATAGTGGCGTTCAGTTCCTCGACTTTCTCCCTTTTTTTCGTCGTAAGTTTTCTGTTCCTCGGCGGTAAAAGCGCGGATTTCCTCTTTGTTTTCGGTTTCCAAGCCTTTCACCATTTTGTCCAGTTCCGCAAGCAGAGCGGAACGCTGTTCCATCAGTTTTTTCAGCATTAAAATTCTCCTTTCAGTTTCAGCAGTTCAAGCTGTTTTTGCAAAAAAATAGTCCGTTTTTCTCGGACTGATTTTCGGTATTTTCGCCGCCGTTTTCGCTAATCTCGGCGGTATCGGGCGAACCGCGCACCTCGCGTATCTCGGGCGCGTTCTCGTCTGCGGAGCGCATTTCAACGCTCGTGCCGATGTATGCGGGCGTTTTGGTAAGCAGCGACACCTCGGAAAGGTCGAAGTCGGTTAGCGTTCTGCGTTTGAGACCGCCGCCGATATCCTCCCAACTTGAACGCGCTCCCGAAAAGCCGAAGCTCCAGCCGCGCAGTTCCCCGCGCTTAGCCGCCGCAACTACTTCCACATCGGTTATCGTCGCTTCGGCGTGAAGCCCTATGTTGTCCTCCGAGAGCCGAAGTTCTCCGCCGCTTACCGAGCCTATCTCGCGTTCATGATTAAAGTACAAGCGCACGTCCGAATTACGCGCCAGAGCGCGTTTAAAAGCTCCCGCGCCGACCTTTTCCACAAACCGCGTACTCGCTCCCGGAGCCATCTCGGGCGGCAAAACGCGGCTGTCACGCTCCACCGCGTTCACGTAGCCCGAAACGTGAAGCTCCTCGCCGTTCCTGATTTCTATTTTCAAATTATCAGCTCCTTTCAAAAAATGGGTATAAAAAAAGCGCCTTGCACTCAAATGCAAAACGCTGTTTTTATTCGTCGTCAACGATCTCCAACGGTGGAAATCGTTCGTCTGTGAAAATCAATGCGAGAATATCGTCAAATTGCGTGTCGGGGTTATCCTCGCAAATATTGATAAATTCATCTGTCCAACCATTTTCGGTTGCCTTGACTGATATGCAAAATATACACCCTGTGTAATCTTCGCCAACGTGATTTGGGTGGGGATATTGTTTCAACAAGTCTATCAGGCGCTCTTCTTTAGCCGTCATTGCCATTGTCATCACTCCCAATTTTCTTTATTCTGTCTTCATTTCCCGCGATTTTCATCTTCAGCTTAAAGTCATAGTATCCCAACTCCACGACTGTAAATCCGTAAAAATAATCACCGTGAAAAAACGTGTGAGAACTACCACTTTTGTAATTTGGGTGCCAAGTCGCAATCTCACTGCTTACGCTTTTACGCTCGGATTTGCTCATTTTCGTATAGCCGCCTGCGCCGTTTGACACGCTCCCCGCGAAGTACCCGTGCGAACCCTTGACCCAATTGGTCTTTTTGCGTAACTCCATTATATCACGTTCTTCGGGAAAATACAAGCGTTTTTCCAAAATTTCCCGACCGTCGGGATAGCGATAAAAATTTTTAACGATTATGTAACACATAATTATTCCCTCAAAACTTTCAGCAGTTCGTCGTCCTCGTCCTTGTGAACGTCCTTTGGAATTGTACGCAGAGCCGCCGATACGGACATACAATTTTCACGTTCGATGGCTAGTTTAGCTTCGCGCTTCTGCTTGATTTTCAAGTCCGCGTCGGAGAGCTGTTTAAACAACGCGCCACGCTGTTTCATCAGTTCATCGAGAGCAGCCGTGACCGCCGCGATACTTTCCGCGAGAGCCGCCGCGCCCGCGCCGTCAAGCCGCTCTCGAATATCGGAAAGCTGACCTATCACCGCTATAATCTCTTTCGAGAGAATGTTCAGCGCGGACAATTCGCCGCGAAGCTCAACTGTGAGTTCCTTATAGAATTCCTCTTCGGAGTGAAGCTCGGCATAACGGTTTATCTGCTCGGAGTAAAGAGCGTCGTCCTTGCCTATCGCCCTCATCAGAGCGACCACGCGCCGAAACTCGGCGTGAGCCGTCGTGTCGCTTTTAACGCGCCGACGTTCGGTTATCTTCTTGCCCGAAAGAAGCGACTGCTCGTAATGTTCACGCTGTTCTTTTTCCGCGTTAGTCAAATGCTTACGATTAACTGCCACGGGCTTTGACGGACGACCTCCCACGCCCCTCACCTCACTTCACGTTTTTTCATTTAGGGAACATTTTATCTACAGAGGTGCCCGTCCGATGTCACCGTCAGCCGTCAAAATACTCCGATACCCCCGGGGGGATAGCTGCCAGTTCAAATAAACGCGCTCTCGATATCGCGCCGCGCTCCGCTTTCTCGTGGCAAAACCGACACAGCGTGATAAGGTTGTCCTCATCAAGACGGCGCGAGTAGTACTCTATCAGCGGCGTTATGTGGTGTACCGAAAGTCCTCGATTGGTAAGTATACCCGCCTCAAGGCACACTCGGCAGCAATGGAAGTCACGCTCAAGAATGGCTTTCGCGGTACGCTTCCAGACTTGCGTATTCCTGAACTTATCCGCTTGGGAATTACGCTCGGCGCTCTTGTATTTTCGCTTACATTTGCCCTCGTGAACCGCCCCGCATATAGGGCAGTATCGTTTTATCCTAAATTCCATAATACCATTATACCACACCTAAAACGAACAAAACGAACAACTTTACAATTTTTCAACAAATCTGTTGTAAATCATTCTAACGCTGTCCGCGCTGTTATTTCCGCCGACCTCGTAAGCCACTCGCTTCCAATAATGATAGGTAAGTCTTTGAAATAATCTTCGCCTTTTCCCCCGTTCCACACCGTGTGTGCAGCTTTCACCGCACACGGCGTTCCATCAATATTACAATTTCATCAGATTGGTATCACTTTCAAAGTTATCAAAACAGTTAAATAGCAGTGTTACCCGCCAGCACTCGGAGTTTATTGATTTTTTCAAGTTGAGATTTATCGGGTTTAATTTTGTCCAGATATGCCTGTATTGTTTCGGGTTTAGTCGCGTGTATTAACTTGTGAACGTCGATATGAACAATTATCAGATTTTTGTATTTGTCCGTACCGCCTTGGCTAATCGGCTTTTTATGATGACAGTGAATTTCATCAATCCACAATACTTTGCCTATAACGGCACATTTTCCGTATTGGGCGGCGTATAACGATATTCTGTTATCCATATATTCCACGCTTCGGTTTGGTAGATACGCTCTTGCGAGCATATGCAGAACTGTCATTACCGTTTCATTTAATTTCAGATTTCGGTGAATTTCTTCTCTGCCTTCTGCCGTATACTTGCATATCATTTTCTTTTTGTCCATTGGGTTCTTGGTTTGCACATATCCAATAGGATATATAGGCGTTTCACAAATATAACGCAGCATTTTGCTTTTGGCGTATTGTTGAAAAATACGACACCGACTGCTTTTACAGCTCTTGGTTATATCTTTTTTCAAACGGTTGTATAGAACCGTATTGATAATGAACTGTATTTTCGCACAGTCTGAACTGATTTTAGTTGCGTATCTGTAATAATTGTGTATGCCCATAACCATAAGGTTATATTGATTGACTCTTACGCCTATTGTTTTGCGCTCGTCACTATGCTCTATATTTATTACTTGTGCTTTGAGCTTTTCGGTTTCACGCTTTAAGGCTTTGTCGGACATATGCGACCCTACAACTAATTTTCCTCCTTTCCGAACCGCTTTTAATTTAAACCCTAAAAATTCAGAGTAATGCTTTTTGAGATTAACTACCTTTGATTTTTCCTCGCTGATTTCCAGCGATAATCTGTCTTTCAACCATTGCTTGACAGCAATGGAAACCTTGTCAGCGTCACTCCGTTTCCGACAGAATACTTTAAAATCATCAGCATACCTTACGATATACATTTCTTTTAACCTGCTTTTTCTCAACGCACTGTATATTCCACCCTTATTTGCTGTGCCGTTTGGCGCATAAGATAATTTATATTTCCTATGCGTAGGCATATTTTCCCACAGACTGCTTATCCACCAATCCAATTCATTAAGCACAATATTCGCCAATAACGGCGACAGGATACCTCCTTGCGGTGTGCCTTTTATTGGATATTGTGTGCTGCCATCGGGCATTACAATAGGTGCTTTCAGCATTTCCTTGATTATGCAGATTGTTGTTTATCCCTTATTCCCAAAGTCCACATCTGACGTATCAGCTTGGAATGATTTACATTATCGAAGAAGCCTTTTATATCAACATCTACGACAAAATGGAGCTTTTGCATTTGTATCATTCTGTAGCATTGCGACAGCGCGTGTTCCGCTGACCTGTTCGGTCTGAAACCGTTGCTGCGTTCGTGAAATTTTGCCTCACATATCGGTTCTAAAACCTGTAGAATGCATTGCTGCACCAATCGGTCAACGATAGTCGGTATTCCCAGTGGTCTGGTTTTACCGTTTGGCTTTGGGATTTCTACCCGTCTAACAGGTCTGGGCTTGTAGTATTGCAATTTTCTCTGAATTATCTCAACCAGTTTTTCAGCAGACAGCTTTTCTATATCCTTTATACTCAGCTTGTCCACTCCGCTTGTATGACTACCCGAATTACGCTTAACGTTTCTATACGCAAGCCTTATATTTTCCTCAGAAGAGATAATCTCAACGAGGTTTGTGAAAACATCACCTTGTTTGCTTTTCGCATATAACTTATCAAAGCAATCTTGCAAGTCATAATATTCCGAATGTCTTAGCTTGTTCTTCTTTGTCATAGGCAACTCCCCCTTTCGGGATTGTTTTTCTCAGATAAAATCCTAATCATACTCAAAGCTATGAATTTTAATACATATGATTACTTTTGTAATATTGACTTGTGGCTGTCCCTACGCTTTCCATTACAGAAAACATCAACGGTTATGCCACTACTTTGCCCACAATTAAAACGGCTTATTTTTCTTCGTCCGTACCGCCAACGTGTATTGTAGGCTGCCACATTCCGATAATTCTATCTTTACATATGCACTTAGGTTTCTGCTTTGAGCCTGACAGCTTGACAGTGCCTGTAACACTGTAAGGTATTTCACAATGAGCAATCTTACTTTACCTCGCTATCGCCGCACTCCACGGACAACACATTTCTATGCTTTGATTTCTTTAGACCCGTACATTCACAGTTTCGTCAGATGTTCCCGTCATTCTCACCATATGCATTTTATAGACCCCCGACCTATAGGATACACCGTTC
>CANRFR010000053.1 GCA_947629945.1 uncultured Clostridia bacterium | reverse complement strand
TCAAGCTCCGCCGTCGAACTGCCCTCAAAGCCCTCGGTGTCGATAACCGTCACAACAGGTATCGAGAAGAGGTCGGCAAACTGAACGAAACGTGCGATCTTCGCTGCATCCGTGCTCGTGAGTTTCGCTGCTGTGTCGGTCGCAACAAATGCCGTTGTCCTGTCATTCAGAACGCCGAGCGCAGTGTACGCCGCCTTGCCGAACTTCTTACCAAACTCGATAACGCTGCCCTTTGCCGCGATTGCAGAAATCAAATCCGCACCGCTCATTTGCGCGGTAATCGCCGCGTCGTTTTCATTAAAGCCCTCGATATAGCCAACGTCGAGATTATTTTCGGGAAGACAAGCTATAACGTCCTTTGCCTTACCGAGCGCGTCGTTGTCGTCATTTGCAAGTATCTGCACAACGCCCGCTTTCGCGGCGTTCTCGGCGGTACCCGCGCCCGCGAGTTTGCCGTCCGCGTTATTAAACGGCGCGGTAAGGAACAACTCGCTCTTTTCCGTCGCGATAACAATGTCCGCCATAGACGCTATCATAGCCGCGCAGCCCGCGCAAACGCCCGTAACAACGGCGATCTGCGGAACAACGCCCGAAATCTTCGCGCTTGCTTTCATTATGTCGTTGTATTCGGCGAGAACAGCCATTCCCTCGTTGATATCCGCGCCCTTGCTGTCAAAAAATCCGACAACGGGCGAACCGTTCTTTGCCGCCAACTCATACACTCTCTTGATTTTCTGCGCCGCCGTCTTGTTAACTGCGCCGCCTTTTACGGAAACGTCCTGTGCGAACGCGTAAACAGTATTGGTTTCGACGCTGCCCACGCCCGCAACAACGCTGCTCTGCTCGCCGTCCGCGGCAAGGAACTTGTCCAGCTCCGTGTATGCGCTGTCGTCAAAAAACGCGGCAAGTCTTTTTCTCGCATCGCTGTCCGGAACGCTCTGTTCCATTTCAGCCAATGATTTTGTAAATGCCATTGTGTCTCCTCCAATTTATAAATAAGTATGGCGATATTCGCCAAAAAAATATCCACAATAATTATACTACAATATGCGGAAAATAACAAGGGCATTTTTCCTTTATTTTTTTTTTTACGTTTTGTTAAAATTTAACCGCCTTTTTTTGGCTATTTTCACAACATATTTTTTAGAGCCTGTTTAGTATCCGGAGAAGTGCCGGATTTACCCGGATTTTCGTGCCGTACAACGGCAATTTTTTGCCGAAAACCGCAAACTTTTGCATAATTATTCCCGACCGAGTTTTCCGCTGCGAAAACGGTATTGCAAATTTCAAACGGTTATGATATAATTAAAGAAAACGCAATAAAGTTATGGGGGTATACTATGTCCGAAACGATACTTGTGGTCGATGACGACAAATACATAAGCGATATGCTGAACGACCTTTTAACGCGCGAAGGCTACAACGTTATCCGCGCGTTCAATGGGAAAAGCGCGCTGCGACTGCTGACGGACAATCAGCCCGACCTTGTGCTTCTCGATTTGATGATGCCCGAACTGCCGGGAGAACAAATTCTTCCGGCTATCGAAGATGTTCCCGTTATCATTATGAGTGCGAAGTGTGATATCGACAGCAAGGTAAATCTCTTGATGTCGGGCGCGGCGGATTATATAACGAAGCCGTTTTCCACCGAAGAACTGTTAGCGAGGATAAAAGTACGTCTGCGCGACGCGGGAAAACTCTCCGAGGGAACGCTCGAATGGCGCGGTTTGACGCTTGATATAACCACGCGCGAGGTAAAGTTTGCTGAACAAACGGCAAAACTTACGAAAACCGAGTTTGCAATTTTGAAGATACTAATGCAAAATCCGAAACAAGTTATCACAAAAGCGCAGATACTCGACCGAATAGCTAACGAGACCCCCGACTGCGTGGAAAGCTCGCTGAAAGTCCACATCAGCAACCTGAGAAAAAAACTGCGCGAGATATCAGATACGGACTTTATCGAGGCGGTTTGGGGTATCGGCTTTAAAATGTCCGAAAATCTTAACTAAATCTTTACTTTTTTCTTAACCGTTTTCTTAACCATTATGAGTTATGATTTAAACATAAAGCAAACACCGCACACGGCTGAAAGCTTTGGGCGGTGTTTCTGTTGAAAGGAGAAACTTATGGAATACATTCTTAAAACAAACAATTTAAAAAAGACCTACGGAAAATTCAACGCCCTGAACGGTCTTTCAATGAACGTCCCAAAAGGTTCTATTTACGGATTTGTCGGACGCAACGGCGCGGGCAAGACCACGCTTATCCGCCTTATATGCGGTTTGCAGTTCCCGACCTCGGGAGATTTCACTCTTTATGGAAAAAACAGCGGCGGGGATATCAATAAGGCGCGCCGCAGAATGGGCGCGGTGGTTGAAACGCCGTCCATCTACCTCGATATGACCGCCGAGGATAACCTTAAGCAGCAATACCGCGTGATCGGAATCCCCGGCTTTGACGGCATAAAAGAGCTTCTGGAACTGGTCGGACTTGCAGATACCGGCAAGAAAAAGGCGAAAAACTTCTCGCTCGGTATGCGCCAACGTTTGGGAATAGCAGTGGCTTTGTGCGGAAACCCCGACTTCTTGCTCCTCGACGAGCCGATAAACGGTCTTGACCCGCAAGGTATCATCGAAGTCCGTGAGTTGATTTTGAAACTCAACCGCGAAAAGAACATCACCGTGCTGATATCCTCGCATATTCTTGACGAGCTCTCGCGGCTTGCCACGCATTACGGCTTTATCGACCAAGGCAGACTCGTCAAGGAGATAAGCGCGGAGGACCTCGAAAAGGAATGTCGAAAATGTATGCGTGTAACTGTTTCGGATACGAAAAATCTCGCTATTGTGCTTGACGCGATTGGCATGGAATACAAGATAATCGACGAAAAGACCGCCGATATTTACGGCGCTTTGAGTATCACTAAACTCACCGAAGCGCTTAAAAACGCCGACTGCGAACTATTCGGCGTAAACGAACACGACGAAAGTCTTGAGGCTTACTTTATCAATCTTGTGGGAGGTTCTTCAAATGATTAAATTATTAAGAGCCGACCTCACCCGTATGCGTAAAACAAAAGGCTTTTGGGTGTGCGTTATTATCTCTTTTGTGTTGTCGGTGCTGAACTCGTTTATTTTCGTTATTGATATTCGCACCGCGGAAAACACCGCCAATAATATTTTGTACGGCACGGCCAACTCGCTTGTGTTGATTGCTGTTTTCATAGCGCTGTTCCTCGGCACTGACTACTCGCAGAACACTATCCGCAACAAGATGATCATAGGAAGCAACAGAACGTTGATTTACTTATCAAATTCTGTAACGGTAACGATAGGCGCGTTTGCGATATCTCTTGCAGAGGATATTCCCGCGATTGCGGCGGCGTTTTTTGGCAAGTCTTTCGGAATGACGGCGAACGAATTTGCGTTCAGGATGTTTATTGCCGTTTGCGCCGTTATAGCGATGAGCGCAGTACTTACGCTGCTCGGTATGCTTATCACGGCGAAATCCGCGAACACGGCTATTTCAATTGTGGCGACGTTTGTATTGGCTCTCGGTGCGGCAATCATTTTGGATTTTCTTAATCAGCCGGAATATCTGAGTTATGCCGCATTTGTCACGAATGATGGTGAGGAAATAGTTGACGAAAGCGATTCCACGCCCAATCCCATGTATATAAAGCCCGGCGTAAAACGCGACATTCTCACGGCGGTAAACGACGTTCTTCCCACGGGGCAAGTAATGCAGCTCGAAACGGGCAGCCTGCACAACAAGGAACTTATGCCGCTGTATTCTTTCGGTGTGCTTGCCGTCTCCACGGCTGTGGGCGTGGTAGTATTCCGAAGAAAGGACTTGAAATGATAAAGCTGTTGAGAGCCGATTTTTCGCGGCTTTGGAAAACAAAGGCTTTATGGGTATGCGTGATTTTGGCGTTTGCATTGGGCGTTCTTCTCGTCTTTTTAAACTTGCCGAACGCCCGGGAGGAGCAAACCGCGCACATTCTTTTGATGAGCGGTATGCACTATATAATATTCGCGGCGGCTTTCGCTCCGCTGTTTATCGGCACGGACTACGCCCATGGCACAATGCGTAACAAGCTGACTATCGGCAAGCAAGCGAATCAACATTTACTTTTCGGAGTTTTTGACAGTGAGCACGGGCAGCGTTCTAATCGAACTTTCCGAGCTTGTGCCTATGATATTTTTGACAAGCTTTTTCGGCAAGTCTTTCGGAATGGAAGCGGGCGCTTTTGCGTTTCAAATGTTCGCGATATTTTGTGCGTTGGAAGCGGCGAACGGTATTTTTACGCTGATTGGTATGCTTATTACCTCGAAGCCGATAAGCGTTGTATTATCAATATTTATAGGGATAAGGTTAATATCGACAGGCTCGGTTATAATTAATGTTTTGAATATCCCCGAATTCATTGAGGACAGCGATGACGCAAACGCCGAACCCGTACGCAGCGACAATTACATTGACGGCGCATTCCGAAATATCCTCATTACCGTAAACGACATACTCCCCGGCGGACAGATAATGCAGATAGAAACAGGTCAGCTTCACAACGAAAAAACGTTTCCGCTGTATTCTCTCGGAGTTTTGGCGGTCTCAACGGCGGCGGGCGTTGCCGTGTACCGCAGAAAGGATCTAAAATGACAAAAAGGAGATGATAATTATGATCAAAATACTTCGCGCAAATCTTTCAAGGCTTTGGAAAACAAAGGCTCTTTGGATATGCGCGGCGGGCGCATTTGTTGTTAATTTTATAAATATTGTTACTCAAAACATAAGCGGCGGCGTTTACGGCGGTTTTGTGATTTCGATATTTATCTCGGGAATTTTTACCGCGCTTTTCCTCGGCACGGATTATTCCGACGGCACAATTCGCAACAAGTTTACCGTCGGCGCTTCGAGAGCGCAGGTTTACTTCGCGAATTTATCGGCTTCAGCGGTCGCCGCGTTTGTTATTGCGGGCGCGGCACAGCTTGTAACGGCTCTTTACGCTCTGTTTGCGAAAAAATCGCCGAATACTTACGGGAATGTAAATTTTGAAATGAGCATTGTTGTATGCGTTGCTGCAATGCTCGCAGCTTGCTCGTTTTTTACGTTGATGTCGATGTTGATTGCGAATAAAGCGTCGGTTATCGTATGGGCGGCGTTAATTACAACGGACGTGCTTTTTCTTTCACAATATCTCACAAGCAGACTTGACGAAGAGGAAACTGTATACGGAAGTTATTACGATGAAAGTCTCGGCGACTACACCGAAATGCACGAATACCCAAACGAACGCTATGTCAGCGGCACAAAACGCGTGCTGATGAACGCGGCGGACAATATTCTGCCGTTTGGCGGAATACTAAAGGCTAATTCCGCAAACACCGCCGATATAGCGTTTATACCGCTGTATTCCTTGGGAACCGCGGCGGCAGTCTCGGTGATTGGGGTCTTTGTGTTCCGTAAAAAAGATATAAAGTGAGGTGTGCGAAATGATAAAACTGCTCCTCGCAAATCTTTGCCGAATGAAACGCAGCCGTATTTTTATAACCTGTTTATGCGTTACGTTTACACTGTCGGCGATTTTTACTTATATACTCATAAAGATAAGTCCTACTCTCGCGGGATGGGATAAAATAATTCTCGCAATGACGGCGGCTCCGATATTCGCTTCGGCGGCGTTTTCAATGCTGTTTTTCGGCGAGGATTATTCCGATAAAACAATACGTAACAAGCTGATAATAGGTCGTTCGAGAACCGAAATTTACTTCGCGAATTTATTTACGGCAATTATCGGCGGGCTGATCTTGACGTTCGCTTGGGAACTGCCGCCCGCTGTTGTCGGGATTTTTGTAATTAAAGATTTCGCTCTTTCCGCTGAAAGCTTTGCGCTGGGAATTTTGGTGTGCGTTTGCGCAATTGCATCGGCATGCTCGATTTTCACGCTTGCTTCAATGCTGATAGTTAAAAGATCCTCGGCAACGGCTGTTGTTATAGCGCTTATGGCGGGCGCTTTCGCAGTAACTCCGACGATAAAAAACAAACTCGCCGTTCCGCAAACTTTTGAAATTTCCGAATGTAACGCGGACGGCACGGCGGTTGAACGCGTATTTGAAGAACCAAATCCCGACGCGGTTACGGGATTTCCTCGTGCGGCTTTGGAAGCGGCTTACGATCTTCAACCGTTTGGACAAATCAAACAAGCCGACGACGAAACGCGCGACCGAGCCGTTCTGCCGCTCTGTTCTCTCGGAGTTTTTACGATATCAACGGCAGCGGGAGCTGCGATTTTCCGCAGAAAGGACTTAAAATGACGAAATTATTACGAGCGAACTTTTCCCGCCTTTGGAAAACAAAATCATTTTGGGTGTGTATGATATTGATGATCGCCTTTCCTGTTCTGAATATGTTTTCGGAGTGGGATATGAACGACCACACCATTGTTGATATGAGAAACGACATATTGCAAAACGGCTCGGAGGTTATGTTTTTTTCCGCGATTTTTACGGCGCTTTATCTCGGCGCGGACTATAAGGGCGGCGCAATACGAAATAAAATGATAATGGGAATCTCAAGAGCGCAGATATATTTTTCGAACCTTATTACCGTATCGGCGGTCGGACTGATTTATTTCGCGGCGCAGATAACCGTAAATTTCGGATTGGGCTACGCTTTGGGCGGAAGAATAACAGAGCCTTTTAATCCTCTGTTATTCGATATTCTTATTGACTTGTGCGCCGAGACTGCTATGTGTTCAATATTCACAATGATAGGTATGATGATATCCTCAAAATCAAAGATAGTTGCGGCGACGATTTTAACAATGGTCGTCACGACTTACGGCTCTTTCGGACTTATCGGTATGCTCGACGAACCCGAATTGAGGTATAAACCGGAAATTGACGACTACGGTAATTATCACGGAACCACCGAAGAAACAGAGCCGAATCCCCGTTATCTTAAGCCGGGATTGAAACGCGGTTTCGTTACGGCAGTGTGCAATATTCTGCCGACGGCGCAGGAACTGCAAATAGAAGAACAACATGACATTTCGGGCAAAAACTTCTTACCGCTCTGTTCACTCGGAGTTCTCGCGGCGACAACGGCGGCGGGTGTTGCCGTGTTCCGCAGAAAGGACTTGAAATGATCCGAAAGGATTACCGATTAAAAAGGAGACATTATGCTGATTAATATTTGTATCGCTATTGCGATAGTGGCAATAACGCGCGGAGATTTTTTCAACGATTGAACGAACATAAAATGATTGTGGAAAGCCGGCGGCTGAATTTCGGTTGACAAACGCTTCAAAATACGTTATAATAAAACGAATGGGGGGTGTTGTTATTGTATATTTTGTGCGCGGCACCGGGAATATTGTGCGTGTGCCTGCTCATAAAGCTTATTGTGATGAAACGCTCGACGCGGGAGATCTCGCAAAAGCTGACCGAGAAGCTGAACGAGGACACCAACACACAAATCGATATTTCCACCGTAGACCGCGATATGCAAAGGCTCGCCGCGGAACTTAACAAACAAATCGCGATGCTCCGCGCGGAGAGGATACGCTGTCGGCAAGGTGACAATGAATTGAAAACAGCCGTCACGAATATCTCTCACGACTTACGCACACCGCTCACCGCGATAAGCGGTTATCTCGACCTACTTGACCGCGAGGAAACAAGCGATACGGTTCGCGGTTTTTTAACGCAGATACGCGGCAGAACAAACGCTATGAACCGCCTTACCGAAGAGCTTTTTCAATATTCGATAGCCGCCGCGCAAGACCCGAAGCTTGAGCGCGTCTGCTTGAACGACGTGCTGGAGGAAAGCGCCGCCGCTCTCTACGGAGCGATAACCGAACGCGGCATAACGCCGAATATAAATATTCCCGAAAAGCGGGTGGAGCGCATTTCCGATAAATCCGCGCTAATGAGGATCTTCGGGAACGTATTGGGCAACGCCATCAAATACTCAAGCGGCGACCTTGAGGTAACGCTCGACGAAAACGGAACGATAACTTTCGCGAACATCTCCGAACACCTCAAAAACGCCGACGCGGAACGTCTGTTCGACCGCTTTTACACGGTTGAAACCGGCGGCAGTTCCACCGGGCTGGGGCTTTCTATAGCCAAGCTCTTAACGGAAAAGCTTGGCGGAGCCGTAACCGCAAAAATTGACAACTGCCGTTTGACGATCACATTATCGTTCCCGAAATAAACTATTTTCGCGGTATCTTTACGGTGAAAGTCACGGTCTCGTCGGCGCTTTCGGCAAATATTTCGCCGTTATGCAGATTTACAATTTCCTTTGCTATCGCAAGCCCCAGACCCGCGCCGCCCGTTTTAGACTGCCGAGCGCTGTCTACGCGGAAAAACTGCTCGAAAATGCGGTCGAGCTTTTCCTTTGGAATGGTTCTGCCGTGATTTTTACATATCACAGTAACAAGATTATCGTCCGCTTTCATTGAAAATTCTATATCGGTTTCGGGATAGCTGTAATTAACGGCGTTACGCAAAAGATTATCGAAAACGCGCTCCAGCTTGTCGGGGTCGCACAGCAGATCGACACCAGTTTGAACGCTCGGCTTGACGCCGAGCTTGTTTTTTTCAAAAACAGGCAAAAACTCGCTTATAGTCTGGTTCAGCATAAGTGAAAGGTCTATCCTTTGAGGCTCAAGAGTAAGCGTAGTCAGGCTGAACCGTGTGATGTCGAAGAACTCGTTGATAAGCTCCTCCAGCCGCTGTGAGCGGTCAAGAGCGACGGAAGTGTATTTTTTGCGGTTTTCCTCGGAAATGTCGCGTTCATCATTCAAAAGCGTCAAATACCCAATAACGCTTGTCAGCGGCGTTTTGAGGTCGTGCGCCAAATAGACTATCATATCGTTTTTGCGCTGTTCCGCTTCTTTTGCCAACGCGGCGTTGCGTAACGCCGTCTCGCGCACCGAATTCAACTCGTACTGCGCCTCGGCGAGTGCGGGCGGCAGTTCTATGGGCTTGTCCGTTGGGTCGGTCAGCCGATTTGCCGCGCCGACTATGTTCTCGATATATTTCAGCGGCTTTATCATAAAAAAATAAGTGATGATACTCCACGTCACAAGAATTATTAACGGGCAGATAGTTCCGAGATGATCGTTAATGAACCGTAAAAAACGATACAGCGGGTCTTCGGCGTACCATATTCTTACATTCCCCAAAAACTGTTTAGCGCCGAATATCAGGGTAATAAGCCCCGCCGCCGTTCCCGCCAGCGTCAAAAGATAGTTACGCATATATCGGCGCGTCAGCTTTGAAAACCTTTTATTCTTCAACGGTATATCCCACTCCCCATACGGTTTTGATGTACTTCGGATTTCGCGGCGGTTCGCCGAGCTTTTCTCGGATACGCGCAATGTGCGCCATTACGGTGTTGGAGCTGTCAAGATACTTCTCGCCCCACACTGCCTCGAACAGTTCTTCGCCCGACACCACGCTGTTTTTGTGACTGCAAAGATACCACAGCACCGAAAATTCTATCGGCGTAAGCGACACCTCTCTGCCGTTTACTGTGCACTTGTGATTATCCTTGTTTATCTGAAGTCCGCGAATATCTATCTCATTGGGTTTCGGAACGGCGGCGTTATACCGAGTGAAACGCCGAAGCTGAGTTTTTACTCTTGCCACAAGTTCGGGAGGAGAAAATGGTTTAGTAATATAATCGTCCGCACCCAACATAAGCCCGGTTATTTTATCTTTGTCCTCGCACTTTGCCGTCAGCATTATTATCGGGAACACAAAACGGCTCCGCAGCTTCTGTACCATAGAAAAACCGTCCATATCGGGAAGCATAACATCCAGCACGGCAAGATCGACTTTTTCGTTATCCATATAATTCAGCGCGTCCGTACCGTTATAAAATTTCACCGCGTCAAATCCCTCGTTGGTCAGGCACACTTCCACCAAGTCGGCTATCGCGCACTCGTCGTCCACCACCAATATCCGTTCTTTCAAGAGCTTCACCCCCGATATTCAATATACAACAAATATAAAGCAATGTCAATAACTCCGCGCAATTTTAAGAAAATCTTAAGATTTGTTATTCATCGAAATTGCCCGAATGTTTACGAACGGTTTTTATAAATCTGTAAACGCAAGTTCCCCCAAAAAGCACTGCAAGCAGAATAAGCCCCACGCCGACTACAGGTAAATTCATGTTCTCCCCGAAGCACATAATCCCGACAAACACGATAATAAACTCCACGCCTAAGAAAATTATTCCCACGAACACTCCCGCGAGTATACGCAAAGGAATTGGCACGCGTCTGCTTGAAGCCGTCTCTATTGAGCCTTCAAGCACTATTTCAAAAATCAGTTCAAAAACGAATTCCAATATTCCGTCCATAATTACTCCAATGAAACACTAAGCCATGCTTTTACAGGGCAGTCGTGTGGATTTTCAAGTATATCAAATCATCTTCCTTTAGGTTCGCCTTTCTCATCGAAGAGCGTTTTAAGTCTATATTCCACAATACCTATTATCACAAACAGCATAGCTACAAGCACGGCGCTCTGTGCGATAAACACGGCGAAGCCCGTTTTATCGCCGAAATTCACCAAAATACCAATAAGACCCACTGCTACTGTAAGCGCGGTGTAACCCGCGAAAACAAACGTTGACAACCGTGCCCAATAAATCTGCGCGAAATTCCACGCTTCCTCGGAACTTATGGAGCGTCGTGTGCGGTACCCTATGTTCTCACCCATCTTCGGAGGATTTTTCCACATTGTCACCGAAACCAAAAGAATAATCACAGGCGCAATAAGTTCGCTTAACAGATACAGCACATTATAGTTCATAGCGCCCTCCTTTTTATGCTATTGGCTTTTGTAATTGCCATGTTCGTCAAACAAGGCTCTCAGCTTACATTCCGTAACAATGGAAATCACTATTGCCGCAATAACGTTTACCGCGCACAAAATCATACACAACGTAAACGATGTATTTTTTTCAAAACGCATATATACAGCGGAAATTCCCGCAATCAAAGAGACCGCAATTATGGGAATAAAAACACGTGCGCAGTATTTTCCGAAAAGCTCCTGAGCCGTGTTCCACGCTTCCACGTTTGACATCGAGCGCGAAGAACCGTAACCCCACCACCAATTGGGCTTAGGCGGGTTCTTTCTCCAAATAGTTGTTACAACAAGTACGATCGTCGGAACCGCCAACTCGCACAAAAAATACTCAATGTTGTAATTCATTCCGAACCGCCTTTCTTTTTGCGGTATTTCACACACTCGGTAAGCAGATACTCGATTTGCCCGTTCACGGAGCGGAAGTCGTCCTCCGCCCATTGCATAAGCTCCGCGTACAGCGACGCGGAGAGCCTAAGCGGTATCTGCTTTTTTGCTTTTTCTTTTTCGATTTTCTTTTCCTCGTCGCTCAATATGGATCACCTCGATTTTTTAAACCGTTTTATCGTAACAAATACGACTGCGGCAGTAAACGCCGTCATAATCGCGTAAACTACGGGTATGCTCGTAATCGCCTTAGCCTGATACATCGCCGCGGGAACGTCGAGCAACGCGTGAGCCGCTATTGCGACGGGGTAAAGCCACAATTTCTCAGTCGCCGCCTTGTATACCCAAACGCTCATACAAACGTGGAACGTCATTGCAACAATACGCTCATACAGCGCCATCAGCACCGTTCCGAAATTTATCGCTGCAATAGCGTCCATCTGCGCTTTAGAGTTTTCCAAAAGTGCGGGCGCGTTTTTTGCCGCCGTTTCAATAAACGCGTCAATGCCGCCCATATTGTTGATAACGATTGCCATTATGAAGTACAGTCCAAAACTCAGTCCGATAGCCAGCGCTTCAAAGCCGCCGTGTCCCAAACCCATAAACAGCGCGTTCTTTGTGGAGTAATGCCGCTTCATAACGGTTTTGTAAGCCGCAAATCTCCCGGTCTCCTCGAAAATCCCCGCTGCCAAAGCGCCGTAAACGACATACCACAGCGGCTTATCTTGAACTATCGGCAGCATTACGAGGTGAAGAAGCGGCTCCAAAAGTTGGGCGAATAATACAAACACGCCCATTCCGATAAACACGGACGGCAGCCAAGTATCACGGTTTTTCAAGCGGAAGATTACGATTACCGCAACGGGTATTGCTATCCCGAGCAGTCCGCCAATCAGAATCGCAATTACAGTATGCGTGGCAAACATAAAATCACCTCTTAATATCAATAGAGCCGCCGCAATAATTCCACGCTTATCACACCAACAGCAATCATAACGTTAAGTGTAAATTCATTCGCGCCGAACTTGTTTTTTTGTTCACAATTTATTCTTTTACGACGGCTCTTAAAGGATTATTCTATAATATTTCACAGCTTAATAAATCGACCCGCTGTTGACGATAGGCTGCGCGTCCTTGTTTCCGCAGAGTACTACCAACAAATTGGAAACCATTTGCGCCTTGCGTTCCTCGTCAAGCTCGCAGACATTGCTTTCCGAGAGCTTGTTCAGCGCCATTTCCACCATTCCGACAGCGCCGTCGACGATCTTCTGGCGCGCTTCGATTATCGCGGTTGCCTGCTGTCTCTGGAGCATTGCCGCGGCTATCTCCTGAGCGTACGCCAAGTGCGCGATACGCGCTTCGATAATCTCCAAACCCGCCATCTCGACGCGCTTTTGAAGCAGTTCCTTAAGCTGCGCCGACACCTCGACGGAAGAGCCGCGCAAGGTTTTCTCGTCGCTGTCCGTGCTGTCGTAAGGGTAGAGCCGAGCCACATCGCGCAAGGTAGTGTCCGCCTGTATCGACAAAAACTGCGAGTAATTCTCCACATTAAAGAGCGCTTTCGCCGTGTTGACAACACGCCAAGTTACGACGATACCCACCTCTATCGGGTTGCCGGAAAGATCGTTTATCTTCTGCATACCGTTGTCGTGCGTCATAGTTTTAAGAGAGATTTTTCCCAGTCCCGATGTCGAACCTTTCTGCATAACGGTAACCCCCGCGGGTAAAACAGCTCCGGCAAACGGGTTTGCGAACCAGAAGCCCTCTTTTTTCAGAGTTCCTATGTACTTTCCGAACAACGTCAAAACAACCGCCTCGTTAGGTCGAATTATCTTCAAGCCTTTAAACGGTATCCAGCCCAAACTCAGCCACACTACCCCAACGATCACACCCCAATGCGGTTCCTCGTCGGTGCTTTTCACGCCGCCATATATCAGCAGCGCCAACGCTCCCATCATCAAAAGAAACGTCAGGAAAAACATTCCCCAGCCGCTCACCGCCCGTATCTCTTTTTCCTCATAAACAGTCTTGGTAATCTCGGTATTAGCCATAATAACACTCCCTCTCGGTTAGTCAAGTTGATATCAAATTGATATCTTGACAATATTATAATACCAATACAAGATTTTGTCAAGTACTTTTTCAAAAATATTTTATTCACAAAAACGGGCGGTCGTCAAATGTCAACCACCCGTTATTCTCACTTCTGTTACTTTTACCTAAAAAATCAGACGTTGAGTTTGGAAATCCGGTTTTGAAGCTGCACGGAGTTTTCATTGAGGTGTATGCAAGAAGCGGCGGCTTGCTCCGCAGTCGCGGAGTTTTGCTGAACCACCGTAGAGATCTGCTCAATACCGATCTTCACTTGCTTAATGGACTCGGATTGCTGCTCGGACGCTGTTGAAATACCGCCGATATACTCGTTCGTGCGGTTAGAAAGATCGATAACATCCTTCATCGTTTCGGCGGTGTTCTGCGCGATAACAGTGCCTTTGTCCACTGCCGCGATAGTCGCGTTGATAAGATCGCCGGTCTGTTTTGCGGATTCCGCGCTCTTTGCGGCGAGCGTTCGAACCTCGTCCGCAACAACGGCGAAACCTTTGCCCGCCTCGCCCGCACGCGCGGCTTCAATAGCTGCGTTAAGCGAAAGGATGTTAGTTTGGAACGCGATATCGTCAATTGCCTTGATTATGTTTTGTATCTTATCGGACTTTTCCTTGATCTCGTCCATAGCGGACAGCATATTTTGAACCTCGCCGTTTTGAAGCTCGATTTTATCTGCGCTCTCGGAGGAAATTCTTCCCGCCTCAGCGGCGTTTTTGGCGGTTTCTTCCACTTTTAAGGTGATCTCATTGATACTTGCCGACAACTCCTCAATGGACGCCGCCTGCTGCGTTGTGCCCTCGGCAAGCGTCTGCGAACCCTCGGATATCTGCATAGAGCCGTTCATGATCTCTTTGGAAGTTTCGGATATCTCGCCGATAATCTCATGCAAAGCTTCGCTTATCTGCTCGAACGATACCTTTATCTCGGTAAACTCGCCGACATACTGAACTTGCGGCTCAGCAGTGAAATCTCCCGTTGCCATCTTAGCGAGAACGCCCTTTATATCGTTTATGTAACTGCTCAAAGTACTCGCGGTGGATTGCAGCTTGCGTACAAAATCTCCAATCTCGTCGTTGGCAAACGTCATTTGAGTATTGCTGTCAAGAATACCCGCGCTCATATCCCCGGCAAGCTTATCTGCTTCTTTAATAGGGTTTATAATGATTTTCAGTACGATAATACCTACGATGCAC
>CANRFR010000052.1 GCA_947629945.1 uncultured Clostridia bacterium | reverse complement strand
GGGGAGGGAGAGAGGAAAAGGGAGCGCGAGGGGAAAACCCCGTAGGGAGGGGGAGAGGGGGGAGAACCTGCCGTCCGTAAAAAAGAAAAGGTTTATTGTAAGTTACGCATTAGTTTTTTCATTAAATGTACATACTCCCCCCTCTCCCCCTCCCGAAGGGTTGTCCCCTCGCACAAGGCGCATTTCGGTTTCAAATCAACAAAACCGAACGATAAAAGCGTTTTCCTCTCGCAACGGGCGCGTAAAGTTTACAATTTAACATGAAAAAGGACTTTTTTCAAGCGGCGCGAACACAACCGCCTTTCCCGAAGCGGTGTGTATTACGGAAAACATAAAAACTCCGAAAAAGGACACGGTGCTTTTCCAAAGAACGCTCGATTTTGGGATTATCCTTTCGGTTTTTATCAGTAATCCGCTTTTTATTATGAACCGTTCTTTTTCGTCGATATATTTGATCGAACGGAACCTCGCAAAGAAATACGCCGCCGCCAAAACAAACGCGGCGACGCTTACGGCGCACAGCCATAAGGATATTTTCGCGGCGCGGACGGTCAATAAGACTTGAGCGCATACGGCTAAAATCATTACCACAGTAAAAGCGTTCCGATTTTTTTTCATATTACAAACGCAGAGCTTCGGCGGGCTTTAATTTGGCGGCTTTTACAGCGGGATACGCGCCGAAAACCGCACCGATTCCCGCCGCCGCTCCCGCGCTTGCCATCAGGGAACCGACGTTTACGACAAACGGAGCGCCTGTCAGCATACAGCCGGCAAACGACGTCAAAAGTCCCAGCGCTATCCCGGCGGCAGAGCCGATGAGCGTCATAATAACGCTCTCGCAGAGAAATTCGGCGCAGATGTCGCGCTTTTTCGCGCCGATCGCCTTTTTAATACCGATCTCGCGCGTCCTTTCGTTTACGCTCATCATCATGGCGGTCATAACGCTGATACCCGAAACGACAAGCGATATCCCCGCAACAAACGACAGCGCCGTTGTAACGATATTCATAATGTCGTCAAGCTGTCCCTTTTGCGAAAGCAGATTGTTGCATTTATAGCCGTCCTTGGTCGAGTGCAGTTCGTCAAGCTTTTGCGTGACCCGCCGAACTATGGAAGTGTCCGAGTTCGGGTCGGACAGCTTGACCGCGATTTTATCATAGGTAGTTCTGCCGCAAAGACTCTGCATGGTTGAAATGGGAATGTAAATAAAATTCGGCATAATGTTGGAAAGCATACTTTGCAAAGAGGACAGCCCCGACTTCGCCACTCCGACTACTTCAAACTCGTGATATTTGCCGCCCAGAAACATTTTTAATTTTTTTCCGACAATATTGCTTCTGCCGTAGCTTTCCAAAGCGAACGCTTCATCGATAACGCAGACCTTCGAGCGCGCCGCCGAATCCGAATTTCCGATAAGTCTGCCGTACGCCGCTTCAAGAGAAATGAGCTTGTCCGCCGATTTATCCACTCCCCAAACGTATGCGTCAAGACGGCGGTTCAGCATTTTCGCCTCGGTGACGCTCGCCATAAGCGGCATAACATCGGAAACGCCGTCAATTCTCGCGGCTTCGGCGAGGTCGTTTTCGGAAAGCGTCGCGGAGACCGTATTTTCGGCGGACTGGATAAGCAGAGTGTCAACCCCCATTGTCAAGAGCTTCGCGCTTACTTGCTCGGTACCTGCCGCGCCAATGGTCGATATCAGCACAACGGAAAAAACCCCCACGGCGATACCCGCCATTGTAAGCAGCGAACGCGTTCTGCAGCGAAATATGTTTACTACTGATTTAAACAGCGAATTTAATATCATTGCGGCTCCTTGAATTTAACATAGCTTTTCCCCGAAAGCTTTTCGGGGCTTTTAAATATTACCGAATTTTTATCCACGCCGGAAAGTATCTCCGCGCCGTCTTCAAACTCCGCGCCCGTTGAGACGTTGTGCCGAACCGCTTTACCGTCCTCGTAAACGCACACGAACTCTCCACTGCTGTCTTGTCCTATTGCGGAATAGGGCACCACGCATATCTCACGCGGCTCGCCCAAGGCTACCGAAACGTCTGCGGAAAGCCCCGGCTTAAAGCGCTCGTCGGCGCTGTCCGGAGTGACCGAGATATCCACCACCGTTTCAAGAACCGCGCCGTTGTATTGATCCCGCGCCGTATCGGAAATTTCCGACACCGTTCCGAGGAACGTTTCGTCCGGATACGCCGCCAATGTTATCTCGGCTTTTTGTCCCAAGGATATCTTCGCGATATCCAACTCGCTCACCGCCGCCGAAACGGAAAGCTCTCCGCCCTCCGATATATCGGCTATGCGGCTGCCGCTTTGAACGACGCTGCCCGCGGGCGCTGTGGAGATTATTCTGCCCGAACAGTTCGAGGTTATCTTTTCGGGGATCATCGCTATCGCCGTCTCAATTCCCGACGCGGGTATTCCGAGGGCGCTCACTTGCCCGAGACTGTTTATCAGCGCCGCCGAGGAAGTTCTGTCAACCGTGGCTATCTCATCGCCGACGTTCACCTCGTCGCCCACCTTAACGGAAAAACTCTCGGGAACAAGCGGCAGCGAGGACGTTACGGAACGCTGATCCATATAAGCTACCGAACCTCCGCCGCTTACCGTTTCGCAATACTCGCGCGTCTGTGCGCGGACGGTCTCGGCGGCGGGCGCGGAGCTTTCCACCGCTTTTGGCACTATCATTGCCGCGCCTAACGCCGCCGCAAGAGCCGCCGCCGTAATTATAAGCGTAGTTTTCTTCAAGCTATCATTCCTTTCGCAATTTTTTCTCAGAACCTGTCTTCATAGGATTTGTGCGTGGATTTTCGAGCAAATTTTGCCGTGGACAAGGCAAAATTTCGCAGGCTTGCTGTCGCAAGTCAAGAAATTTTAACGCAGTCCTCGGTAAAATTTGCCGAAAAGACGCGTGCAATATCCTGTGAAGACAGGTTCTTATTTCTTTAGTGTTTCGGAATAGCCGCCGATTATTCTCAAATCAAGAAAAAATTTCCCGCCATATCATTTGCAGACAGCGCCAGAAACTAAGCTTCGGAATATCCTCCTTACAGACTATCTCGGAGCGAAAAACCTCCGCGCCGTCCAACGTTACCAGATATTCTCCCATAAACTGCCCTTTTTTCACCGGAGCCTCGCACGTCTCGACAAACGTGTATTCATATTTAACGTCGGCGGCTCTGCCTTTTCTTATCACGCATTCCTTGCCTTGCTCGGAGATTATGGGCTTGGTTTCCTCAACAACTCCGCGCGTTATCGGAATGGTTTTCAGCTTTGTGTAGTCGACGTCGGGAGTGAATTTTTCAAACGAGCCGAATCCGTAATCAAGAAGCTCTTTCGTTGCCGAAAAGCGCTCGTCGTCGTCATCGCAGCCCAGCACCACCGAGACCAGCCGCATATCTCCGCGTTCGGCGCACTCGGCAAGACAGCAGCCCGCGTTGTCGGTAGTGCCCGTCTTGCCGCCCAAAACTCCGTCGTAACTGCGTATGAGTTTATTGGTATTTACAAGCTGAGTTTCGCCGCCGCGAAGATAGTCCATCCACGTCAAAAACCAGCCTCGGTAAACATCGTGCTTCATAAGCTCCGCAGTGACAATGGCGATATCGTGAGCGGTGGAGTAATGCAGACTGTCGTCAAAGCCCACGCAGTTTGAATAGTGCGTATCGTTCATTCCAAGCTCCTTGGCGCGCGCGTTCATACGCTTAACAAACTGTTCCTCGCTGCCCGCGGAATGCTCCGCCAAAGCAATGCACGCGTCGTTCGCCGAGGACACTATCACGGCTTCGAGCAGCTCCGCCGCCGTAAGCTCCTCGCCCGGTTCCAGCCAGATGACCGAGCCTTCGGCGCTTGAAGCATAGGTACTCGCTTTTATCTTGTCCTCAAGCTTCAATTTGCCGCTGTCGATATCCTCCGCCCAAAGCAGCAATCCCATCGTTTTGGTTATCGAAGCTATCGGCATTCTGCGGTCGGCGTTCTGCGAAAAGATAACCTGTCCCGCGCCCGCCTCGTACAAGATTTTGGCTTTTGCGCCCGAAACATTCTCGGCGCTTGCCGGCTGAGTAAAGAGTATCAGCGCGGACATTATAAGAGCCGCGCAGGAAAAAATGCAAGCCAGTCTTTTTAACTTTTTCATAAAAACACACCCTTTAAAAATTCTGAATGTATCTTCTCCAAAGTTTTCTTATCTATGCCGAAGCGCTCGAAACGGCAAAGTGGAAATTTTTTCAAGCGCCCGATTTGAGTTTTAAAAGTTATTTTATTTTGTATAAAATGACAATTGACAAATTTATTTAACAATTGTAAAATAATAACAGACGTTAAGAGCTTGTGTTCATAGGATTTGTGCGTGGATTTTCGAGCGAATTTTGTCGAGGACAAGGCAAAATTTCCCGGGCTTGCTGTCGCAAGTCAAGAAATTTTAACGCAGTCATCGGCAAAATTTGCCGAAAAGACGCGTACAATATTCTATGAATACAAGCTCTAAACAAAGGGGGATTGATAGGTTGAACTATCTTTGCGACTTTTTGGATAAACACGAGCCGCTTGGCTCTAAGCCTTTGTCTAACGAGCAGCGAAGTATATTTCTGAACAGTCTGCTGCGGCTTATGAACGTAAAGTCGCGCGTGCTGGAACAATGCCGCTCATCGCACTCCGAAATAATGCTTCTGTACTTCTCGCTTGATAAGCTTACGGAATGCGGAGAATACATAACCGCGGCGCAGGCTGCGAAAGATATGGGCGTCTCCGCGCCGAGCGTGTCACGAACGCTGAAAAATCTTGAGGAGAAGAGGCTTATTGAGCGCAGTCTTGACAAAAACGACAGACGCTCGGTGCGGATAAAAGTTACCGACGCGGGGAGACGGCATTTGGACAAAGCACTCGATTTTGTTTTCGCAACTCTCGACAAAGTGTTTAACGCGTTTTCAAACGAGGAACGCGCCGAAATGGTAAGGCTTCACTGCAAACTTGTTGACTATATAGAGAAAGCCACGATTGAAGCCAATGAAAGGAGAACTTAATGTTAGAGATAAAAAACATCACCAAAGACTACGAAACAGGCTCGGACACCGTTCACGCGCTGCGCGGAGTTTCGATAGCGTTCCGCGACAGCGAACTTGTAGCGATACTCGGACACTCGGGCTGCGGCAAAACTACGCTGCTCAACATCATAGGCGGTCTTGACCGCTACACCTCGGGTGATCTCATCATTGACGGTCGCTCGACAAAAGAATACAAGGACCGCGACTGGGATACCTACCGCAACCACTCGATAGGCTTTATTTTCCAAAGCTACAACCTTATCCCGCACCAGACCGTTTTGTCGAATGTCGAGCTTGCCCTAACGCTTTCGGGCGTTTCTAAAAGCGAACGCAGAAGACGCGCCAAAGAAGCTCTTGAAAAAGTCGGATTGGGAGACCAGCTTCACAAAAAACCCAACCAGATGTCGGGCGGGCAAATGCAGAGAGTCGCCATTGCGCGCGCTCTTGTAAACGACCCCGAAATTCTGCTCGCCGACGAGCCTACCGGCGCCCTTGACAGCGAAACCTCCATACAGATAATGGAGCTTGTAAAGGAAATCGCCAAAGACCGCCTTGTAATTATGGTAACGCACAACCCCGACCTCGCAAACGACTACGCCACGCGTATCGTAAAGCTTGTTGACGGTCAAATAAAAAGCGACAGTCAGCCGTTCGACCCGAGCGCGGAAAAATCCGAAACGATTGAAAAAGCCGAGAAGAACTCCCAAAAGGGCAAGAAAACCAAAATGGGATTTCTTACCGCGCTTTCGCTCTCGAAGAACAATCTTCTCACGAAAAAGGGAAGAACGTTCCTTACGGCTTTTGCGGGAAGTATAGGAATTATCGGAATTGCGCTTATCTTGTCGCTTTCAAACGGCGTTCAGGTATACATAGACAGCGTGGAACACTCGACTTTGGCAAGCTATCCCGTAACGTTGGAGCGCGAAACCGCGAGTATGTCGGGCATTATGCAGACAATGCAGGAAAATCACGACAAGGACAATGACGAGGTTCGCGACCCCGACCGCATTTACACCAATGATATGGACGCGAAAATGATGCAGGCGATGATGTCCGAGGTTAAAGAAAACGACCTCAACGAATTTATGGATTATCTCGAAACAAATCCCGACAACATCAAGGAATGTATAAGCGAGATCAAGTACGAACACTCCGCGCCGCTTTACGTTTATTCTCACAACGTCAACGACGAAGTAATGCGCGTAAACCCCTCAACCGCTATGCAGGCTATGATGGGCGAGGATACGGCGGACTCAATTCAAGGACTATGGGGCACGGCGTCTATGTTTGCGGGATTTGATATAAACTCTCGTGCGAATTGTTTTACACAGCTCCTTTCCAATAATATTGTTGAAGAGCAGTATGACACTATTGCGGGCAGACTTCCCGAAAATTATGACGAAGTTGTTGTAATGGTAAACGAAAAGAACGAAGTATCGCACATGATGCTCTATACCCTCGGACTTCGCGACCAGGCGGAGCTTACCGATATGATGAGCAAGGTAATGGCGGGTGAAACGTGGGAAACCGATACAAGCGATATGAACTTTTCATACGACGATTTGCTCGGTTTGGAATTTACCGCGCTTACCGCTTCGGACATTTTCCAGAAGAACGACAAGGGCGGCTACGACGATATGAGCAAAGACCAAGACTTTATGGAAAACGCTCTTAAAGACGGCGTAAAGCTTAAGGTAGTCGGCATTCTCCGTCCGAACGGCGACAGCATGATATCGGGTTATTCGGACGGCGAAATCGGATATACCTACGCGCTGGCGGAATATATGATAAATAAGGCAAACGACAGCGAACTGGTAAAGGAGCAAAAAGACAATCCCGACGTGGATATTTTTACGGGAATTGACTTCCCGAAAAAAGACGACAAGCCACAAGAGGCTATGTCTCAAGAGGAGGCTATGGCGGCGCTTGCCAAGTTTTTAACTCCCGACCAGCTTACGCAGATTTTTCAAAACGTTCTGCAAACCTTAACTCCCGAACAGCAGCAGGAAGTTATGACAACTCCCCAAGAGGAACAGTTTAATAAACTCGCGCAGCTTGCACAGCCGAATAAACTTACCGGTGCTATGATGAGTGTTATCACAGCCGAACAAATGCAGAAATTCCAAGATATGACAAAAGAACCCGAGGAAACCGAAGCTACCTATGACGGCAATTTGGAACTTCTCGGCGCGGAAGATCTGGATACTCCCTCTACGGTGAGCATTTACGCCAAAGACTTTGAGAGCAAGGAAAAGCTTTCGCAGTTCATAGAGGACTACAACCAAATGAAACTTGACGCGGACGAAGACGACAAGTGTATTGAGTACACGGATTATGTCGGAATGATGATATCGGGCGTTACCGATACAATTAACGCGATTTCTTATGTGCTTATTGCGTTTGTCGCTATTTCGCTTGTGGTATCTTCAATAATGATTGGAATTATTACCTACATTTCCGTTTTGGAGCGCACCAAGGAAATAGGTATTCTCCGTGCAATGGGCGCTTCCAAAAACAATATAGCGCAGGTGTTCAACGCCGAAACGCTTATCGTGGGTTTTGCCGCGGGCGCTCTGGGTATTTTGATCACGGTTTTGCTTAATATTCCGATAAACGCGATAATTCAAAAACTCACGGATATTGAGAATATGAAGTCTATTCTGCCGCCTGTCGCAGGAGTGGCGCTTGTCATTATAAGTATGCTGCTTACCCTTATCGCGGGACTGTTCCCCGCAAGCGTTGCGGCTAAGAAAGACCCCGTTATCGCTCTGAGAACCGAGTAACTTTTCAGCATTTCCGCTTAATAAATTATCCCCCGTCTTGAAGCTTCAAGGCGGGGGATAATATTATAATGCTTCTATTGAAAGCAGCACCATGCTGTGCGGATAATACTTTATCGAGACGTTTTTGGTGTGCGGCATTAACGGGACGTAGGTGATATCGTCGTTGGATATCGGCACTTCGAAAAGCTCCGCACTGACATCATTCGGCACAAATATGTAAATCGATTTTTCGCCGTCGAGAAAATGAAGCTCGTTCGGCTCCCAAAGTTTATAATAAGCGGCTAAACCTCGGGCAAAGTCAAGATATACGAGAACTACGGACAACCAATCATAAAGAGTTCTTTAAAAAGTTTCAAAATCTGCTTGCAAGCAGCTCAAAGTCGAGAAGGCAGCCTAAAAATCCCCAAGCAAAGCTCGACAGGAAAAGCGCGGTTTTGGTCTTGCCGTCGGTTTTCCGCGTTATAGCGTAAATGCCCTCGGCGGCTAAAACAACTACCGAGGGTGCAATTACAACGAATACATTGTAATCGTACCAATCCGTATAAATGGTGAGGAAAAAGTCCGCAATTAGAGCCGTCAGCAAAATCAGCTTTCCGACAAAAAATTCCGACGTGTTGGTTTTGCCGCGAACGATCATCACTATCGGCAAAACGCCGCCAATGCCTATTCCAAATAACGCGGACATAAACGGAAAAGCAAATCCGCAAATGTAAAGCACGGGCATTACCGCCGCTGACAATATCGGAAACAGCAGCGAGAGTATCCACTCGCGTTTTTTCTCTATGCGGCGCGGCATAAAACCCCTATGCTCCTCGGAGCGGTGAGACGCGTAATCAATATCTATCTCTGTAAAGTTGAACGGCGTTTTATCCGACATCATTCACTCCTTTAATCCTCTAAAGTCTTTTGCAGATTTTCAAGTATCTTTTTAAATTTTTCATTACGCTTTTTCTCGTCCGTTTCTGCGATAGCTTCTTTGAGCGCGTCAAGAACAAAGCGAATAAACGCTTTAAACTGACTATCTGTTTGTCCCATAATCACACCTCCCCAAATGTTTCTTACCTATATTATAACAGAGATTTGCCGCGATGTCAAGTAAATTTGAATTTATCTCTCGTCGCAGACAGGGGTAAAACAGAGAAACAACACGCTAACGAAAATCTCCCCCGAACATCGGGGGAGAAATTATCGGTTATTCTTTTTTATCTTGTTGGGCTTTCTCAAAGCTCTCGCGGCGTATCTCGTTGCGGCGGACTTTTCCGCTTGTAGTTTTCGGAAGCTCGTCTACAAACTCCACGATACGCGGATATTTGTAGGGCGCGGTGTTGTGCTTTACGAAGTTCTGGATCTCTTTCACCAAGTCCTCGCCCGCCTTGTCCTTATATTCGTCGGTGAGCACTATACTTGCTTTTACAACCTCGCCGCGAATGGGGTGCGGAGCGCCCGTAACGGCACATTCCAATACCGCCGGGTGCGCCGAGACCACGCTTTCTACCTCGAACGGTCCTATGCGATAACCGCTTGACTTGATAACGTCGTCGTTTCGTCCAACGTACCAATAGTAGCCGTCCTCATCGCGGGTGGCGGTGTCGCCCGTGTGATACCAGCCGTCGTGCCATGCCGCGTCGGTCTGCGCCTTATTTCTGTAATAGCCGCGGAACAGTCCCGGAGTGTCACAGTAATCACCCTTAATGATTATCTCGCCAACAACTCCCGGCGGCACCGAGTGTCCCTCCTTATCGACCAAATCAACGGTATAAATAGGCATGGGCTTACCCATAGAGCCGGGTTTCGGTTCCATACCGATAAGGTTGCCGATAATGCAAGTGCTCTCGCTCTGCCCGAAGCCCTCCATCAGCTTCAAGCCCGTGGCGTTGTACCATTGCTTGAACACCTCCGGCTGGAGCGCTTCGCCCGCTATATTACAGTAGGTAAGGCTCGACAGGTCGAATTTCTCTATACCCTCGTTGAGGAAAAAGCGGAACATCGTGGGCGGCGCGCAAAACGTCGTTATTTTGTATTTCTCTATCATGCGCAGCAAATTCGCGGGGATAAACTTGTCGAAATCGTAAACGAAAGAGGTGGTACCCATAGCGGGCTGTCCGAAAAGCTTGCCCCATGCCGCCTTAGCCCAGCCCGTGTCCGAAACCGTAAGGTGTATCCCGTTCGGAACGACCTTATGCCAATGCTTTGCGTTCTGAATATGCGCCAAGGGCATTGTGTGGTCGTGTATAGCCATTTTGGGGTTGCCCGTAGTTCCCGAGGTGAAGTACATAAGAAAGATATCACGAGCGGAATTGGGTATTCTTTCCAATGCGTCCGAATATTTTTCAATCTCCTCATCAAAAGTTGTCCAACCCTCGCGCGTACCGTTTACGACGTATTTCGCGATCATTTTATCCGATGCGTCTGCCTCGCCCTTTTCTATATACTCGCATACGTCTCCGTCGTGAGTTGCCACGATAGCTTTTACGTCCGCTGCGTCAAAACGGTAGGTGTAGTCGTGCGGCGTGAGCAGATAGGACGCGGGAATAGCGACGGCACCTATCTTCATCAGTCCGTAAAGCGTATACCAAAACTGATAATGCCGCTTCATAACGAGCATTACGTGGTCGCCCTTTTTAATACCCATGTTAATGAACATATTCGCCGCCTTATTCGACATTCTTGACAAATCGCCGAATGTGAGGGTCTTTTCGTTGTCTTTCAAGTCCACCCAGAGTATAGCGCGGCGATCCGGCTCCAACTCCGCAAACTTGTCTATGATATCATACGCGTAATTAAAATTATCGGGATATTTTATGCGGAATTTTTTGAGTATTCCGTCCTCGCCGTATTCCTCCTCAACAAAATTCAAATGCCAATTTTCTACCGTTTCTTTCATCTGCTTTTTTTCCCTTTCCGTTTAATTTGGGATGTTTATTTTTCCTTAAATTACCAATTGTTTGGCGGTTAATCCCGCATATCATTATAATTATATAATAAGAACGCGGCTTTGTCAAGGGAATTTTTGTGAAGTTTTGGTGTTATTTTGTCGAAGCGAAGAAAATCGGCGCACCTACACCGTTGCGCCGATATAATAATTTAAGTTATCGTGTAAACGCCGTCCTGTCCGCGTATCAAATAACCCTCAAGCTCAAGATCCGTGAGCAACTCGGCAACTTCCGTGTAGTCCGCGCCAAGCTTTTCTATGATATCGTCTATCCTCAACGGAGCATTTGCAAGCAGCTTTAAAACGCTGCGTTCGCGCGGTTCCAGAGAGGACAGCAGCTCCTCGGTAAGCTTGGGCGCGGAATTTTCTTCCGACGCTTCTCCAACGTTTTTCTCGGCTTCCTCGGTTTTGGACGTTCTTTTGCGAGACTTTTTCGGAGCCTTGTATTCGTGAAGAGTTTTCTCCAATTCGGCAATACGATCTTTAAGATATTTCTCGTTTTGAAAGTAAATTGAGAATTTATCCAAAATATCCGTGAAGCCGTAAACGGGCGTCGCGCCGTTTCTCAACAACTCAATAACGCCGTTGCAGCGCATCGAAAACAGGTCGTAAGGCGGCACGCAGAAAACCGCGCGTCCTTGCCGCAGCGCGTGATTTGCCGAGAGAAGCGATCCGCTTTTGTACCCCGCTTCTATAACCAGCGTGCCGAGCGACAGTCCCGCGATAATACGGTTTCTGATGTGAAAATACTCACCAAATGTACGGCTTCGCGGAAGAAGTTCGCTTATTATCGCGCCGCCGTTTTTGATTATGGAACGTTTAAGCTCGGCATTTTCGGCGGGGTAATTCACCAAGATACCGCAGCCGAGCACTCCTACCGTTCTTCCGCCCGCCGCAAGACACGCCCTGTGAGCCTCCGCGTCCGCGCCGACCGCCATTCCGCTCGTAATGACAATGCCCAATTTCGCCAACGGCTCTATAATTCGATGCGCTACGGCTCTTCCGTAGTCCGAAATGTTCCGCGCTCCAACAGCCGAAAGGGTTACGCAATCATCAAGACCCGCAAGACTCCCCGCAGCGAACAGCACAATAGGAGGGTTTTCAATACCGCGCAGAAGCGGCGGATATTCGTCACTGTCCAGCGTTATCACGCTAACCGCGTTTTCCGCGCAGTCATTAAGCAGCTCGCGAACGTCCTTCGTGCGGACGCTTTCGGCGTTTTTCCGCTCAACGTCGCTCAGAAAATCGTATTTTCCGTCGCGGATGCTGCGGCACGCTTCCGCTGCGTCGCCGCCGCACTGCTCCAGTATATAGTGCGTTTTCTTGTTAAACGGCTGCATTACAAGTAAAAGCCACAGCCACACCTCAACGGGACTTTTCGCCATAATTCCACCTTACTTTCCTTGCTGCTTGTGTTTTGAGCCGCGCCCGAGGGGTTGCCCTCGAAGCGGTTCAACGTTTCGGCTTCGAGTACGCGCGATAGCGCGGCAACCCCGAGGGCGCGGCTCTCGGCTTTTTCGAGTGCCCCCGAGGGAAACCCGCCCGCAGGGCGGGCAACCCGAGGGGGCGCGAGGAAAAGCCTTCCCCGTTCAAGCCACCCTCGGGGCGGGAGGCGTTTCCTCGTGCCCCTTTCGGGTCGCGCCGCTAACGCGGCGTTCCCCTCAAGGGGCACTCGGAAACGCCGAGGGGGCGGCACTCAAAATCGCCGCCTATCGGCTGACGAAAAAGGAAACGCACTCGCGTGCTCAAAGGCGATTTTTCGCGCCGCCCCCTACTTTCCGTACGTTTCTCTGCCCCAAACGATAAGCAAAACGCCGCCAAAAACGAAACAGTATGCTATCGAGTAAAAAAACGCGAACATTGAAGCTATCCAATTAAAGCTGTCCGCACCGAAGATGAAGAACCCCGAAACAGCGCTGATAACGAACGCGGGCAGCGCTCCGAAAAAGAAGATTTTCCGATAGCCCAACGCAAATTTGCGCTTGAACTGCCGCGCGAAGATCACCGACAGCGCCGCGTGACCCACCGTTACAAATATAATGACCCACGGCATTCGGACGAAAAACCACGCTGCCCCGCCGAGCGCCAAAGTAAACGCATTCCCGAAAATAATCAATAAGATTATCGCAAGAGGTTTTTTCATAGGAGTTCCTTTCCCTGTCATTCAAATTCAGGGCGCGAACTGTTCTTTCAGACTTTAAACACTGCCGAAGTGAACGCGGGCAATGTCAAACCGCCAAGTTCCTGTTTTTCACCGGTGAGAAGATTTTCCGCCTCGCCGCCGCGGTTAAGGTTAAAGGTAAACGGCGCGCCGTCCGCGTTGATAACAGTGAGCAAGGTTTCCTCGCCCGTGGAGCGCGAGAACGCATACTGCCTGTTCGTAAGCTGTACCTGTTTGTAGTCTCCCCAAGCCGCCGCCGGGTGATTTTTCTGTATGTCGGCAAGCGCCGCGATATGCTCCGTAAGGTCGCGGTGTCCCTCGCTCTTAAACTTTTCAAGGTCGAATTCGGGGCGCAGAGCGTCGTCGCCGCCCCCGCGCTTATCGCCCTCAATGGCAAATTCGCTTCCGTAGTATATCGACGGTATACCGGGCATCATAAATTCCAAAGTGTATATAAGCGGCAAATGCTCTTTGGTTTTGAGAATAGTCGCCACACGCGTTACATCGTGGTTATCCACGAACGTATACAGGTGCTTTCCTCTGTAAAGACACCAGTTCTCGCTGCCGAACTGCCTGTTTATGGAGTGCGCGATCTCGAACATATTCATATCGTTAAAACTGGAAAACAAGCCCTTGTAGCACTCGTAGTTCGTAACGCTGTCAAGCATTTGATCGTTCATCCACATATTGTAATCGCCGTGGAGAGTTTCTCCGAGCAGGAAAAAGTCCTCGGCAAGCCACTTGCAGTGACCGCGAAGCTCCTTTAGGAAATTCTGCTCCAAACAATAAGCAACGTCAAGGCGAAGTCCGTCAATGCCGAATTCTTCTTTCCAGAACGTGATAACGTCCTTTAAGTACTGCTTTACCTCGGGATTGTAGAGATTAAGTTTAACAAGCTCGTAGTGACCCTCCCAGCCCTCGTAGTAGAAGCCGTCATTGTAGCCCGAATTTCCCTCTCTTACGTGAAACCAATCCTTTTTTGAACTTGCCAGCTTCTTTTCGCGAACGTCCATAAACTCGGTGAAATCGCGTCCAACGTGGTTGAACACGCCGTCCAACACTACTTTGATATCGTTTTCGTGAAGCGCTTCGCAAACCTTTTTGAAGTCCTCGTTAGTACCTAAGCGGCGGTCGATGGTCTTGTAATCGATAGTGTCATAGCCATGCGCCACGCTCTCGAACACGGGTCCGAAGTATATCGCGTTGCACCCTAAAGACTTGATATGCGGGATATCATCGATAAGCTTTAATATTTTATGTGTAGGCTCGCTTGTCCGGTCGTTCTGCCGTGGACAGCCAAAATAGCCTATCGGATAAATGTGATAAAATACAGCGTTTTCAAACCAATTCATAATTACTGTTCTCCTATTCTTTTTTGCGTTTTACGCAATTTTTTACACTTTATTATAACATATTTTGTAGGATTTGTCAATAATCTGTTTGTAATTCTCTTAACTTTTTAATCAAAGACGCATTATTGATGTTCCAATTAAAATTTCCGGAATTTCGTTGTTTACCCCGTCTGCGTCGGGGTAAACAACGAAAAAAATAAAAATAGAAAACCGGTCTGTATAAAATGTCGGTTATAAAAAAGGAAAAATGGTCAACCTCATTGAGTGGTATGGGGGAAAGGGGTGAGGGAGAGAGGAAAAGGG
>CANRFR010000051.1 GCA_947629945.1 uncultured Clostridia bacterium | reverse complement strand
CTGTTTGGCTGCAATTTTAGTATTGGTTTATTTTTAGGGATTATTCCCGTTTACACAGTTTATTTTTCAGACCCCATATTCATTCACAAAATCCTCGTCTACATATCCGAGTGCATAGTCCATAGAACCAAGCCCGTCTTCGAAAAAACTGCCATAACCATTTAAAATATCGTCCAACTTTATTACGGAGCAGCCCAGCGTTTTATCAAACGGCGGCAGTGAGAAAATGATGTTGTTAATCTTTTCGAGCAAGTCTGTTGCGGCATAAACGTTGTCATTATATCTCGAAATATCATCATAATCCATGTACGCAGATATATTCAGGCGGCGCTTATAACTTTTAAGTTCGTAGACAAAATCCGAGTCCAAAATATATTTTACGCGCCTGTCATTCAGATAAGCGATAAGAATTTCATTTGAACTATACCTGTATTTTTCGTTTATATAAACGTCATTTCCGTAAAAATAAACCTTAAAATCGAACACGGATAACCCTCCAAAAAAATTTTCAAAAATAGATAATATGAAAATAAAAGTAGAGAACTTGATTTAATTATAGCATAACTATTGTAAATTTTCAAGCGGTATGCTAAAATAATATGGACGATCAAAAGCAAACGAAAATGCCGTTCTGCTCTTGGTTATCTCTAAAAAATTACAGGAGGTCGAAAATTTGAAAGATGCTTTATACACTAATTATGAGGAACTCCCGTTGTTCCTGAACGCGGAAATCCTCTCCAAACTACTCGGCGTTTCGGTATCGAGCAGCTACGAACTGATGCACGAAAAGGATTTTCCTGCGATCAGAATAGGCTCACGGTTAGTGGTTCCCAAAGAAAAATTACAGCACTGGATAGATGCGAAAACAGCTAAGTGAGGTGCAGATGAAAAACAGTAGATACCCAAAACGCGACCCGATCAAAGACTACTTTCCTCTTCCAAATGAGATATTTTATCTCGGACTTTCATACGGAGAGATCGCGGTCTATTCATATCTTCTATATCGAGAAAACCGAAATACATTCCAATGCTACCCAAGTTATAGAAACATAGGTAAAACGCTTGGAATGTCACGAAACACGGTCAGCAAATATGTTCAATTACTTGTTGACAAGGAGCTTATAGCCACAGAATCAACAAATGTTTTTACCCTAAGCGGCAAGAAGCTCAACGGAAATCTGCTCTATACGATACTCCCGATTGAGCAAGCAAAACAGCTTTTTTACAAGCGTCAGCTTGAAAATCTTGACCGAGCCATTGTGGAGAACAAGCATAGAAAACGACTTGAGAAACTCAATCTGAAACCCAATAAGCAAGCCGTTTGACGGGCGAGAGGGGTAAAAACAGCAAATATTATTTGAAAGCAGGACAAAGCGAGGGGTCGGCAAGCCGCCCCCTCACAGATCACATCGGACGGCAGAGCCGACCGTTTAGGAATATTATCGAAAAAAGAACCTCTGAAAAAAGGCGGTCTATCTGGAAAGGAGCAAAATGGAGAAAACAGCGATCAGATTTGATTCCGAACTCAAAGCGCAAATTCAAAACATGATGAGCGAAGCGAACGCTACATCAATGGCAGACTTTGTGCGGCAAGCCACGGAATTTTATATCGCGTACTTGCGGCAGAAGAAAAGTATAAATTTTCTCGCACCCTTGCTTGCACAGACGATCAAAAATGAAGTCGAAAGCGTAGAGAAAAATATCTCGTCTATGATTTACAAGTTAGCTGTGGAACAGGCAATTAGTAGTAATGTAATTGCTTATCTCAATGAGATAGGGCTCGATACAATTTCCGCGTTAAGGGAAATGTGTTCAAGAGAAATTGCGGAGAATAATGGCATATTCACATTTGAGGAAGCAACGCGCTTCCAGAACTCGGAGGACGAATAATGCCAAAACTTATTTGCACAAGCCGATACATCAAGAATTCAAAAAACCAAAACGCGGGGAATCTCATAAAATATATGGGAACGCGCGAGGGCGTAGAAAAGTTGTCGAACGGTTATGATAAATCTCCTGCAACACAAAAGCAACACAGTTTGATTTGCGATTTGCTTACTGCGTACCCACCTATATGGGAATATCCCGAATTTCAAAAATACACCGATGAACGTTCAAAGGGAGCGGCAACGGAATGTATAAACGCTGTCATAGAACGCAATGCGGATCAGATCAAAGATGTGAAGAAGTTAGTTTCATATATGGCTGAACGTCCCGGAGTAGAGAAGATCGGCAAGCACGGTTTATTTTCTCAAACGGACGACAAGATTGATCTGGACAAGGTGTGCGATGAAGTCGCAAATCATGAGGGCGTAATCTGGACTCACGTTGTCAGTTTAACCCGCGAGGACGCGGAACGCCTCGGATATAATAACGCAAAGGCGTGGAAAGAATTAGTGCGCAGAAATGTTATGCAGATAGCAGAGACTCATAAGATACCGATCCCGGAAATGAAATGGTATGCCGCGTTCCACAACACCACGCATCACCCGCACATTCATCTGGTGGTATATTCGGAAAACATCAAGCACGGCTACTTGACGAAAAAGGGAATTGATAGCTTGCACAGCATATTCGCTAACGATATTTTCCGAAATGAAATGTATCATCTTTTCACTCTACAGACTCAAATGAGAAATGAGGTTAAGGCGGCTGCAAATCAAAAGATCGAAGAACTGCTCCAACGCTCGTTAGAGTCCTCACCATGCAGTGACAAAATGCTTTTTCTTATTTTGCAGCTCGCCGAACAACTCAAAAAACATAAGGGTAAAAAACTGTATAGATATCTACAAAAGGATATCAAAAATACGGTGGACGCAATCATGAGGGAGCTTGCGAAAGATAATCGAATAGCGGATTTTTATGCGGAGTGGAACAACATCAATCGGCAAAAACTGTCGGTCTACCATGACAAACCCGATCCGGATATTCCGTTGGAGAACAACAAGGAGTTTCACAGTATCAAGAATGCGATCATCAAAGCTGTTCTTGAATTAGAAAGTACTCCCGATACCGTGATAGATAATTCAAGGGTCACCAATATGGTCACCTTATGGGCTCGGTTCCTCAGCAGCATGATAAACGACTCGTATCGGAAGAAACAGTCGCGCCTTAACGATCAAATTGATTCCAAGCTGAGATCTAAAATCGAACAGAAGAAACGCGCTCTCGGAATGAAAACCGATTATTCTGTCAAAGGTGTCAAAAACGACGACCAAAATTTGTCGCTTTGAGTGCTGGATTTTTCCGTTTCGGTGTGGTATACTGTTTGGTTAAAAGGAGATGATGCAATGGCAAAACGCAGGCCCTCAGGTGACGGAATGGTTCGCAAGCGCGATGATGGACGCTGGGAGGGTAGGATCGTAGTTGGGCACAAGAACAACGGCGATCCGATATACAGATATGTCCTCGCGAAAACCCAGTCGGAACTAACTCAGAAGCTGCATGATAAAATTGAAATGTATCGCGATGCTGATTTGAGTGAAGATTGCAATATGACGCTTGGCGAGTGGCTTGATAAGTGGATCAATGAATTTATGGTCTTCACGTTAAGACCAAGTTCCCTGTACGGATATGAGATGATAATAAAATGTCAAATCAAGCCATTCCTTGGAAACCGACCATTGTCCGCGCTTACCACAAATGAAATTCAGAAATTTTATAATACCGTAAAGAAAAACGGTCGCGTACATCCCGACAAGCAGCATGGTACAGAAATCTCGGATAGCATGGTTAGGAAAACTCACTTAATGCTGCATGAGGCACTTGACGTGGCAGTAAAGCAAAGGCTGCTCGTAAGTAATCCTACGAATGGCACAACCATTCCGAAAAATAATTACAAGGATAAGCAGATTCTAAACGATGAGCAGCTTGATAGATTCATGGAGATCATAAAGACAGACGAGCGCTGGTACGATTTCTTCTACACTGAAATTACAATAGGACTTCGAAAGGGAGAAATATGTGGACTGAAGTGGAGTGACTTTGATGAGCACAGTGGAAAACTGAAAATACAACGCAGCGTAGGCGGAATAAAAGACGGGGTTCTTCCGGTCGGAGAAACCAAAACCGAAACGGGAACAAGAGAAATATTACTGCCACCGAGCACGGTGGAGCTTCTTCGAAAACGAAAAGAAAACGCTATCAGCGATTGGATATTCCCAAACTGGCACAATCCCGAAGAACCGATGAATCCACAAAGTGCATACACTCGCTTGATAATACTTCTCAAAAAAGCAGAGCTGCCGCTGATACGTTTCCATGATCTTCGTCACACATTTGCGACCATGGCACTTGAAAACGGCATGAATGTAAAAACGCTGTCAACAACAATAGGACATGTCTCCTCCGCGACGACGATTGATATTTACAGCCATATAACAGATACTATGCAGCGTCAAGCAGCCGCAAAGATAGACCGCCGAATTGGCGGCACAGAAGCCGAAATTCCGAGGGCTGAGGAACGAGCAAGGGTAGATACCCTCCCGCCCGATTTCGAGCCGTACAAGCCCAAATGTCGCAAATCTGGGACAGGCTGTGTAACGATGATAAACGACCACCTCTATGAAGGGCGATATACGCCGACCAATGCTTACGGAAAACGAGAATCTCATAACATATACGCCAAAACCCGCGAGGAATGTGAGGAAAAGCTGGCGGCAATGATAGCGGAAGTAAAAGATAATATCAAGGCGGAGAAAGAGCGATTGAAACCTTTAACGATTCGTTAAAACTCAAGGCTCGATAACGAAACGTTACCCAGTGCATTCAAAAATTGAGCCGCAGTAAACAAAGAATACGGCGGAGAAAAACCTCCGCACTAAAACGGTGCATAGGGTAGGCTGCCCCAAAACAGGGCAGCCTCCAAAACTACCAAAACGGAAACTTTGAAGATGAGGTAGCAAAATGTTACGGCATATATAAAAAATGAAACCGCTCTGAAAGTCTAAAATGGCTTAACAGAGCGGCTTTTCGTGGTCGGAGTGGCGAGACTCAAACTCGCGACCCCCGCATCCCAAATGCGGTGCGCTATCAACTGCGCTACACCCCGATTTTATGAAATTTTTCTCAAAGTGGTCAACTATGTGGTCAAACGGGTTTTCGAACAAGATCTCCGCGAAACGAAATCGCCGTGACGGTGTAGTGTGAAAAGGAATGTGCGGGAAACCACTCTGCAAAGCTCTCCGACGGTTCTGTGCTCCCAAACTTCGCGCGCTACCAACTGCGCTACACCCCGTAACTTTATAATTATAACACAAAACGCGGTATTTGTCAAGGACTTGTTGAGCAAAAAACAAAAAACTTTCGTTTGCTTATTCGTCAAGCCGAAAATATTTGTGGCACCTTTTAAAACCTTGTCTGAGGTGCCCTTTATAATGCTAAATTGTAAAAGACCCATGAACACATATCGGTAAGGAGAACGTCAGTCATACCAAGCCGCCTTATGGTGCAGAGCGGAAAATTCATCGTAATTTCACTTGACTTATCGGCGGCATTGTAGTATAATATATACTGTATGATTAAGTACAGGGGCAAGGAGCGGTTTAAGTGGAAGAGAATGAATGTCGAAAACAAATAGCCGAGCTTTCGCGAAAATGTAAAGTCCACGCTTTGAATAAATCCATATCACGCGTTAAAGCAGAGATGTCCGCGGAGATAAAAGATTTCTCGCGGAAATACAGCTTTGCCGACAGCGGTACCGCCGAACGGCTGAAAAAGCTCATAGACGCTCTGCCGTCGGGAACGGTCGGCTTTGATTTCGATAAGCTCCCCGCGCACAGGAAGTTCTCGCTGCAAAACGCCGATACGCGCAGTCAAACGGTTTGGTTTTGTTCGCTCGTCGGCGGCGAGGAAATATTCGAGATATTTGTTAAGGGCAGGCTCTCCGATTTTCTTGCCGATTATGACGATTGGTACTTTTATGGAGCGTATATGCTTTTGGTTTATGAGGACTTCGGCGGTTTTTTGTATATAGACGACAACGGCAATATGACGGAGGTTTTTCTCCGATAAAGATACAGAACGCTTTCCCGTTTTGCTGCGCGAAGCGTGGAAATGGAACAAGAGAATTTGAGGACATAATGAACATTATAGAGGTAAAAGATCTGTGCTTTGATTATACAACACAGGACGAAAACGGAGACGTCACCGAGCGAAATCCGGTGCTGAAAAACGTCAGTCTTGATATCCCCGAGGGGCAGTTTTTGGCGGTGCTGGGACATAACGGCTGCGGAAAATCCACGTTAGCAAAGCATTTCAACGCCATTCTGACTCCCACCTCGGGAAAGGTGACGGTCTGCGGCATAAACACATCGGACGAGGATAGGATATACGATATCAGGCAGTCGGTGGGAATGGTTTTTCAGAACCCCGACAATCAGCTTGTGGCTACGATTGTTGAGGAAGACGTGGCGTTCGCTCCCGAAAACCTCGGCATTGAGCCTAAAGAGATACGCCGCCGAGTTGACGGCGCATTAAAGCAAGTAGATATGTACGAGTACCGAGAACACGCTCCGCACCAGCTTTCGGGCGGACAAAAGCAGCGCGTGGCTATCGCGGGAATAATAGCTATGCAGCCGCGCTGTATAGTAATGGACGAGCCTACCGCAATGCTCGACCCAAAGGGCAGACGCGAGGTTATGCGGACAATAAAGCAGTTGAATAAGGAGCAAGGCATAACCGTTATCCTCATCACTCATTATATGGACGAAGCCGCACAAGCGGACCGCGTGGTGGTTATGGACGAAGGACGCGTTATTATGGACGATGTGCCGCGCAAAATTTTCGCACAGTCGGCGAAGCTCAGGGCGGTTGGGCTGGACGTGCCACAGGTTACCGAGCTTTGCGATATGCTGAGGGCTAAAGGCGTGGAGATTTCCAACGAGATAATCTTTGAGGACGAGTGCGCTGAAGCTGTTGCGGCTTTGCCGTTAAAGAGCAAAAAAGCGAATATCACGCGAAAAGCGAGGGTGATTGATAAAGACGAAAAATCGGAAGAGATTGCCAAACTGGACGGCGTGACCTATAAATACAGCGTGGGAACTCCGTTTGAAAAGACCGCCGTGGACAACGTGAATTTGTCGATAGCAAAGGGCGAGTTCGTTGGGATAATCGGGCACACGGGCAGTGGAAAATCCACGCTTATTCAGCATTTTAACGGACTTGTAAAGCCCACCGTGGGCACGGTTTTCATAAACTCCCAAGACATCTGGAGCAAGGACGCTAAAATACGCGATATACGGTTTAAAGTCGGGCTTGTGTTCCAGTATTCCGAGCACCAGCTATTTGAAGAGACCGTGGCAAAGGACATTGCTTACGGACCCAAGAATATGGGGTTGTCTGAGGAAGAGATAGAAAAAGCCGTAAAGGAAGCCGCAGAGAGTATGGGCATAACACATTTGCTCGACAAATCCCCGTTCGAGCTTTCGGGCGGTCAGCAGCGGCGCGTGGCGCTGGCGGGCGTTCTCGCCATGGATCCCGAGGTGCTTATTCTCGACGAGCCTGCGGCGGGTCTCGACCCAAAAGGACGCGACAAGATACTCGGGCTTATAAAGCAATATCACGAGAAATCGGGGAAAACGATACTGTTGGTGTCGCATTCTATGGAGGATATAGTGAAATTCGCGAGCCGCGTGCTTGTAATGAACAAGGCGAAGCTCTTCTGTTACGATGAGACGGACAAGGTATTCGAGCGTACAAGCGAACTTGTCGAAATAGGTCTGGACGTGCCGCAGATAACACGGCTTTCCCATAAGCTGCTTGAAAAGGGCATAGACATCGGAAACGATATCTACACCACCGACAGAGCCGCGGATAGAATATTGACATTGCTGTAAGGAAGTGCTGATTAAATCGGGGTGTGCAGATTGCGCAGCAGATTTTTTGTCAGATTGTGCAAATTTGACGCCGACGGGCTGGTCTATCGGTCAGCCCCTCCGTCACTGCGTGCCACCTCCCCCAGCAGGGGGAGACACGCCCGTCAAGGAAAATTTGTGCAAGATGACGGAAAATATGCAAGCAAGATGTGCACATCCGATTTAATCAGGGCTTCCTCGAATAAAAGGATAGATACTATGATAAAGGATATAACGATAGGGCAGTACTTCCCGGGGAATTCGGTCATACACCGAATGGATCCGCGCGTAAAACTGCTGCTGGATATTTTGTATTTGGTGATACTTTTCACCTCGCAGAGCTTCACGGGCTTGATAGTCGCGCTGTTTTTTATGGTGATGTGCTACATCATCGCGGACATCAAGCTGATAATGATACTGAAGAGCATAAAGCCCATTATGCCGCTTATGCTGTTCACCCTGATACTGAACCTGCTGTTTATCAAGGGCGACACTCCGTTGTGGCAGTGGTGGATAATTTCGATCTATCCGGAGGGCATACGAACCTCGCTTTTTATGATAATCCGTATTCTGGCGCTTATCGTGGGAATGTCGCTGCTGACTTACACGACCTCTCCGATAATGCTTACCGACGCTATAGAACGGCTGATGTCGCCGCTTAAGAAAATACACTTTCCGGTACACGAGCTTGCTATGATGATGACGATAGCGCTTCGTTTCATACCGACGCTTATCGAGGAGACTGACAAGATAATGTCGGCGCAGAAAGCTAGAGGAGCGGACTTGGAGAGCGGCGGAATTATCCAAAAGGCTAAGTCGCTGATACCGATACTTGTGCCGCTGTTCGTGTCGTCGTTTAAACGCGCGAATGAGCTTGCCACGGCTATGGAGTGCCGCTGCTATCACGGCGGCGAGGGCAGAACGCGCCTTAAAACGCTTAAAACCGCTCCCCGCGATTACCTTGCTTTGGCGGTGATGGTACTGCTGTTCGCGGGGATAATCGTTATGAACTGCAATCCTATCATTCCGTGAGGTTATTATATGTCGGGATATTATATAAACTTCTATTTCAGAGAGCTGTGCTATGACGACGATGAGATCACGGGCGAATTTTCCGCGCCCGACAACGGCGTGGAGTGTTCGTTTTCGTATGACAGGCGCACGGACGAGTGTAAGATTTGGAACAATAACCGCCCTTTGGAGGATATCGAACCCTTGCCCGTGTTTTTCCTTTTGCGCAAGCTGAAAGAAACGGGAAAACTGAACGAGAGGGAAAGCAGAATATGCTATTGAGCGGGTGACTTATGAAAAATATTTTCTTGCACGGCTTGGGGCAAAACTCCCAAAGCTGGGCTGAAACCCTTGAATATTTGGAGCTCAGATCGGAATGTGATTGTTTGGAACTGTCGAAGCTTGCGGACAACGAGGTGAGTTATCCCGCTCTTTATAAGGGATTTTCCGATTATTGCGAAACGATTTCCGAAAAGATAAATTTGTGCGGACTGTCGCTTGGCGGCATTCTCGCGCTGAATTACGCGGCTGAACTCCCCGATAAGGTGAACTCGCTTGTGCTGATCGGCACGCAGTATAAAACGCCCAAAGCTCTGTTGAGATTTCAAAATCTGATCCTTCGCTTTATGCCGAGTTCTTCATTTGAAGATATCGGATTTGGGAAAGCGGATTTTATCGGGCTGTCCAAGTCAATGATAAATTTGGATCTCAGTGCTGAACTTGAAAGGATAACTTGTCCCGTAATGGTGATAGTCGGAGAAAATGATACTCCCAACCGCAAGGCGGCGGAGGAAATGTCAAAGAAAATACGCGGCTGCAAGTTTGAGGTGATCGAAGATTCGGGGCACGAGGTGAATATTGACAGCCCCAAGCAGCTGGCGGGCTTGCTGAACGTTTTTTGGCGGCAGAGCGGAGGGTAAAATGCGCAACCTGAAAGTGTTTATAGCGTACAACGGCGCGGCATATCACGGATTTCAGCGGCAGGACAACGCGCTCACCGTTCAGGAGGTCGTGGAGAAGTCGATAGGCAAGCTGTTGAAAATCGAGCCGCCTATTATCTACGGCTGTTCGAGAACGGACGCGGGCGTTCACGCAAGACGGTTCTGCTTTAATGTACGTATCGACAGCAAAATACCGTGCGGGGGCTTTATTAAGGGAATGAACACGCTGCTCCCCGATGATATCGCCGTGCTTTCGTGCGAGGACGCTCCGGAGGATTTTCACGCGCGTTACGACACAAAAGCCAAAGAGTATGTGTATTTGATAAACAATAAGCCGAGCCGCGACGTGTTTCTGCAAAAGCTGGCGTATCACTATCCCTATCCGCTGGATATCAAGAAAATGAACGAAGCGGCGCGGCTCTTTATCGGCGAGCACGACTTCGCGGGGTTCTGCCGGGCGGAGGGCAAGGCGCGGGTGAAGTCCACGGTGAGGACGATTTACGCGCTTGAAGTTACTCAAAACAAAGGTATTTGCGAAATAAAAATACGCGGGAACGGCTTCTTATATAATATGGTAAGGATAGTCGCGGGAACGCTTATCTATGTAAGCGAGGGCAAGCGAACGCTCGGCGACGTTCAACGCGCGATAGAAACAGGCTCGCGCGACTTCGCCGGAGTGACATTGCCGCCCGAGGGACTGTACCTCAACGAGGTGCTTTACGACGAGCCGCCGTCCGACGATATAAGCGGTCTCATCAGAAATCTTGATAAACTGCACACAACGGAGCAGGGCGAGGCGCGTATACGGAAGAATATCGGCGAGGACGTTGCGGACGTTGTGGAATGGGTAAAGACGCAGATAAAATCTCCGAGTGCAAATATAGGACAAGTTGGAAAGAATTACCAAATCGAAACCGAACAGTACACGATAACCGTAAACGCGAACAGCCTTACAATTATAACCGCGCATAAGAAACGAGGATAAAATGACCTTTGAAGAGTTGAGCAAATTGAATATGGACTTCGCGCCGTTTATGCTGTCGCTCTCCGAGGGTGAAGACAACAGGCTTTCGGTGAAAATAGCGCTGTCTTACGCGGGGAAGCCGTGTGAGCTTACCGATTTGGACGAGCCGCACCCCGTGCTGCGCGGTATAATGAATATGTCAAGACCGATATTGCCCGATAAAAAGCACACCTATGAGATCATCTTTGAGGATTACATTATTTACCAAATCGGAAACGAGAGCTATTGTTCCGGCGACCCCGCCGACAAATTTACGGGAGAGTATTTTAGAGTTTACGAAAGCTCCGCGCTGCTGCGGCGTCTCGGAGACTTTTCCGACGCGCAGGTGTTGAAGGACGGTTCGTTTTATCCCGGAAAATGGCGGCACTTCGGCATTGTAACTCAAAATCACATAATAGATGTGATTTCAGCAAACGAGTCTGTTGTGAAAATTTTCCGTAAGACTTGACGAACGGGATAGAAATATGATATAATAATATAATAGCATATCGAACGTTGGGGAAACGGGGCGGTGATAAGATGGACGAACGCGATGATATAAATAAATATCGCGAAAAACGCAAACGCAGAAGCAGAACAATAAAGTTTATCGTATTTGCAGTTGTGTCGGCGGCGGTTGTAATTTTTATAGTAAATTGGAAAGAGATACTCGCTCCGATTAAGGATATAGGCACAAAAACAGGCAAGGGCGGGTTTCCCGTGAACCTTACGGGAAGCGCGAACTACGTTTTGGGAGATTTGGGCGAGAACTTCTATCTTCTCACCGACACATATTTATATACATACAACGCCGAGGGAGCGGAGATTGTCAACGAACAGCACGGCTTTCAAAACCCCGTATGCTCCTCAAACGACAAACGCGCGTTGGTGTACGATAAAAACGGAAAGGAAATGAAGCTGTATTCCAAAAACTCTATGATTTATTCGCAGTCGTTTGAGGACAGCATAGTGTTCGCGGAAATGGGCGCGGACGAGCGCAGCGCGGTCGTAACAACGTCCTCGCGCTATTCCAATTTTCTGTACGTGCTGAATTCCGAGGGAAAGCAGATTTTCCGCTGGGCTTCTCCTGACGAAAAGATAATGCAGGTGTGCTTTGGTTCGGACGATAAGAGCATATACGTTTCAGTGGTAGGCGAAAAAGACGGCACATTGAACAGCAGCGTGCTGCGCTTCGAGGTCGACAGCGACAAAAGCGAACTTTGGCGCACGGCGATAGGCAGCAGCGTGTCGTATTCGCTGCAAAAATGCTCGGACGGGATTTACGCGGTAACGCCCACAGGCTCGTTTCTGCTGGATGAACAAACGGGCGAGGTGAAAGCTTCAAACGCGTATTCAAAAGAGGTGTGCGGCATAGCGGAAACAAACGGCATAAGAGTGACGTTTTTCCGCGATCCCGTATCCAACGGCGAGACCGCCGATGTGTTCAACGATGACTTGGAGGTGTCCTCCGCGATATCGTTGGAAAGCTTCGCCGCGTTTGACACCGACGGCGGAAAGCTGTATATTTTGATCGGGAATAAGTTGACGGTCTACGATTCAAGTCTGAAGGAGATACAGCACTACGAACTTGACGATGAATATTCCGATATCAGAATAATAGGAAAATACGCGTATTTATTGGGTTATAATACAGTGCAGCGCCAAGAACTTTGACGCGCTGCGTTATAAAAGGAGCGTTATGGGAGAAAAATTTGCAATTGCGTTCGACATTGCCGTTATAGTAATATTGGCGGTATTCGCGTTCGCGGGAATGAAAAGAGGCTTCGCAAAGGTTGTTTTGGGACTCGTCTCAACGGTCGTATCGTTCGGGCTGGCTATGGCGCTGAGCGGACCGATAGCCGATCAGATCTATAAAAATAATATCGAAGCGCCGATTGAGGAACAGCTTGACAGCGCGACAAACAAAATATTCAGCGAATTCAATCTGGGAAATATCCCCAATATTGATTTCGACAAGGTGAAAATAGACCGCGTAGGAATAAACGAGGTCAACGTGGATTACGCGGGGACGCGAAAAGCGGTTGTGGACTTTTCCAAAACAGATCTGCGCGAGACCGGGATAACAGTTGAAGATTTAGCGAAGATAGGCATAACCGACAACGTTCAATTGGCTTCGGCGGACGGAAAAACCGCAGAGCTTTCTATGGACGACGTTGAAAAATACGGACTGGGAAAGCTGGCTGTGGCACAGTACATAGCCGTAAATTTGGTCAAGACGCCGCAAATGAAGGGCTTGAACGATATTTTTGAAAGCGCGGGAAAATATATTCCGAAAATTTCCGGCAGCTTTTCCGCAGATACTATCGGCGTTTCCGCGCTAAGAACGGTCGTGCTGAAAATGTTTGACACAAAAGGTGCGCTCAAAGACGCGTTAATGAACCAAGTCGTTTCGCCTTACTGTACTTTAACAATAAGAACGATAGTGTTCGCAGTGATCTTCTTTTTGGTGGGGCTGATATTGAGAATAGTCGCCGCGGCGGCGAAGCTTATCAATAAAATACCTGTCTTGGGAAAGGTAAACGCTTTTTTGGGCTTTGTTCTGGGACTTATCGAGGGTCTTTTCGCGGTGTTCGTGGTTTGCCTTGTAACGCGGTTGATAATTTCGCTGAGCGGCGCGAATTCCATACTGTTTAATCAGGCGGCAATCGATTCAACGTTCTTGTTTAAGATATTCTATAATTTTGATTTTCTGAATTTTTTAACATAAGGCTTTGACAGCAATTTTTATGAAAGACCGATTTTTCGGTAAAGAAAGGGTGGCAACTTATATGATAATGTGTTCAAGGTGTAAAAAGCGGCCCGCGGTGATGTTCGTTTCCACAATGAGTGCCTCCGAGCGCAAAAGCGAGGGTCTGTGCATAAAATGCGCCAAGGAGCTGGGGCTTCCTCAGGTCAACGAGTATTTGCAGCAGATGGGAATTTCGGAGGACGATTTCGACAGCGCGTGCGAGTCGATCTTCGGCGAAGACGGACTTATCGGCGAGGATATGCTGAATCAATTCGGATTGGGCAATAATCCCGAAAAGGACGGCGAGACTCCCGGCGGCGAAGAGGACGAAGAGGACGAGGAAATCGAAGAGCCTAAGGACGAGGACGACCTTTTCGAGCGCGGCGGCGCGGGAACTATGCCGAATTTCTTGAAGAACCTGTTCGGTTCTTCCGAGAAAGATAAAAAGGACGCGGGCGACAAAGGCTCGGAGAAGAAGCCCCGCAAAAAGAACGAAAAGCCCGACAAAAAGCGCAAGTGTCTCGAAACGTTCTGCACGAACCTTACTCGCAGAGCGAAAGAGGGTAAGATAGACGCGGTTATCGGGCGCGACAAGGAGATCTACAGAGTTTTGCAGATCCTCTCGCGCCGCACGAAGAACAACCCTTGCCTTATCGGTGAACCGGGCGTCGGCAAAACCGCGATAGCCGAGGGGATCGCGCTGAAGCTGGCTTCGGGCGACGTGCCGTTCAGACTAAAGGGCAAGGAGCTGTATTTGCTCGACCTCACCGCGCTTGTGGCGGGCACGCAGTTCCGCGGGCAGTTTGAGAGCCGCGTAAAGTCGCTTATTGACGAGGTCAAAAACGCGGGCAACGTTATGCTGTTCGTGGACGAGGTGCATAACTTGGTCGGCACGGGCGGCGACAGCGAGGGTTCGATGAACGCCGCGAACATCTTCAAGCCCGCGCTTTCAAGGGGCGAGCTTCAGGTGATCGGCGCGACGACGTTCTCGGAATACCGCAAGCACATCGAAAAGGACAGCGCTCTCGAGCGCCGCTTCCAGCCGGTAACGGTAAACGAGCCGTCCGTTGAGGAGACCATAGAGGTGCTGGGCGGCATAAAGAAATATTACGAGGAGCACCACAAGGTGCACGTTACGGACGAGATAGTCCAAATGTGCGCGGTGCTGTCGGAGC